>CANBSH010000004.1 GCA_947372105.1 Chitinophagaceae bacterium
GAGAAGAAGAAAGAAAATGGAGTTTTAGAAGCAAAGGTAACTTTGATGTTAATATATTTGCAAGAACTCATTTTGAAGGAGGTGGGCATGCGAATGCTGCGGGTGGTCGTTCTTCGAAATCGGTTGAAGAAACCTTACAAGATTTTAAAACCATTATAGAAAATTATAAAACCCAATTAACACAATTAAAATAAAATGATAAAATCAACTTTAAAGTTAGTAGCTGCTATTGTATTGTTTGCAAGTTGTAACCAATATGAAAAAGCCCCTTCTGGAATGCTTTACAAAATCACTCACGGAAGTGGTAATGCTAAAAAATTGGAACAAGGCCAATTTGTAAAAATCAATATTGAGTACAAATTAAAAACTAAAGACACTGTATTAAGTTCTACTTATGGTGTTATCCCAGTTTATTTCCCTATAGACACTGCAAGATTGGGTAAATACACATTTACTGAAATTGTTATTAATTGTAAAAAAGGAGATAAGGTTGACTTCTCTTTAAGTATTGACACTTTAGTTAAAATGGGTGCGGTACAATACAATGAAGTATTTAAAGCAAAAGATGTCATCTTAGGTAAAGCTGAAATCTTAGACGTATTTGCTGATGTTTCTAAAGTAGATGCTGACTATAAAAAAGAAACTTTAGCTGAAAAAAATAGAGAAATCAATAACATCAAAGCTTATTTAGATAAGAATAAAATTAAAGCAATACAATCACCTGAAGGTGTATTTGTAGTTGTTAAAGAAGCAGGCGATGCTGCTAATAAAATTGATTCTACTAAAATAGCTAGTGTGTTTTACAAAGGATATAGTTTTGATGGTAAGGTTTTTGATACGAACATTAAACCTAATGATCCAGCAGCAAAACCATTTGACGTGAAAGTATTGACTAATTCAGTAATTCAAGGATGGGATATTGGTTTACAATATTTTGGTAAAGGCGGAAAAGGAACTATTTATGTTCCTGCTATGTTAGCTTATGGCCCTCAACCTAATGGACAAATCAAAGCATACGAAAGTTTAGCTTTTGATCTAGAAATTCAAGATGTAACTAAGAGAACTGCTGAAGCTCCAGCAGCTCCTAAAAAATAATTTCAATTTTTTAGTTGACATAAAAAAGCGTCCCTTATCTATTATGATTCGGGACGCTTTTTTTTAAGGTACGCTTAATAGAGTATATTATTTGAAAATAAGCAAATCCTATTTGCTTGAAATATAAAATCTTTGAATGAAATATAACATCTCATTTTTATTCTAAACTTATTATTTCAAATAGGGGATGAGTTGAATCAGTTCCACTGCCTCTTTCACATCATGCACTCTTAAAATGGAAGCCCCTTTTAATAAACCAATTGTATTTAATACGGTGGTTCCATTAAGCGATTCTTCGGGTGTGATGCCTAAGGTTTTATAGATGGCTGATTTACGTGACACGCCTAATAAGATGGGTAATTCCAGTACTTTTAATTGATCTAATTTTTGCACCATCTCAAAATTTTCTGTGAGGGTTTTTCCAAATCCAAATCCTGGATCAATGACCCAGTTATCAATTCCTTTTTTTTTGAATAGTTGCTTTTTTGCTTCAAAATAAGATATTAAGGCAGGTATTAATGCTGTTCTATTTTCAATTTCATGCATGGTTTCGGGCTTTCCCGTTAAATGCATTCCTATATATCCTGCGTTATATTGAATCACCACCTTTAAAATGGAAGGATCAAAACTACCCGCACTAATATCATTAATAATATGAGCACCTGCATTAATAGCTGCTTCAGCAACTACACTTTGATAGGTGTCAATGGAGATGAGTTGATGGGGGTAATGATGATGGATCATTTCTATGACAGGAACCACTCTTGCTATTTCTGTCGCAATATCAACACGATCTGCTCCTGGTCGAGTACTTTGCCCACCCACATCAATCACTTGGACTCCTTCATGGATAAATTGACTCACTTTTTGAAGGATTCCATTTTCATGTTCTACCCGGCTATGGGCATAAAATGAATCGGGGGTAGCATTCAAAATGCCCATGACTTGAGGGGAGGAAAGATCCCATTTCAAATGATGTGCGGCATTTATGAACATAGTTTTATTATAAAGTGGTTATTGATTATCTTGCAAGGGTTCAAAGATATTAACTAACCGACTAATTAGGTCATTTTTCATGAGTCAAACTTCTACACAATTTGATCAAGCGATAGCTTCTTGTAGTGATATTTTTATCAAAAAAACCAAGGATTACGGTACCGCATGGCGTGTATTAAGGATTATTTCGGTAGTAGATCAAATCTTCATTAAGGCACTTCGTATTAGAACTATACAGGATATTGGTACTCAAAAAGTGGGTGATGATATTGCTTCTGAATTCAAAGGCATTATTAATTACTCTGTAATTGGTTTAATTCAATTAAAATTAGGAGATCCTAAAGTAGAAGAATTGCCTGTTGATCAAGTTCAAAGTATGTATGATGAATATGTACATTTCGCAAAATCTACAATGTTAGATAAGAATCATGATTACGGTGAAGCATGGAGAGATATGAGTCAAGAAAGTTATGCTGATTTAATATTAATGAAGCTTATGCGCATAAGACAAATATTAACCAATGATGGAAAAACAATCATTAGCGAAGGGATTGACGCTAACTTTGTTGATATTTTAAACTATTCGGTGTTTGCACTTATTCAAATTGAAGAAGGGAAACATTAGTAATCGAGAACATTCATTCACATTTACCATTTTAAAAATAACCATGCAAAACTTCTTAAAAATTTTACGCTGGTCTGTAGGTATTTTATTTATTTTTTCAGGTTTAATAAAAGCCAATGATCCATTAGGGTTAAGTTATAAAATGCAGGAATTTTTTGATGTATGGGGAATGGGCTTTTTCTCGGATTATACTTTAGCCTTGTCTTTATTTATGAATGTCCTAGAAATTGTTACAGGTATTGCTTTAATAATTAAATACCCTTATCAACAAACACTTTGGTTATTATTGGCTCTAATTGTCTTCTTTACCTTCTTAACAGGGTATGCCTTATTTTCTGGAAAAATTAAAACCTGTGGTTGCTTTGGAGATTGTATTCCTCTTACCCCTCAAACTTCATTTATAAAGGATATTCTGCTTTTATTATCCATTATCATTTTATTATTTAATAAGAAGAAAGTAAAAACAAATACGTATCCTGCATTAGGTATATTTATTTTATTAATTTCTACTTTTGCAGTAGGGTATGGTCAAAAACAGGTGTTAGATCATTTACCAATCATTGATTGTTTACCTTATAAACAAGGAAACGATATTGTTGAAAAAATGAAAATGCCACAAGGTGCCATTCCAGATAGTGTCGCTATTATGATGGAATTTGAAAAAGGAGGAAAGAAATATATTTTTGATGCTAGTAATTTCCCTGAAAATTTTGATTCTACCTATGTCTATAAAGACAGAAAAGAAGTAGTGATTACAAAAGGAAATGGATTAAAGCCTGCTATAGAAGATTTTACTTTAACTACTTTAAACGGAGTGGATACGACCCAACAGCTGTTTTCGAACCCGCTGCCTTATGTTTTAATTTTCGCCGGAAAAATAGATTCGTCTGTTCCTTGGGAAACCTTACTTGCTAAAGTTAAAAGTAAACATACCCTTGTATATGTTGTAACTGCTGATAAATCAGGCGCTTCTGAGATTTTAAAAAATCAAAACATCCTTATTGCAGACATTACATTAATTAAAACAGCAGCAAGAGTTTGGCCAACAGTGATGGTCATGAATGGATCCAACATCATGCAAAAAATTAGTTATTTAGATTACAAGTAAACTAAACTAACTTTGATATAAATACAGTTTTATGTCAAAGATTAAAACGATCATTTTAAAGAAAGGGCCACACTTTAATGTGGTTTCTCCTGACACTAAAGTCATTGAAGCTTTAACTATAATGAAAGCTGAAAACCTAAGTTATGTGGTGATAAAGAACAACGAAGAGTTTTTAGGAATCATGTCGGAACGCGACTATACACATAAAATTAAATTGGAAGGCAGAAAGTCAGATGCTACCACTGTGAAAGATATTATGTCTAATAATTTACCTGTGGTGAGTTACGATGAGGATTTAAAACGTTGCATGGTATTAATGAATGTATACAAAACACGTTACTTGCCTGTATTTGATGAAATGGAATTCAAGGGAGTCCTTACTATGAATGACTTGATGAGAGAGGTGATGAATGACGCAGAAACAGTTTAATTATTTTATGATTACTTCGGTAATCACATTTTCACCCATCTTTTCATTTACTCTTTGAATGATTTGTGTTTTTTGAAAACCTAATTCGTTTTTTAAAGGACCTATACTTGTTTCAATAAAAAGTTTCTGATTAAATATGTAAATTTTATCTGTATATTTTGCCACAGTAACCCCCATAATTTCTGACCAAACTTCTTCAATTTGTGCAGCTCTAATGCCATTCTTTAATTTACTATTTTGAACGAAGTCCTTTAATGCATCGCCCAATTTAAATAATCCCATAGCAGCAATTTACACTTTTTATAATTCAATTAATTGATATGAGGTTAAATGTTTCCCCAGTAATGACGTTAATCTGTCTTTATGTGTATCTGTGATAAAAACTTGACCATCTGTGGATTGACTGACCCAATCTAATAATTGAATCATCCTTTTTTCATCTAACTTTTCAAAAATATCATCCATTAATAAAATAGGAGCGTAGCCTTTATATTTTTTAATGAGTATCCATTCGGCTAAACGAATCGCAAACAATAAGCTTTTTCTTTGCCCCTGGGAAGCTTCTTGTTTAAAAGACTGTTGCTGTATCGTAATCAACAAATCATCTTTATGAATACCAAATTGTGTTCTTTGTAAAATTTTATCTTTGGGTAAGGACAGATGTAATAAATTTTCAAAACTTTCCTGATGTAATGCAGATTGATATTGAATATCTATTTGATCCAATTGGCCTGCAATATGTTCGTATAAATTTAAAATGAGGGGTAACCATTCTTTCAATAATTCCTTTCGATATTGATGAATGGGATTTCCATTTTGAATAAGTTGTTCATTCAGCGTTTCCAATAACAAAGTGTCAAGCTGACCAGTTTCAGCAGCCATCTTTAATAAACTATTTCTTTGTAATAAAACTTTATTGTACTGAATAAGTGTCTTTAAATAGTCAGGGTAAATTTGAGACAATAAACTGTCCATTAATTTGCGTCTTTCTTCACTACTCCCTGTTATTATTTGAACATCGTCGGGAGCAATCATAACACAAGGTATTTTACCAATATGCTGTGAATATTTTGGAATCAATTCTTCATCAAAATAAAATTCCTTTTTTAAAGTTTCTCTAAGAATACATTTAATATTGACTTCATTTAGGTTAATGATGAATTTCCCTTCTATTTTCATTCCCTGATAGGCATGATGTACATTTTGAGCATCCGGGCGATTAAAATAGCTTTTCGTGAAAGACAAATAATACAAAGCATCTAAAATATTGGTTTTCCCCATTCCATTGGCACCTACAATTCCAACAATTCGATGAGTGAAATCAAATTGAGTTTGTACGTAATTTCTAAATTGAACCAATGAAAGTTGCTTAATCTCCAGCATGACTGCAAAATACAAAGGGAATCATTAAGCCCCTTTAAATTTGACAAAAAGCTGTAATTTTATTAAAATTTTATGGAATGACCTTAATTAGTGAACAACAACTACCCAGTATCGTAAAGCGATTAGCGCATCAAATTTTGGAAACCTATCCTGGTTTGAAAAATGCTGTGATTGTAGGATTGCAGCCAAGAGGGGTTTACTTAAGTGATCGTATTGTAGCTGCTCTGCAAAAGGAAATTCCTGCCGAACAGGTTATTTATGGAAAACTGGATATTACATTTTATCGTGATGATATCCGTCGTGAACTACATTTAGCGACACAAACCGATTTACCCTTTAGTATTGAAGGGAAAACGGTCATTTTAATAGATGATGTGTTATTTACCGGCAGAACCATCAGAGCCGCTTTGGATGCTTTATTATCCTTTGGGAGACCTTCAAAAGTTAGTTTATGTGTCCTTGTAGATCGTAAACCTAGCCGTGAATTACCCATTCAACCGGATTTTACAGGTAAGGAAATGGTAGACGAATCCCCTTATAAAGTAAAAGTGAGATGGCAGGAAAATGATGGGGTAGATGATGTTATTTTACAAGTAGAAGCATAGTATCTATTGGTCAGTTCAAATAATTATATTAATTTTGTTTTTTAATGGCACTAACTACCAAACATCTTCTTGGTATCAAGGACCTCACAACCGAGGATATCCAACTTATTTTATCTACCGCAACTCAGTTTAAAGAAGTCTTACAAAGGCCCGTTAAAAAGGTTCCTACCTTAAGAGACGTTACCATTGTAAACTTATTTTACGAAAATTCTACCCGAACTCGTATTTCATTTGAATTAGCAGAAAAAAGGCTTTCAGCGGACGTGGTTAATTTTACAGTATCTAATTCATCTGCCGCTAAAGGAGAAACCTTATTGGATACGGTTAATAATATTTTAAGTATGAAAGTGGATATGGTGGTCATGAGGCATAGTGCTTCAGGGGCTCCCCATTATCTTGCAAAACATATTGATGCTGCAATTATCAATGCAGGAGACGGTATTAATGAACATCCTACACAAGCTTTATTAGATGCTTTTTCGATGAAAGAAAAGCTGGGAAAATTAGAAGGTTTAAAAGTGGCGATCATAGGCGATATCATGCACAGTCGAGTTGCTTTAAGTAATATTTATCTGCTTAAAAAAATGGGAGCTGAAGTGATGGTTTCTGGCCCACCAACCTTAATACCAACTTATTTGAAGGAAGCGATGGATATACAAGTTGAATACAACATTGACAAAGCACTAGCTTGGTGTGATGTTGCCAATGTGCTTAGAATTCAATTAGAACGTCAAAATCAGCCTTTATTCTCCTCCCTAAGAGAATATAATCTAGCTTATGGGATTACTAAAAATCGCTTACACAAGCTTTCTAAAGAAATAGTCATTATGCACCCTGGCCCTATTAATAGAGGGGTAGAATTAGATAGTGATGTAGCAGATAGCCCACATTCTATAATTTTAGACCAGGTTGAAAATGGAGTGGCGGTTAGAATGGCTTGTTTATACCTATTAACGGGAAGAACACAACCTACCACGTAGTTTTCACTAATATTTTATTACTTTTATTGCATGCAAAGAATTTGCCTCTTTCCAGGAACATTTGATCCAGTTACTTTGGGTCATATTGATATCATCGATAGGTCATTACCTATTTTTGATAAAGTAGTAGTAGGTATTGGTATTAATGCAGCTAAAAATCCAATGTTTTCGGCAGAGCAACGTAAAATTTGGTTTGAAGAAATTTATAAAAATGAACCCAAAGTAGAAGTTGCTATTTATGATGGTTTAACCGTTAAGTTTTGTCAATCTATCAATGCTCATTTTATTTTAAGAGGTATTCGTTACGTGAGTGATTTTGAATATGAGAAAACAATTGCAGATGCTAACAGAACCATGGATCGACATATTGAAACGCTATTTTTAACTGGTGAACCCAAGTTTACATCAGTCGCTTCCACCATTGTAAGAGATATTTTAAGAAATGGGGGAGATGCATCACCCTTTTTACCCGAAGTGGTTATTAAATCTTTAGCGCACAACAAATAGTGCATACTATTAATTCCTTATCTAGTGAACACGATTTTATCTTAATCAAACGATACTTTCATAATAAAAAGTAGGTTGAACTATTCACTTTTTAGATAAGCTGCTATAACTAGTTTTATATTTTCATAGGTATGTTGCATGGGTATTCCTAATGCATCTAAAGAGAACCATTCCATTTTTTCAATATCTTCTTCGGTTTGAGGAATACCATTTTGTAAATCTTGTATACTCATTTTATACCAATGTGTTTCCTTAGTCACTTGAGTATTTAAATAGTTGTCAAAATAGTCATGATAAGTGATCGTGATTATTTCGTTGAGATGTATTTGAGTTAAACCTGTTTCTTCTTGTACTTCTCTTAATGCACATTGGGGTATGGTTTCCCCTGGATCTAATTTCCCTTTGGGTAAATCCCAAAACCCTCGTCTAAAAATCCATAAAATCTCTTGTTTAGGATTCATGACAATTCCACCGGCTGCAATTATAGTTGTTGACATAAAATGTGTAAAGTATTTAGTAACTCTTGAGCCGTTTTAGGGAAATTGACTTTAATTTCGCTGCAATAATTCATTACAATATTCAAATTACATGACGAATCAAAAAGCCGTTGCCGAAAAACTACTTCAAGTAGGTGCTGTAAAATTAAGCCCAAATAATCCATTTACATGGGCTAGCGGATGGAAAAGTCCTATTTATTGTGACAATCGCAAGGTTTTATCGTTTCCTTATGTTCGTGATTTTATCAAAAGTGAAATGTGTAATGTGATATTTGAAAAATTTGAAGGGGCAGATATGTTAGCTGGGGTAGCAACTGCTGGTATTCCTTGGGGCGCTATGGCAGCGGATCAATTAAAGCTTCCTTATATTTATGTTCGTCCAAAACCTAAAGAACATGGTTTAGGTAATCAAATTGAAGGAGCTTATCAGCCAAGTAATAAAATATTAGTTATTGAAGATTTAATTTCCACTGGGAAAAGCAGTTTGCAAGTGGTAGATGTTTTAAGAAATGCAGGATTAGATGTGGTAGGTATGGTTTCCATATTTAACTATGGTTTTAATATCGCCGAAGAAGCATTTAAAAACGCAGGCGTTCCCTATTTATCTTTGACAAATTACCAAAGCTTGATAGAATTAGCAGTGGAAAAAGGAGAGGTAGATGCCTCTACACAGGATTTATTGATGCAATGGAGAAATAGTCCATCTACTTGGATGCAATAGTATTGGCTTTTGTAATAGCTTTAAAATAGAAAAGTTTATTGATTATCTAAGTGCTTCCGCTAAATTTAATTTTTGAGTTGTCTCAAACTCAATTGGAATTGTTTTAGTAAACATTCCTTTAGATAAGGTTGAAATCCCTTTGACATTAATTTTCATAGGTCTGTTGAAAATGATATCAACACTATTTTTTAAGATATCTGTTAATTCCACTTGCATAGTGGCTGGTAATTTAAAAGTGGCTTCTGCTGGTATTGAAAAAGTAGTATCTAATTTGTAATGTGTAAATAGATGATCATTTATAAAAATATCTGCTTCTAACTTTTGCAAGCTTAACGAAAAGTTATTTGGGTTCTCATATACAAAATCAGCCTTGAAAATATTTTTACCCCAACTTGCTTTTTCAATTTTGATAGATTGAACTCCTTTAAATACAAAAGGTTTAGGTTGACTACATGACATTATCAATATCACTAAACTTAATAACAATAATTTATAAAGTCGCATTTTCTAGTTTTGGTTAAAATTATTGGATATTTGCGTAAGGCACTCATTTATTTTAATAAGATTTTCTTAAAATGATTCAAAGCGATTTTCAATATTTTGGCACCATTAGTTTTATACAACATTTGTATACTATTCAAAAAGTGTATTTGAATCCCAATCTACCTTTTACTAAAATGAGTTTTAAAAATAGATGTATAATAGCTAGTTCTCAAGGACCCCTCACATTAAGTATTCCACTCATTGGCGGACGTGATCAAAAAATACCTATCCAAGACATTCGTATAGCGTATGAGGCACCTTGGAGAGAACAGCATTTAAGAGCTATCACTGTTAACTATAAAAGAGCGCCATTTTTTGAATATTACGAACAAAGTCTAGTTGATTTATATCAACAAAAACCTGATACATTAATTGAATTTTTGATGGCATGTCACATATGGGTGCATCAACAAATAAAAGCTCCTTGGATAATTGTTTCTGAAATGGAGGAAAGTTTACCTATTTATGATGTATCATGTAATAATGATGAAACCGATCATTCAAACAAGGGAGTTTATGTTCACTATACATCACCTTACACCCCTAAAAATTACACAACCTATCAAGAACTAGCGCCTTATCAACAGGTATTCAGTGACAAAACTGGGTTTTTAAATAATCTATGTATTTTGGATAAACTGTTTTGTGAGGGAGGCCCTTATATTAGTAAACAATGGGCGCAGTAGCTTCGGTAGGGTGTTGTTTCAAAAATTCTTTAGTCCACTTTTCAAACTGCTTCATCTCAGCAAACTCTTTACTATTTAGTAAAGTATCAATTGCTTCTTGTTGATCTAAGGCTTTAGACAATTTATTATTTAAAATATCTCTCTTAAGTTGATAATTGGAGATAATAGCACGCATTAATAGTTTTTCAGCTACTGTGTAATTAAGATCTTCTTCGGATTCGTCAAAACCTGCAAAATAACTATCGCCTTGTCTAGATTGAATCCATTTCATTGTTTGTTTTACTAAAATGGAATATGATTCATTTTCAATATCATGATGTTTTTGGGGGCTCATTGTAGAAGCCAAAATTTGGTTATTAGATGCCTTTGAAGATATATTTTTGATAGCCTTTTGTGAAGCATTTTTCATCGCCAACAAATGATTGCCAGACGTCTTTTTAGAAGAAACTACTAAAAAATTAGGATTTACTTTATTAGAAGTAGCTTTTGAAATAATAGTGGAAATGTGATTGTCATTAAAACTGTTTTTGAAACCATTTTTGATAGATAAATTCCAGCTAGAAATACCAAGCATGATTCCAAATAAAGATAATAGGGTGATAGTTATCAACTTGTTTTTCAAGGAGACATTAGCAGCGTTACTCATCTGTTTCATTCTAATCAATAATTCATTTTGAGTACCCAAAGCACCCATTGTGGTAGGAATACTTTCGGAATGTGACACCAAGGCCAACTTATACAAAGCGTTCATATAATCCAATTTGTGAATATTGCGATTCACGACAAATTGATCACATGCTATTTCACGTTGTAGGTTGGTTTCCTTTTTAAATAAATAAATGATAGGATTAAAAAACAAAATAGTTTGAACAATAGTCAATATGATATGCAGGATGTAATCATGGCGTAAAATATGAGCTAATTCATGCATTAATATGGTTTCCACCTCCTGCAGTGTCAAGTGATTGCAAATTGAAAATGGCAATAAAATTACGGGTGTCCACCATCCAAAAGTAATAGGAGAGCTAACCTCCTTTGATAAACCAATCGCAATTGATTTTGAATGATCAATGAATTGATTGTAATAATTAGATTGACTATAATCCGCATTTTGTTTCATCCTTTGAACAGCATAAATTTGATACCCTGTTTTTATGATCATGAAAAACAATACCGAACAGTATAAAACACCTATAATAGGTAATAAATTAAATAAACCAGCATCATGGATGATGATATATTTTTGAGACATCCATTCCGCTAAAGAAATAGAACCAAAAATATGGGGAAGCGCTAACATCACTAAAAATTGAAATAACCCCAAAATTTGCATCCAAGATCCAATTCTAAATAACATTTTAGCATGCTGTGGGTAGCAATATTTAATACACTCATATACCAACAACATCAAGGATAAAAATCCTATATTATTGATCATATTAAAAGGTATGTGAGATAAAAACTGCATCTAATTTAAAGTTTTATAAACTTGGGATTATGCATTTAATTTAAAAAATTGAATGCATTTATTTGCGTTCCAATTTTTCAATCATTGATTTAATTTCATTTAAATCTTGTTCGGAAGGTTGGTGATTTCCTAAAGCCTGCAAAACTAATTGCGAGGTACTTCCACTAAATAAAGTTTGAATCATCTTACCTAAAAATTGTTCTTGGGCTTTTTCTTTTTGTAAGCTTGGAATATAAATATGTGTCTTCGCGGTTTCGTTACGAGTTACTAATCCTTTCTCATTCATGATTTGCATCAACTTAAGGGTCGTCGTATAACCTACATCCTTTGTTTTATTCACCACTTCATGTACTTCACGAACAGTAGCGGTTCCTTTTTCCCAAAGGATGCTTAAAATTTCTAATTCACTTTCGGTTGGTTTTAATAGCTTGCTCATAAATAATACGATTATATTCGTAAGCAATCTACGAAAAAATAGGAACAAACAAAAAATCCTCCCTGTTTTAGCAGGAAGGATTTAGTTAAAAGAATATTAAAAATTGCTAATGGTTATTTTAAATAACTAGCAAATTTTGCGTTTTGTTCGGGAGTTAATGCTTTTCCATTCACTGTGATTTTGCCATCTTTAATCATGATTCTCACATTATCGGTAGGAGCAATACCTTCTTCTTGTAATGCTTGTAATAATGTTTTAGTATTGGCAGAAAGTGTCACTGTTGTTGCAGTATCATTACCACCCAACATTTTGTGGGCTGTATCAGTACTTACCACAGATAATTCTACTGTTTGTGTTTTTGTTGTTACAACTGCTTCTGAAGGACGCATTGTCGCTAAAGTAGGAGCAATAACCAAAGAAACAATAGACATTAATTTAATCAAAATATTCATAGAAGGACCTGAGGTATCTTTAAATGGATCACCCACAGTATCTCCAGTCACTGAAGCTTTATGTGGTTCTGATTTTTTATAGAACATCTCACCATTAATTTCAACTCCTTTTTCAAATGACTTTTTAGCGTTATCCCAAGCACCACCTGCATTGTTTTGGAAAATACCCATTAAAACACCACTCACTGTCGCACCTGCTAAAAATCCTCCTAAAGCTTCTGGACCTAAAGTAAATCCAATTAAGATAGGAGAGATAATAGTGATCGCTCCAGGCAACATCATTTTTTTCAAAGATGCTTCGGTACTAATAGCTACACACTTATCATATTCTGGTTTACCAGTACCTTCCATAATTCCTGGAATAGTACGAAATTGACGACGAACTTCTTCTACCATTGCCATAGCCGCTTCACCCACTGCACGTATAGCTAATGAAGAAAATATATAAGGGATCATTCCACCTACAAATAACGCAGCTAAAACATCTGCTTTATAAATATCAATATGTTGATTATGTGGCATAGCAACACCTACGAAAGCTGCAAATAAAGCTAACGAAGTTAAAGCAGCAGAAGCAATTGCAAAACCTTTACCACTTGCTGCAGTTGTGTTACCCACAGCATCAAGGATATCTGTTTTTTCACGTACTTCAGCTGGTAATTCACTCATCTCTGCAATACCTCCAGCGTTATCAGCAATTGGACCAAATGCATCAATAGCTAATTGCATAGCTGTTGTAGCCATCATACCTGCTGCTGCAATTGCAACACCATATAAACCTGCACATGCAAAAGATCCATAAATACCAGCAGCTAAAACTAAAATAGGATAGAAGGTTGATTCCATACCTATCGCTAAACCACCAATAATATTTGTCGCATGTCCTGTGCTTGATTGTTTGATGATGCTTAGTACAGGACGCTTACCCATGGCGGTATAAAATTCAGTGATGATACTCATTAGAGTACCCACTATTAAACCTACGGCTATAGCACCTATCACACCATTTCTAGTAAATTCTAAACCACGTAATGTCATGGTTTCAGGTAATATGTAAGACACTAAAAAATAACAAGCTATTGCAGTTAAAATCATAGAACCATAGTTACCCATGTTCAATGCTTTTTGAACAGTGGCAGTGTTAAGACCCGCTGTTTCACTTATTCTTACAAATAAAGTTCCGATGATAGATAATAAAATTCCAATACCTGCAATTAACATAGGTAATAGAATAGGAGATAGACCTCCAAAAGCATCTATTAATCTTGCACCATTTGGACCAGTTACTTCTTGACCTAATACCATGGTAGCCAATACTGTTGCAACATAAGATCCAAATAAATCGGCTCCCATTCCAGCTACATCACCCACATTATCTCCTACATTATCTGCAATCGTTGCCGGATTACGAGGATCATCTTCAGGTATACCCGCTTCTACTTTACCAACTAAATCGGCACCTACGTCAGCAGCTTTAGTATATATACCTCCACCTACACGCGCAAATAATGCAATAGATTCAGCACCTAAAGAGAATCCAGTTAAAATTTCTATAGTACGTAACATCCCTTCAGCATCTCCATCTGGAGAGAAGAAATGTTTGATAATTAAAAACAATCCGCCTAAACCTAAAACTGCTAAGCCAGAAACCCCTAATCCCATTACCGATCCTCCTGTGAAGGACACTTTCAATGCTTTAGCTAAACTCGTTTTAGCAGCTTCAGCAGTACGTACATTGGCTTTAGTGGCTACTTTCATTCCAATATATCCTGCAGTAGCACTAAAAACGGCTCCAATCACAAATGCAATTGAAATGCTCCAGTGACTTGTACTATTTTTGGAGGCCATAAATCCTAATAATAACGCTACAATCACCACAAAATATCCTAGGATTTTCCATTCTGCTTTTAAGAATGCCATAGCTCCTTCTGCTATGTAATTACTGATCTCTTTCATACGATCTCCACCAGCAGGTTGCTTAGCTACCCAATTGAATTTCAATAGAGTATACAACAAACCTACAATACCCATCGCCGGTACGGCATAAAACAATAAACTGTTCATAAAGTATCTAATCTTTAGTTAATATTAAGGGGATGCAAAAATAGGGCGAAATTTCCAAAAAAAGGGAAGATTTAGGCATTTTTACTCCTCTAAAGAAGTAGTATCTTCCTTCCCTGTGAAAATAGAGGCTAATTCCTTGCCTTTATAGATGGATTTATTGAATCTATTCCCTAAAATGATAATAGTGGCCGCTTGATTAATAAGACGGGTAAAAACGGTATTATTTCCATGCCACCATCCGTTATGATAAATGAGGCGGTCTTCATTAGGTCTTACTAAAACCCTCCATCCTAACCCATAGTTATGGTAATATTTATTGATAGGACTTTGAGGTTCATAAGCCATGTTTAAAGTGGATTGGTTTAAGAATTTCCCTTCATTTAATGCTTTATCCCATAACAACATATCACGCGCTGTACTGTACACATTTTTATCTCCATAAATGCAATCATACTTTTCAATTTTATACGGCACCATACGAGCATTATAAGAAGGTGTGTATTTATCAATCATGCGTGCGTCAAAAATAAAAGTGTTGTCCATTTTCAACGGCTTGAAAATAGTTTCCTTCATATAGGTTGGAAAATCCTTTCCGGAGATTTTTTCAATCACTAAAGCAAGTACCACATAATTAGTGTTGCAATATTTGAAAACTTTATCAGGACTCGCTGCAGGTAGTGGTTTGCGTGTAGCCATAAAATCTAATACATCCTGATTATTATAATTTCCATTTTTAAATGGAGCTTCATTTTTTACGAGTTGTAAACGTTTTATCCATCTTCCTTTTTTATTTTTTACACGAACTGATATATACTTTCGACTCTCCATAAAATAAGAATAATCAGGTAATCCACTACGATGTGATAATAATTGTTCTATAGTCACTTGGCTATAGGGGAACTTAGGAAGGTATTGGGTTACGGGTGCTTTTAAGTCTAATTTGTTTTGTTCCCATAATTTTAATGCAGCCATCCCTGTAAAGGTCTTGGAAATAGACGCTAAATGAATGGGGGTTTCGGGTTGCATGGGGGTTTTGCTTGAATAATTAGAAAACCCTTTATAATCTTCAAAAATAATCTCACCATTTTTTGCCACAAGAATTTCACCACTAAAGCCTTTTGTACCTAAAAGCTTTTCATATTTGGCCTTTATTTCTTCCATTAATTTTTCCTTATCGCCAGCTGAAAGAGAGGGTTTAGAAGGTCGAATGACTTCCATAGGAAAAGATCCCTGACTGGTTCCTCCTGAACAACTTAAAAAAAATATACCTAAAATGAGGGTTAGTCTCACGATCATCTGTTAGCTTTTATGGGGTATCAAAGAATTATTACTGCAATATAACGCCAAAATGACTTAATTTATTGTTAATGAACGCCTAAACAGTTATTTTTTTATCTTTGTTCTATGAGTACTATCGATCCCACCAGCTATCCAAAGTCTAAAATTAAAGTGTTGTTTTTAGAAAACATCAGCGATAAAGCGGTTCAGTATTTTAAGGATCAAGGATATACGGATGTTAAAAAAATCTCCGGAGCTTTAAGTGAAGAAGAACTCATTAAAGTCATTAAAGATGTTCACATTTTAGGCATCCGTTCAAAAACATTTATTTCAAAAAAAGTATTAGACCACGCCAAAAAATTACAAGCTATTGGTTGTTTTTGTATTGGTATTAATCAAGTGGATTTAAAAGCTTGTAAACAAAACGGAGTTGCCGTATTCAATGCGCCATATAGTAATACCAGAAGTGTTGCAGAATTAGTTATTGGATCATCTATCATGTTGATTCGAAAAATAATAGATAAAAATAAAGCTGCTCACGAAGGTTTTTGGAATAAAGAAGCCAAGGGAAGTTTTGAATTAAGAGGGAAAACCTTAGGATTAATTGGATATGGAAATATTGGTACCCAAACCAGTATTATGGCAGAAGCCATGGGAATGAAAGTAAAGTTTTATGATGTAGAAACGAAGTTACCATTAGGGAATGCGCAACCCGTAAAATCAATTAAAGAATTAGTAAGTACTTCTGATATTATTTCTATTCACGTTCCAGAAACCCATCAAACTAAAAATTTAATTAGTAAGGAAGTGATCAAACAATGTAAAACAGGATCTATTTTAATTAATTATGCACGTGGCGAAGTGGTTGATTTAGAAGCATTGAGTGTAGCCATAAAAAATAAACAAATTAGTGGAGCAGCAATAGATGTATACCCTTGGGAGCCTGAAAAAAATGGAGATCGTTTTGAAACGCCTCTTCAAGGTTTATCTAATGTGATATTAACTCCACATATTGGTGGATCTACCGAAGAAGCGCAAGAAAATATTGGAGAAGATGTAAGTATTAAATTATATCAATACCTAGAACGTGGCGTATCCAATGGTTCTCACACCATACCTGCTATTAGCTTACCTCCTGTAGATGGCGCACATCGTATTTTACATATTCACAAAAACGTACCAGGTGTACTGAGTGCGATTAATACTGTGATGTCTAAGAACAAAATTAATATTGTGGGGCAGTACCTTAAAACCAATGAAGAAATTGGTTATGTGGTATTAGATGTAGATTCTAAATTATCTAAAAAGGCCAATGATTTATTAAGAGAAGTGAAACAAACCATTCGCGTAAGAATGTTGTATTAATTAGGCTGGAGGATTTTTATCAATTCACTTATGAAACAATGAACTTCATAACAACAGCTTTATCATTACAAAGAAGTTAATTGACTTAACATTTCTTTTATTTCTTCCAAATCCACACCCGTGTATTGCATTTTTTCTTGCATGGATTCTTTTTGAAATTGCATATTAGTAGGAAACATTTTACGAGCAGAACTGTGCACTTCCATAACGCCTGTGCTTTCTACAATATTTTTTATATTATTTGCGCGTACACCACTTCCAGGCATGATGACAATTCGATCATTCGCTAAGTTCACTAATTGTTTTACTAAGGGTAGGGCATTTTGAACATTAGGAACCTGACCACTTGTTAATATTCTTTTACAACCTGTTTGAATAATATCTTCTAATCCTTTAATGGGATCTAAGCATCTATCAAAAGCACGATGAAAAGTGACTTGCATATTTTCTGCTAAAGCAACTAATTCGGAAGTTCTTTCCATATCAATATTGCCATCTGCATGTAATAATCCAATTACAACTCCCGGGAATCCTAATTCCTTTGCCATAACTACATCATTTTTCATGATTTCATATTCGGAATGACTATACAAAAAATCACCGCCTCTTGGACGAATAATGGGATAGATAGGTACCTCTTTTATTTTAGCACTCAACACTAAAGCGCCATATGACGGAGTGGTTCCACCTTCGTGTGGATTTTCGCAAAGTTCTATTCGATTGGCTCCAGCTTCAATAGCTTGAATAGCGGCTTCCACCGAAAATGCAGCAATTTCTAATGAAATCATAGAGGAAATTTAATCTTGAATTTTTTATTATTCAATTTTTAATCTAAAAATGTGGCTTCATGTAATGTATTCCCTTGTGGTGTATGCACTGCATAATTAAATCCTTTATGTAATGAATAACCTCCATATTCACCTTTTTTATTAATAGCAATAAAACATACTTGAATATCTTTTGCTTTTTCTTTTTTAATGCGCCTAATTCGTTCTATTACTATTTTACAAGCTTCAGTAGGCGTTTTACCTTGACGCATTTGTTCCACTACAGCACTAGATCCTGCCACTCTAATAACATCTTCTCCTTGACCAGTAGCAACTACTGCACCCACTTCATTGTCCACATATAATCCGGCACCAATGACGGGTGAATCTCCCACACGACCACGCATTTTAAAACCTGCACCACTTGTAGTACAACTACCACTTAAGTTACCCATACTATCCATAGCAATCATTCCAATGGTATCATGATTCCATTCTCCATTACTCAAGCGATGGGGAGCCATTTTAGAAGCATCTAATTGAGTAGTTGCATTTTTACGTTCAATGTTTATGACCGGTTTATACTCCGAATTTTTCAACCAATTTTGGTAAGAATTTTTAGCATCTTTTGATAGTTCTCCATTTTCTAATTTAAACCCTTGTTCTATTGCAAATTGTTGTGCCCCTTGTCCCACCAACATTACGTGTGGTGTTTTTTCCATCACTTTACGTGCCACAGAAATAGGGTGTTTAATTCTTTCTAAAAATGCTACGCTTCCACAATTGAATTCATGATCCATAATAGAGGCATCTAAAGTCACAAATCCATCTCGGTCAGGATTGCCATTTAATCCTACACAACAATTCATTTCATCCTCAGTCACCATCACACCTTTTTCTACCGCATCTAAAGCTTTACCTCCTGATCCTAAAACTTCCCAAGCAGCTTTGTTAGCTGCAAGACCGGCATCCCAAGTGGCAACTACAATAGGTGTTATAGTTGTAGACAATCCATTCAAAGAAGTAGGTATAAAACCTTGAAGCGTAAAACCTGCAGCTCCTAAACTGCTTAAATTGATAAATTTTCGGCGATCCATAATCCTAATTATTTTAAAGATTCAGCTATCTTAATTGATTTCATAGTAATGTGGCAGAATATCATTGTCAAGTTACGAACAATGATTCTATTTTGTAGTACTTTTATTTATAAATTTTTATGCAAGAAATTTTTGATCAATATCAATGGGAAGTTACTCAATGCACGCCTTTGCATCAGGGTTTAATTAATAAGACCTATGTGGTAGCAACGGCACATGGAGATTATATTTTACAAACTATTAACCATGCTGTTTTTAAGGACCCTAGTGCAATAGATCAAAATATTAATACAATTGGAGCTTACTTGAAATTAAATAGCCCTGATTATTTATATACTCATTTGGTGCCAAATAAAAATGGCAACACTTTAATAGAGTGGGAGGGCAGCTACTTTCGAGCATTCCATAAAATAAATGGCTATGCATTAAGTGTTTTAGAAAATGCCAATCAAGTAGAAGAAGCTGCTAAACAATTTGGAGGATTCACACATCAACTCAGAAATTTCAAGGCGGATGAGTTAAAAAACACCTTGATTGATTTTCATAATTTAAGTTTAAGATTTAAGCAATTTAATACAGCATTATTACAAGGTAATCCTCATCGTATTGAATCCTCTAAAGAAGCAATTTCTTTTTTATTAAATAAACAATCCATCACTGATAAATACGAATATTTCATTGAGCATCCTGATGTTCAAAAAAGAGTTACGCATCATGATACTAAAATTAGCAATGTGCTTTTTAATGACCATGGAAAAGCAATATGCGTTATTGATTTAGATACGACTATGGCCGGCTATTTTATAAGCGATGTGGGAGATATGTGCCGCACATGTTTATGTACTGTTTCGGAAGAAGAACAAGATTTTAATACAATTGAAGTGAAAGCAGACCGATGGGAGGGTCTTCAAAAAGGATATTTACATCATATGCAATACGAACTATCTGCTTTTGAAAAAGATCATTTTTTTTATAGTGGCCAATTCATGATTTATATGCAAGCACTTCGTTTTTTAACGGATCATCTACAAAATGATATTTATTATGGAGCACGTTATGAAAACCATAATTACAATAGAGCACTCAATCAAATAAGATTATTAGAAGTCTACGAAAAATTGGCTTAGTCAGAAATAGGTTATTCTATTCTTCAATTAGATCTTGTATTTGATACTATCTTTTATAGTATTGCTAATAGATCTCGTTCATTCCAAATTCATTCTTTCTATCTTGCCATTTTCCTCTGGTAAAATCAGGGATATCCTGTACTTGACCATGTTCTTTGATAGATTTTTCTGAAAGGGGAGTGATCGCATACCAAGTAGCTAAATCATACACGTCTATTGGAAATGGGACATTTCTTTTAACACACTCAACAAACGCATTCTCTACAAAAAAGTCCATTCCTCCATGTCCCGAGCCTGCAGCTTGATCTTGATATTTCACCCACAAAGGATGGTCGTGCTGCTTTAAATAGGCTTCTGGATTTTCCCAAACATGAGGTTTGGCAGAAACGCCTTCTATATATATATGTCCCGCATTCAATTGACCTGAACTAAAATCCTGCCATAGTCCTTGGGTACCCTGAACTCTGAACCCTAAATTATAAGGACGAGGCGAATTGGTGTCATGGGTTAATAAAATAGTCTCTCCATTATGTGTTTGAAGTTGTGTACTTACAATATCACCCAGCTTCCAATTTAGTTTCGCATTAGGGTGATTTTCACCTCCTTGTGGATGGTTAACTATATATTTATGTAAACCTCTTGCCTTAGTTGCAACCGATGATAAACGAGTTAATCGGTTACCTCTATTAATATCTACCATCATTGCCACAGGACCTAATCCATGAGTGGGATATAGTTCTCCATTTCTATATAAGGAGTGATTGGTACGCCATTTGGCCTCACTATATGCCTTTTCGCCAAATTCTATTCCATCATTATAGCCTTTTGTACCATCATTAAACTTGACTTCCCTTAAATCATGCTCATAACCCCCTTGTAAATGAAGAAGTTCACCAAACATGCCTTTTTTAACCATATTAAAGACTGCCAAGACATCTCTACGGTAACAAACATTCTCTAAGCACATCACTGGAATACCAGATTTTTCACTAGCATTCACAATATCCCAACAATCCGTCAATTTTACAGCACCACAAACCTCAACGCCAGGGATGATTTTATGCTTAATGGCTTCTAATGCCTGAATAATATGCCATTCCCAAGGTGTTGCAATGATAACAGCATCAATATCAGCACGTTGTAGTAAGTTTATATAGTCATAGTTGCCATTATTAAACTCTGTAGCTGCGGGTCGGTTATACTTTTTGAGGATATTTTGTGCGGAGGCCAACATTTTCTTATCAGGATCGGCAAATGAGACAATTTCGGTGTCTTTACGAGCGCATAACATATCAATATGACTTTGTCCTCTAAATCCAGTGCCTATAATACCTATACGAACTTTGTCCTTAACGGAATTTGCTTGTGCTTTAATGATACTAGGATGAAGACCCATAACAATAGAAGTCATGGCGGCGTTTTGAACAAATTTTCGACGAGAAAATGAATTACTGGGTTGAGACGATTTAGTCATAGAACAAGATTTAATGTTTCAAATTACAAAGATTTATCATTAAATCAAATACATATTTATCATTCATTCAAATAGATTTTGAACATACATTTCAATTTAAAACCACTATTTAGTATCCATTCATCTACATATGTCCACACATAGTCATGGTTATCCTATATCATTCATTATCAACTATATATCAACAATAAATATGGATGATACTCCTATACAATTGTATTTGAATGTGATATTATTGCTTATAATTAACATTATGTTAAATAGATATAAATAATAATAATACCCTCCTTTATAATATATATTTTTGCTAAGGATTGGGATTCATGGTATCTCTGATTCATAGTATCTCTTTTAACTTTCATCTTCTAATACTTTGCTTTTGAAATATGAGGCTTTGGATTTAATTATTTGATATTAGCTTTACAAATGAAATAGATAGTCTAAACGCATTACTTTTTCAAAATCTATTAAAATCAATTTTTATGTCATTTATACAAAATCGCACATTTAGCTTCCTTTTAGGTTCTTTCCTATTTTTAGCTCCTTTAGTCAGTTTTAGCCAGGATTGCAAAGTTTTGGATCCTAATTTAACTGGCAACTATACTGGTGACTGTAAAAATGGAAAAGCAGAAGGTAAAGGCAAGGCTGTGGGTATTCATACTTATGAAGGTGAATTTAAAGCAGGTCTTCCCGATGGCCAAGGTTTTTATACCGACAACTTAGGTAATAGTTTTAAAGGCTATTTTAAGAAAGGTAAAAAAGAAGGTCAAGGTTTAGCTACAATTAAAACTGAAAAAGGGATTGATAGCGTTTTAACTGGATTTTGGAAAAGAGATAAATATGTAGGTTTATTTGAAGCTCCCTATAAAATCATAAGTAAATCCTACATGGTTAATACGGTCAGTGTAAATGCAGAAGCTTCTAATAATTTCCCCACTATTGAATTGACTTTAGAAAGTGTTACAGGTGGATCTGTAGACTTACATGGTGATATCCCAAAACCTACTTTAACTGAAGTCATTTTTAATAAAGGGAGTTATAATGTAATGAATGAAATTACCACTCAACAAAAACGTAATGTTTATATTTTTAATAACCTCATCTACCCTGCTACTGTTACTTTTAAAATAGGGCCTGAAGAAGTTTTGATTGAGTTTTACGAACAAAAGAATTTTAAAGTAAGTATAGTTTTAAGAACATAATTAGTAAGCTATTCGTATTTCAAAATATCTAACCCTATAATAAATATTACAAATATTATAAAGTTGCATTAAAAAAACCTTCTCATATTATTGAGAAGGTTTTTTTATAGAAATCTTTTTATTTCAAATAATTACTATTGATACTTGTCATGTAACTTATCGTAGTAATTATATTTAACATCAAATTCATCAGATGCTTTTTGATCTTTCCCTTTTAATTTATCTCTTTTAAAAGCATATAAAGTAGCTAGAAAATCAACCGATCTAGCAGCAACACTTTTTTCAGTTCTTTCTAATTTTGGTTTATCCTTAATGTTACTAAAAGCTTTTTCAATCCACTCTATCGCCGCATCCACTTTTTCTTTAATAGGAGCATCTAATAAGGCGTTTAATTTTTTAACAGAATCCACTTGAGCTTTAAATTGAGCATCTACTTGAAGTTTCTTTTTAGGATCCTTTGGAGCAACGGGTCTATTAGAATTTAATAATTGTAAGGCTCTGATGTTTTCGCCATATTTATCATCTAAAACAGTATATTGATTATAATAGCTAATACCTACGTTGAAAGCTGCTGCGTAATTATTGTTATTGAAGTTAAAAGCTTTCTTATAGGCATCTTGTGCTTTTAAAATATAAATTTCAGCTGTTTCATTAGATAATCCTTCTAATGTTTTGCCAGCCATAAACATATCACCAAACATTTGAGCAGCATTCTCATTTAATGAAGCATCTACAACCATTTTGTCATACATTTTCATTTTTTCATCCATGCTTAAATTCTTCTCAATATAGTCTAGCTTATATTCAAACCAATTTTCTGAAGGATAAGCAGCAGCTGATAAAGCATAATATTTTTCAAAATTAGTTTGATCCTTTTTATTAATAAATTGCATTAATAAAAAACGATAGATATCTAATGCATCTGGAGTTTTGATATTTGCATCCACCATTCTTCTGTAATAAAGATTAGATGCATCCAAATTGCCTGCATTTTGATTCGCATAGCCTGCATACATTAAAGAAGTAGTATCGAATTTTTGTTTGGAAGATGACCAACCTTGTGTAAATACGATATCACTATACTTTACAGCTTCATCAAAGCTAGTCGCCGCTTCTTTCCATTTTTTTGCATTAAAGGCATCTACCCCATCTTTGAAAGCTTTAAAATAAATATCAAAGAAAGGATCCGGTCCATTGTCTTTTGCAGTAGCATAATTGGATTCTAATTTCATGTACTCATCCAAAGCCTTGCGCATATCAGCAAATGCATTAGGATATTTTGAGGCTACTGAAGCATCTTTTGCTAAAGCTCCGTTAATACGAGCTTTTAAATAATAGCCTTCCGCTGTAGTGCCTAATGTAGCTTTTTTGGCTACGGCTTTATCATATTCATCTTTAGCAGCTTCAAACTTTCCTAACAATATGTTAGTGGTTACTTTTTTTAGATCTTGCGCAAATGACATTTGAACCAATGTCAAAAAGCTTAACAAACCGATTATTTTTTTCATATGTTTAATTAGTTACGGTGGTAAATTTATTAAATTTTATGCTTCAGGTGTATTTTCTTCAGTAATATTTGAAGTATCAGTACTATCTGAACTATTTGTAGTATTATCTTCTGATACAGTACCATTTTCAATATCGACATCGGTTGCTGTAGCTTCTCCCTCTGTTAATTCTAAATCTGGTTCATCTTGATCGGCAATTTTAGAAGTAGCTGCGATTTCATCACCCTCATCTAGTCGGATTAACTTGACACCTTGAGTGGCACGTCCAGCTTCACGGATTTCAGAAATATTGGTACGTATAGTCACACCAGATTTACAAGTAATGATTAAATCATCTTTCTCTAGTACATCCATAATACCTACTAAACTTCCAGTTTTTTCAGTGACGTTAATAGTTTTCACCCCTTTGCCACCTCTGTTGGTTATACGGTATTCATCTATAGCAGTACGTTTACCAAAACCTTGCTGACTCACCACTAAAATAGTACGGTCTTTATCTTCACGGTTCACGCAAACTAATCCTACTACTTCGTCGGTATCATTATCAACCTCAATACCAGCAACTCCTATAGCACCTCGACCTGTTGGTCGCACTTTTTCTTCAGGGAAACGAATAGCACGACCCGACTTTACTGCCATCATAACTTCATTATTGCCATCTGTTAATCGAGCAAATAATAATTCATCTCCTTCATTAATAGTAATAGCATTCACCCCACTTACTCTTGGACGACTAAATTCTTCCAAGCATGTTTTTTTGATGATACCTCGTTTGGTACATAAAACGATATAGTGACTATTCACATAATCTTTATCATCTAATTTTCGTACATCAATAATTGCTTTTACCTTATCATCAGTTGGAATTTGAATTAAGTTTTGAACAGCACGTCCTTTACTTGTTTTTTCTCCTTCAGGGATTTCATATACTCTTAACCAGAAACATCTTCCTTTTTCGGTGAAGAATAACATAGTATCATGGGTAGATGCAATAAATAAATGTTCAACGAAATCTTCTTCTCGTGTTTTAGAACCTATCGCACCTCTTCCACCTCTTTTTTGTTGACGATATTCTGAAACAGATGTTCTTTTGATATATCCTAAGTGAGATATGGTAATAACAACATCTTCTTCTTCGATTAAATCTTCCAACTTCATTTCATCTGCCAAATATTGAATCTCTGATTTACGTTCATCCCCAAATTTTTCTTTAACTTCTAATAATTCAGTTTTGATTAATTCATAACGTAAATGTTCGCTTCCTAATAATTCTTTTAAAGAAGCAATCAATTTCATTAATCCATCAAATTCTTCTTTAATTTTTTCACGCTCCATACCAGTCAAACGTTGCAATCTTAATTCTAAGATAGCCTTAGCTTGCACTTCAGATATACCCCAGCCTGCCGTCATTAATGCTTCTTTTGCAGCATCAGGATTGGCTGAATTTCGAATTAAACGAATCACTTCATCTAAATGATCTAAAGCAATTAAATAGCCTTCTAATATATGAGCACGATCTTCGGCTTTCTTTAATTCAAATTTGGCTCGACGAATCACCACTTCCATTCTAAAGTCAACAAATTCAATGATTAAATCTCTGACATTTAAAATTTTAGGACGGCCTTTACTTAGAGCCACATTATTAACACCATAACTAGTTTGTAATTCTGTGTACTTAAATAATTGATTGATGATGACTTGAGCTACCGCATCCTTTCTTAATTCAATGACAATACGAGTTCCTTCACGTTTGTTACTTTCATTATTTACGTGCGTGATGCCATCAATCGTTTTATCAACTACTAATTGACCAATACGATCTGTTAAATTATCACGATTTACTTGGTAAGGAATTTCATTGATTACAATTAATTCACGACCATTGGCTTTGGTTTCTACATTACATCTGCCTCTTAAAACGACTCTACCTCTTCCTGTCATTAAACCTTGCTTTACGCCTTCCATTCCGTAAATAATTCCTCCGGTGGGAAAATCGGGCGCTTTCACAAATTGAATTAATTCTTCGATAGTAATATCATGATTATCTATATAAGCAATACAACCATCCACTACTTCATTCAAATTATGAGGCAACATATTGGTAGCCATACCCACCGCAATTCCTGAAGATCCGTTTACTAATAATTGAGGGATACGAGTAGGTAATACAGAAGGTTCTTGTAAACTATCATCAAAATTAAGTTGATAATCCACGGTATCTTTTTCAAGATCATCCAACATTGCTTCAGAAATTTTTTGCAAACGAGCTTCGGTATAACGCATTGCTGCTGGCGGATCTCCATCTTGGTTACCAAAGTTACCTTGACCATCCACTAACTTATAACGCATCGTCCACTCTTGTGCCATACGCACTAAAGTGTCATAAATAGCAGTATCTCCATGGGGATGGAATTTACCCATCACTTCTCCCACAATACGAGCTGATTTTTTATACGCTTTGTTGCTGTTATTACCCAGCTCATGCATCGCAAATAAAACTCTACGATGTACTGGTTTAAAACCATCTCTTACATCAGGTAAAGCACGACCTACTATCACTGACATTGAATAATCAATGTAGGAGGTTTTCATTTGCTCTTCAATGTTCACTTTTATAACGCGATCGTTATCCTGGGTGGCTTCTAATCCTAAATTTTCTTCCATAAATTTTAACTTTCTTTGACCGTAATTTTTTAGCATAAATAGGCTAAAAACAAGGCCTTACGAAGATACCTTTTTGAGGTCTTTTTTGGTTTAAATTTGGGGTAAATTTTTAGTGGATTTATCCACAGTTGTGGGTAAGAATTGCTAACTTTAATGCTACCATTATCAAGTACTTATAAAGCTTATTATGCCCACCACCATTTTAATATTAGGCGCAGGCAAATCAGCCACTATTTTGATTGAATATTTACAACAAAAAGCAGTTGAAAATAATTGGTATATCCTATTAGCTGATGGGGATGAAAATGTAGCTATCAAAAAGTGGAATAATGCTCAAAATGGCCATGCTATTGGGATTGATATTTTGGATACTACTAAAAGACATGATTTAATTAGCTCCTCAACAGTAGTAATTTCTATGTTACCTGCCTTTTTACATACGCTTGTGGCAGAAGATTGTTTGTTATTAGGTAAGTCTTTATTTACGGCCTCCTATGTGGAAGAAGGCATGAAGAAAATACAAAATCAAATACAGGAAAAGGGGCTTTTATTTTTATGTGAAATGGGGTTAGATCCAGGCATTGATCATATGAGTGCTATGGAATTGATCCATAGAATACAAAATCAAGGGGGCAAAATCACTTCATTCGCTTCCCATTGTGGTGGTTTAATTGCTCCAGAAAGCGATAATAACCCATGGCATTACAAAATAAGCTGGAACCCCAGGAATATCATTTTAGCGGGAAAATCGGGCGCTATTTACCTAAAAAATGGTAAAGAAGTGTCTATACCCTATACTCAGTTATTTCAAGGATACCCTATTTTAAACATAGATGAAATTGCCCCCCTCACATATTACCCTAATCGAAACTCTCTGGATTATATTCAAACCTATTCATTAGAGGGGATTCAAAATTTTGTGAGAACCACTTTAAGACCTGTTGATTTTTGCGCAGGATGGAATGCAATCGTGCAATTAAAATTAACCGATGAGGCTTCTTTTCAATTACAAGAAGGCACCACGATTCAACAATGGTTTCAAAATCATTTAAGGGCTCATTCTTTAGAAGATAAATATGATCATTTGATTCAAGATCCTACCCTATTTTCTTTGTTGCAATTTATTGATTTCAAAAATGATACAATAATTCCCTTCACTCTAACTAATTCAGCTCATTCAACTAATAATGCAAGCATCTTACAATGGATTTTGGAGGAGAAATGGAAATTAGAACCTTCTGACAAAGACATGATTATAATGCAGCATCAAGTTGAATATTCATTACAAAATGAAACACATTCAATAGAAAGCAGTTTTGTTTTAAAAGGTATAGACGCGATACATACCGCCATGGCTAGTACTGTTGGACTTCCTTTGGCCATTAGTGTTTGTGCCTATTTAAAAGGTGAAATAACTTGTACAGGTTTGCATATTCCTACCTTACCCGAAATATATGAACCCGTATTAAAAGTGTTAAAAGAAGAAGGGATTGTATTTACCGAAACACATCATATACAATTAAATTTAATTTAATTGTATATGATTTAATAATTAGATACCTAATTATTGATTTAAAAAACCTACTCTTTATTTGGCTTTAATACCCATTCATAATCCAATTGACGTTTGTCCAAATTGGCTGCCACCACTTTAATCGTGATTTTATCTCCCATATTAAATTTACGCCCAGATCTCATACCTACTAAAGCGTAATCAGTTTCTACTAATCTAAAATCATCATATTTAGACAAGGTGGTCATGCTAACTAATCCTTCGCATTTATGATCAATAGTTTCTACCCAGAATCCAAAACTAGAAACGCCGCTAATAATACCTTCAAAATCTTGTCCCACATATTCACGCATAAATTCCACTTGCTTGTATTTATTGGAAGCTCGTTCCGATTCCATGGCAGCACGCTCTCTTTCGCTACAATGCACACATTTTTCTTCTAAACCTGCATCATTCATGGGATGACCTTCAATCACTGATTGCACAATACGATGTACTAATACATCCGGATATCTTCTAATAGGTGATGTGAAATGACAATAGTGTTCAAAACCTAAGCCATAGTGACCAATATTATTACTCGTATAAACCGCTTTAGCCATAGTTCGAATGCCTAATTGCTCTAAAACATGTTGCTCAGGTTTCCCTTTAGAAGCGATCATTAATTCATTAAAGCTATGGGCAATATGTTCGGGAGACTCAATAGAAAATGGATACCCATGTTTTTTGGCGAAAGAAACAAATGGCGCTAATTTTTCTTCATTGGGTTGATCATGTACACGATAAGGGAATGGCAAAGGATCTTTTTTGATTTTAATCTTACCCATTTTCTCTGCAATCAACTGATTTGCTTTTAACATCAATTCTTCAATTAATTGATGAGATTCTTTACTTTCTTTTACTGTAATGCCAATGGGTTTACCTTTTTCATCTAAAGTGAATCTCACTTCTTGAGATGAAAAATTAATAGCCCCGTTAGCAAATCTTTGTGCTCTTAATTGTTGTGTATAATCTAGCAACCATAAAATTTCGTTAGCATGATCCCCTATTTTTGTATCAATAATAGTTTGCACTTCTTCATAAGTAAATCTTCTATCCGAATAGATGATTGTTTTTCCAAACCAAGTGTTTACGATTTTTCTTTGTGCATCTATTTCAAAAGTGGCTGAAAAAGTTAATTTTTCTTCCCTAGGTCTTAAGGAACATAATTCATTGGAAATTCGTTCAGGTAACATCGGGTACACTCTGTCTGGCAAGTACACCGAAGTGGCTCTCTCATACGCTTCTTTATCTACTGCTGTATTGGGTTGTACAAAATGACTTACATCTGCAATATGTACCCCAATTTCTATATTTCCATTCGCTAGTGTTTGAAAGGAAATAGCATCATCAAAATCTTTTGCATCTACTGGATCAATAGTGAAAGTTAATACCTTACGATAATCTTTTCTTTTCGCAATTTCTGCTTCACTAATTTGATCTGATAAGGATCTTGCAAAAGCCAATGTTTCTTCACTAAATTCTATCGCAAATCCTGCTTCTGCGACAATCGACTTCATGGCTAAATCGTTTTCTTGCTCTGGCGTAAATATGTTCAATACTTCTCCCTCAGGTTTGCGGCTTGATTTATCCCAGCTGGTTAATTTAACCATCACTCGATCCTTATCCTTCGCTCCATGAAGTTTATTAATGGGGATATAAATATCCGGCATCGGATGTAATGTATTAGGAATGAAAAAAGCATGTTTATTAGTCACTTGCATTACCCCCGCAAATGAAACCTGCTTTCGTTTAATGACTTCTAATACTTTTCCTTCTTTCTTTCCAGAACCTTGTCTGATTTTTGTAATTTTTACACTTACTTCATCCCCTTTTAAAGCCGTATTAAAATCGGTGGGGAAAACCAATATATCATTTTCTAATTCTGGTACCATTACAAAACCCATTCCGGATTTAGCAATGTCCAACACACCCCTATAGGAATGTGTGATATGTGTATTCTTAGTTGTGGTCTTAACTTTTTTTGTATTTTTTTTCTTAGTTCCCATTGTTGTTTTTATAAAATTGTGCAACATTATCTAACACTAGTTGATTGAATGTATCCTGTGCTCCAAATAAAAAACTAGGTTTGATAGGTAAAACATATAATGGAATGGCATTCAGTTCCTCCGTATACTTCACCAGCCTTACGGCGTCTTTTTCTGTAGTTAAAATAAGTTTGCTTTTTGAATTAATTTCTTCGAATTTTTGTTTTATTTCTTGTAAATCTTCAATCGAGAATATATGATGATCGCTATAACTCAATTGATAGTAGGTATGTGTATTTTCGTGTAAATAATTTTTTAGCGGTAATGGATTGGCAATGCCACAAACCAATAACACTTCATCTCTTAAAGTAAGTACCCATTGTTCATTTGGGTCATAGATATGATAAGGCGTTTCATAGGCAATAGAAGTAAAAAATACCTCTTGATGTGCTTCAGGGTATAGCCTTTCAATAATTTCATCTCTTTCTGTGATCGTTAAATTAGTAGGACATTTAGTAACTACAATAATATTTGCTCGTTTGGCGGATCTTCTTTCATCCCTTAAATCACCAGTAGGAATAAAGAAGTCGTCACAGTATAAATTATCGTATTCGGTTAATAAAATATTATAATCAGCTACTATTTCGCGATGTTGAAAAGCATCATCCAATATGACTAATTGTAATGAAGGGACATCCTGAATTAACTGAGGGATGGCTTCGATACGACGTTCACAAACTGCCACAGAAACATTCGGAAACTTTAAATGAAATTGCATGGGTTCATCTCCAATTTCCAAGGCTGTGGTGTTAGCCGTTGCTAGCGCATACCCTTCTGTCTTTCTTTTATATCCTCGACTTAAGGTGGCGACCTTATAGTTATCAGATAATATGCTTAATAAATATTCGACCATAGGAGATTTCCCAGTTCCTCCCAAAGACAAATTCCCCACACATATCATAGGCACATTAAACTTCACTGATTTTAAATAGTGTTTTTGAAATAACCAATTACGCAATGCTACCACCCAGCCATATAATACAGCAAAAGGCAATAACAAAACACGAAAAGATTTTAAAAAAAGATTATTAAAATTCATAAATTTTCCAAGGCGTAATACAATGGGTCAAAGGTACATCAAATTGATGGGTATCTATAATGGCCTCTATCGGTTCAAAATAGGATATCCCTATTCGTAAAGTAGAAGAAGCTAAATTTTCAAAGTATTTGTCATAATACCCTTTGCCAAAACCTATTCTTTGGCCTGTTACATCAAACCCTAATAGGGGGACTAAAAATGTATCAATTTGTGAGGGGTTTATTGGCATGGATTTAATAGGTTCTACTATCCCCCATGTATTAGTGGTAGTGTTTTCTGTCGCAGGAAAAAAGTGCATGGTATGATGGGTGCTATCTACAATAGGATAGCCCAATTTTAAATCTGGAATAAGAAAGTTTAAATAATCGGTTAATAATAAAGAATTGGGTTCGTTTTGATGCTCCATGGGAAAGAAACTACCCAACACATGGGTTTGGGTCCAATCCATTTTTTGTAATTGAATTAAAAGTAAATCATCCCACTTAAGTAATTCTTGTGGACTTAATGATTTTCTTTTATTTAAAAAAAACGTTCTTGCTTCGGACTTTAACATACTTTAAATTACGGAAAAAACTAGAGGCATTCAAAAAAACTAAAAATCGTGGTTCCGTAATTACGTTGAAAACTATACCCCTCAAATTGAGTATAGTCGTTTCGGGGTGTATGTTCTAAAATAAAGTACCCTTTAGGAGAAATTAGTTTTCGCTGAACAATGATTTTGGGAAGTTCATCAATAGTATTTAAGGCATAAGGTGGTCCAGCAAAAATGATATCATACGTTCCATTACAAGTTGACAAAAATTGAAAAACATCCATCCTTAAAAGTTGGGCGTTTTCAATCTTCAATAATTCAATGTTTTTTTTGATAAAATCCAACATCGTAGGATCCTTCTCTACTATTGTTAATTGACTAGCTCCTCGAGAGGCAAGTTCATAGCTTATACAACCAGTGCCTCCAAATAAATCTAAAGTAGATATGTCATCTAAGGAGACTCTATTTTGCAAAATATTAAATAAACCTTCTTTAGCAATATCAGTAGTAGGCCTTGTGTGTGGCATATTCTGTGGTGGAGAAATTCTTCTTCCACCATATTTTCCAGCAATAATTCTCATTAAAATATAAAATAAGTGGCGTAACGATGATGAGGAAATTCTTTGTTTAATGACTCACCAATACCTGAGGTGGGTGTTGAAATTACTTTTGTATTAGAAAAATAAGTACCTAATTGACTCCAAGTTTCATTCATTTCTTGATTGGGCGAATATTCTAATCCAACTATTTGCAAATGCATTTGACTTGGAATTACTCCTAATTGTTGACATGCATTTAGTATGCTGTAACAATTTTGATCGGGACTGCTGGAAGTGATATATTTAATGTTTTTCAAATTGCCATTATCTTGAATTGATAAAAGATAATTGGTTTCAAATAAATGAATTTGAACACTTGAATTGTCTTCTGCTGTTTGACCCATTTTTGTCGAAATCACCCATTCTGCATAATGTTTCCATTTACCAATGGGGAATGTTCTAGTTAAGAGTGTAATTAAACTATCTGGAACAGCAAATACAATCATGGATCCATTGGCTAATTCATTGACTTGAATTTCTGCATCCATTAATTGACCATGCAACAAACTAAGTTCATTTTGATATAATAATGTATCAGAGGAATCATACTTTTTAGTAATAATAAAATGAGAATGGTTTAAAACAAAATGTACCTGTCTATAAATAGCATGTATTAATTTTGAATTATTCTGTAAATAGGCCATCAAAGGGCCCCATCCTTCTACATTCTCTTCATTTTCAAAAAATTCAAAAGCGACAAAAGTATTTTTCTCTATATTTTTTACTGAAAAAGCAATAGAATGATCATCCACTATTAAAAATAGATCCTCCACTTTTTGGTTAGGGGTACTCGCCAAAGGGCTATAAATTCCGATTTTTTTCTTAGCCATAATTTAAATCTTATGCAATGATATAAAAAAAGAGGCAGTTCATTGCAGAAACTAATTGTAGATTTGCACCCATGAGTGCGGAAAATACCACCCCTTCCTTACAGGTAAACATAGACAGCAAGCAAATCTTAACCATTTCCTTGCCTATTGCGCTTGCCATTTTGGTACCGCAACTCAACTTTATCACCAATAACATATTTCTAGGTGCTTTAAGTAGCCAGGCCTTAGCCATTGGAGGAATAACGGGTGTGTACTACTTGATTTTTGGAGTCATGGGACAAGGATTAAATAATGGACTTCAGGCTCTTATTTCTCGTAGAGCGGGTGAAAATAGAATTGATGAAATTGGAATTATTTTTTCACAAGGCGTTTATTTATCTGTCATATTATCCATAATTGGCATTTCATTTACTTATTTAATTGCACCCAGTATTTTTCATTATTTATTACATGATACTGAAAGGGCTAATTTAGTCATCCACTTTTTGAAAATTCGTATTTGGGGACTTCCCTTTTTATTTATTTACCAAATGCGTAACGCCCTATTAGTAGGAACCAATCAAAGCAAATTTTTAATTATTGGAACTGCTACGGAAGCTTTTGTCAACATATTTTTTGATTATAGTTTCATCTTTGGTCATTTTGGATTTGCTGCCATGGGTTTAAATGGTGCTGCCTACGCCTCTATCATTGCGGAAGCAATGGGATTATGGGTTATATATTTAGTGATTCATTATCAAAAAATTGGGGCTCGTTTTTCTTTATTTAATAGTTGGTCTTTACAAACCGATTATATCAAATTAATCCTAAAGCAATCTTCTCCCTTAATGGTACAATACATGATTAGTATTGTGAGTTGGGAGTTCTTTTATATTTTAATTGAACATAAAGGTGAAATGGCTTTAGCTGTTTCTAATTCGATGCGTAATATTTTTGGATTTTTTGGAAGTTTCACATGGGCTTTTGCAGCCACTGCAAATACCATGGTAAGTAATGTCATAGGTCAAGGGAAACAAGATGAAGTGGTGAAATTGATTCGAAAAATAATGATTTGGAGCCTTGGCTTTGCTGCAATGGTTTGTTTATTACTCAATGTTTTTGCAACTTCTTTTTTATCTATATATGGACAAGGCCCTGAATTTATTAGTGAAGCAATTCCTGTATTAAGAATTGTAACGATAGCTTTATTAATTATGTCTGCTTCCACCATTTGGTTAAGCGCTGTGACTGGCACTGGTCAATCTAATATTACATTAAGCATTGAATTTGTAGCTATCATCATCTACATTATATACGTATATACTACTTTGGAATATTATAATTTACCCATAAGCATTGGTTGGATGAGCGAAATAATATATTGGATCAGCTTATTACTGCCCTCCTATTTATATATCCGTTCTAATAAATGGAAAAACAAGAAAATTTAAATAACTCTTTTCTTGGTCAAGGCAACCGATATATTTCCTTCAAAATTTTTGATCGGCATTTTTTCCTTCGTGATTTTAATATACACTTCTTGTACTAAGGAATATTCATTTAAAATTTGATCTGCTAAGTCACCAACTATAGTTTCAATTAATGAAGTGGGTATTGCCATTCTTTTTTGCACCAATTCAAACACCGTAACATAATCTATAGTATCTTCTAAATTCGTGATACTATTTTGAGCCGGTGTAAAGTCCACGTATAAATCCACTATAAAATTATTGCCAATTTTTTTTTCTTCCGCATACATGCCATGATACCCCAAAAAACTAACTTGGTTTAATGAAATACGCATGTGGTTATGGATTGACATTAGTGTCCTTTAGCTGTTAAATAACGTTCCGCATCCAAAGCGGCCATACAACCACTTCCAGCAGCAGTCACAGCTTGGCGGTAGTTTTTATCCTGTACATCGCCTGCTGCAAATACACCTGGGACATTGGTTTTAGTGGTTCCTGGTTCAGTCAAAATATATCCTGTTTCATCCATTTTCAAATAATCTTTGAAAATATCACTATTGGGTTTGTGACCAATAGCTACAAAGAAAGCACTCACGGGAATTTCTTGAGTGGTATTTGTTTTAGAATTTTTAATGCGAACAGCTTGTACATTTTTTTCTCCTAAAATTTCATCTGTTTCAGAATTGAAATACACTTTAATATTAGGTGTATTTAACACTCTATCCTGCATTACCTTACTTGCTCTCATCTGATCCTTTCTTACAATCATGTGAACAGTAGTACACATTTTAGAAAGATAATGCGCTTCCTCTGCTGCTGTATCTCCGGCACCCACAATCGCAACTTCTTTCCCTTTAAAAAAGAATCCATCACAAACAGCACAAGCACTTACTCCAAAACCATTTAATCTCTCTTCACTTGGAATACCTAACCATTTAGCACTCGCCCCTGTAGAAATAATTACCGAATCGGCTTCAATTAATTTCTCTTCATCAATCCAAACTTTAAAAGGAGTCACACTAAAATCTACTTTAGTTGCAATACCGTAGCGAATATCAGCACCCATACGAGCTGCTTGTTTTTCAAAATTCACCATCATTTCTGGTCCTTGGATACCGTCCGGGAATCCAGGATAATTTTCAACTTCAGTAGTAATAGTTAATTGCCCCCCAGGTTGAATACCTTGATATAACAATGGTTTCATATTAGCACGAGCCGCATAAATTGCAGCGGTATATCCTGCAGGGCCTGAACCTATAATTAATATGCTTACTTTTTCTGCTTCCATAATTTTTCTTTAAAAAAAAGCCCCGTCTAATCCTTGGATTGATGGGGCTTGAATCAATTTATTTAATACTAGCCCAAATATGCCTTTAATGCATTGCTATATCTTGCTTTTTGTAAACGTTTTATAGCACGCTCTTTAATTTGTCTAATTCTTTCTTTTGTTAAATCATATTTAATACCAATTTGCTCAATGGTCACCCCATTTTCACCATCTAAACCAAAATAAGCATTCACTATCTCTGCCTCTCTAGGACTCAATGACTTAAGAACTCTACGAATTTCTTCTCGTAAAGAATCCTTCATCACATCCATATCAGTTTCATCTCCGCCTTTTAATAAATCACCCATAGCCACATCTTCCGCTTCATGAACTGGAGCATCTAATGAAGTATGACGTGTATTACTTTGGAAAATATTATTGATTTCAGTTTCAGACATTTCTAAAATTCCTGCTAACTCTTCGGTAGAAGGTTCACGCTCATGTTCTTGTTCAAAAGCCATATAAGCTTTGTTTGCCTTATTGTAGGTTCCAATTTTATTTTGTGGCAAACGAACTAAACGACCTTGTTCTGCTAAAGCTTGTAAAATAGATTGACGAATCCACCATACCGCATAAGAAATGAATTTAAACCCTTTTGTTTCATCAAAACGTTGTGCAGCCTTGATTAAACCTAAGTTACCTTCATTAATTAAATCACTTAAGGATAAACCTTGGTGTTGATATTGTTTAGCAACGGATACCACGAAACGTAAGTTGGCTTGCACCAATTTATCTAATGCACGTTGATCGCCCATTTTAATACGTTGCGCTAAAGTAGTTTCCTCTTCCGGATTGATCATCGAGATTTTAGAAATCTCTTGTAAATACTTCTCAACCGCTTGTGAATCTCTGTTAGTAATCTGTGTAGCAATTTTGAGCTGCCTCATGCAAAGAATTTATTTAATTGTATAACGTTATAAATACCTAAAAAAGTATGTCTAACAAAAAGTCAATATATGAAAATATAAACTAATGTCGGTCGGCAAAGGTACAATTTTGGGATTAATTTAGCAAATATTGATTATAAAGCTTTTAGGAGCATTTTAGGGGATAAAAAAAGTGCCATTTATCCCTTTTTTAGGGGGTAATATCCTCCTTGAGATTTATCTTCGTTGCATGATTGATTTTAGATCAGATACCGTTACCCGTCCTACCCCAGCAATGTTGGCTTTTATGCAACAAGCCCCTGTGGGTGATGATGTTTTTGGAGATGACCCCACTGTGAATGCACTGGAAGCTAAAACTGCCCAGATGTTTGGGATGGAAGCTGGTTTATTTTGCCCTAGTGGTACTATGACCAATCAATTGGCTATCAAAACCCATACTCAGGCAGGAGATGAGGTTATTTGTGAGGAATTATCTCATATTTATCAATACGAAGGCGGCGGCATTGCTTTTAATTCAGGCTGTTCAGTGAAATTATTAAATGGAAATCGCGGCAGAATAACAGCAGACCAAGTTCAAGCTGGAATTAATCCCGAAGATGTACATAAGCCTATTACATCGCTAGTAAGCCTAGAAAATACTTGTAACAGAGGTGGTGGCGCTTGTTACGAATGGGCGGAAATGCAAGCGATACAAAAAGTGACACAAGCTAATAACTTACCCTTGCATTTGGATGGTGCTAGAATTTTCAATGCTATTGTATTTAAAAAAGAAGACCCTCGTGAATACGGAACCATTTTTGATTCTATTTCTATTTGTTTGAGCAAAGGATTAGGTGCTCCAATAGGAAGTGTTTTATTAGGCAATCTAGCCTTTATAAAAAAAGCGAGACGTTGGAGAAAAGTATTTGGTGGTGGTATGCGTCAAGCAGGCTATATAGCAGCTGCAGGAATATATGCTTTAGATCATCACATAGAAAGATTAGCAGAAGATCATCGTAAAGCGCTTCTTATAAAAGAGGCTTTATTAAAAAAAGACTTTGTTTCGGAAGTGTTACCAGTTGAAACTAATATTGTGATTGCACATATTCAAGGAAAATATACTGCAGCCGGTTTAGTACAAGCGTTAAAAGAAAAAAATATTTTAAGTATTGCGATGTCCCCCACGCAAGTTAGATTTGTTTTGCATTTAGACATCAGCGATGACCAATTAAGCCAAACATTGGAAGTCCTACAAAGCTTATAAAAGCAAAGGAGAAATTATAATTATGTTAGAAAGAATGAATCCTACCACCACTCAAGCGTGGTTTGTATTAAAGAAACATTTTGAAGAAGAGATGAGTCGCAAGCATATGAAAGATTTGTTTGCGAATGACCCTAAACGTTTTGAGCAATATTCGATTCATACTCCAGAACTCTTATTTGATTATTCAAAAAATATCATCACAGATAAGACCATGCAATTATTATTGCAATTAGCAGAAGAATGTGGATTATCTAAAGCTATAGATGCTCAGTTTGTAGGAAATGCAATTAATGAAACCGAAAACAGATCTGTATTACATACAGCTCTTCGTAATTTTAGTGGCTCCCCTGTTTATGTAAATGAAAAAGATGTGATGCCGGAAATTCAAGGCGTCTTAAGACAAATGAAAACTTTTTGTCACTCTATACACAGTGGCGAACATGTTGGTTATACTGGTAAAAATATTAACACTATTGTTAATATTGGAATTGGAGGAAGCGACTTAGGTCCCGTGATGGTGACAGAAGCTTTAAAACCTTATTGGGTAGACGGTATGCAAGTATATTTTGTAAGTAATGTAGATGGCACACATATTGCAGAAACCTTAAAAAAAGTAAATGCTGAAGAAACATTATTCTTAATCGCTTCTAAAACTTTTACCACACAAGAAACTATGACCAATGCGCATACCGCACGTTCTTGGTTTATAGAAAAAGCATTAGATGAAAAGCATGTAGCAACTCATTTTGTAGCATTAAGCACCAATGAAAAAGAAGTTAATGCATTTGGAATTAGCAGTAAAAATATGTTTGAGTTTTGGGATTGGGTAGGTGGAAGATATTCTTTATGGAGTGCTATTGGTTTATCCATTGCATTAACAATTGGCTATGACAATTTTGAATCCTTATTAAAAGGAGCACATGACGCAGACAATCATTTTAAAAATACTGCTGCCGACAAAAATATTCCTATCATCATGGCTTTATTAGGCATTTGGTACACTAACTTTTTTGGAGCACAAAGTGAAGCTATACTACCCTATGATCAATACATGCATCGATTTGCAGCATATTTTCAACAAGGAAATATGGAAAGCAATGGCAAATACATTGACCGAAAAGGAACTGCAGTCAACTATGCCACTGGCCCTGTGATTTGGGGAGAACCTGGCACCAATGGACAACATGCATTTTATCAACTTATTCACCAAGGTACTTTGGTGATTCCTTGTGATTTTATCGCACCTGCCAAGAGTCATAATCCTATTGGCGATCATCATGATAAATTATTAAGTAATTATTTTGCACAAACCGAAGCATTACTAAACGGAAAAACAAATACTGAAGTAGTAGAAGAATTAAAAGCGGCTAAAAAAACAACTAAAGAAATTGAAAAATTAGCTCCTTTCAAAGTGTTCGCAGGCAATAAGCCTACAAATTCTTTTTTATTGAAACAATTAACACCCTCCACACTAGGATATTTAATTGCTACCTACGAACATAAAATATTTACACAAGGTGTTATTTGGAATATTTTTAGCTATGATCAATGGGGTGTTGAATTAGGAAAACAATTAGCTAATAAAATTTTACCCGAATTAGCAGATAACCAAGATGTAAATACGCATGATAGTTCTACTAATGGATTGATGAATCAATATAAAAAATGGAGGAACTAGTTTTGGAAAATACAATACAAATAAGAAATATTCAAATTAAAGATAACGCTGCCATCGCGAAAGTGATTAGAGGTGCTTTAACAGAATTTGGTGCGAACAAACCTGGCACCGTTTATTATGACGACAGCACAGATCATTTATTTGAATTATTTCAAGTGCCTAGAGCAGTCTATTTTATTGCAGAAAAAGAGGGTGAGGTTTTGGGAGGTGGCGGCATCTACCCTACGCAAGCTTTACCCGACGGGACTTGTGAATTAGTCAAATTATATTTGCATAAGGATGCACGTGGTACTGGCTTAGGCAAACAGCTTTTATTAAAGTCCATGGATTGGGCTAAGAATAATGGCTATACACAAGTATACTTGGAGTCCATGCCTGAATTATCTAAAGCAGTTTCCATTTATGAAAATGTAGGATTCAAAAGAATCAATCAACCACTAGGAAATAGTGGTCATTGTGGATGTGATATCTGGATGGTAAAAGATTTAGCAGAAATAGTTTAAATAGAAATATTTACTACACTAATACATTTCCCTGATTACCATTTTTCTACTTCTTCTCCGCTTAAATTATCTCCGGCACTTGCAGGCGTATCTTTAGCTTCTAAAGGTTTCTTTTCTTGAATAGTGGAAGGATCCATATCTGGCTCCACTTCTTCCACAACAGGAGTCGTATCTATTGGCGCAGTTTCATTAGAAGCTATTACTGAAGATGTTTCCAAGGAAGTTTCTGATGAAGTATCTGAAGTAGAGGTACCCCCTTCATATGAATTCTCATTTTCGTCATGATTGAATGCATCAAAATCAAAGTCGGGCATTAAATCGGTTTTTACAAAATCAATAGCTTCATTTAAAGCCTTAATGAATTTATTAAAATCTTCTTTATATACAAATACTTTATGACGATCATACCCATTGTTATCAAATCGTTTTCTACTTTCTGTAATAGTTAAAAAATAATCTTGGCCACGTGTGGCTCTCACATCAAAAAAATAGGTTCTTCTTTTCCCAGCACGAATACGGGTACTGTATACACTTTCTATTTTTTGTTCATTGTTTTCGTAATTCACGGCATCTACATTTTAATTATTAACAATTATTCTTAAAAATATATAAAATGTAATTAAAAATAAAAAATATTACCCCCTTATATTGAATAAAATGGGGAAAACACCCCTTAGGAATGTGCGTCTTGGGTTTGCTGAATTTGATATAATTCGGCATACAAGCCATTTTTAGCTAACAAACTTTCGTGTGTACCCATTTCTGCAATACGGCCTTCCTCTAAATAAATGATAAGGTCAAAATTGAAACTATAAAAGATTCTGTGGGTAATAAACAAAGCCGTTTTGTCCCCCATTTCTAGGGTCAAATTGGATAAAATAGTTTGTTCTGTTGTAGCATCTACCGCACTCAAACAATCATCAAAAATATACATAGAAGGCTTCTTAATAAGTGATCTTGCTATAGCCACTCTTTGCTTTTGTCCTCCACTTAAAGTGGTACCTCTTTCCCCCACTAAGGTATTAAATTGTTGATTTAATTGTTGTATTTCATTAAAGACATGTGCTGTTTTAGTTGCATCAACCATAGCATCGTATCCTACTAAATCATATAATCCAAATTGAACATTATTTTCGATGGTATCACTAAATAAGAATACATCTTGTTGCACATAACCAATTGACTTTCTAACATGCTGTGTCTGGATATCTTTAATATCATTGCCGTCAAAAAAAATAGATCCGCTATTTGTATCATACATTCTATTTAATAATTGGGCTATGGTACTTTTTCCTGATCCTGTTTTACCTAAGATCAACACTTTTTGTCCCGATTTTATAGTTACATCAAAATCAACCAAAGCTTTAATGCCTGAATGTGGATATTCAAAACAAACATTTTTAAATTCAATTCCTCCTTTTAAAACTGGAGAAATAGCATCTTTTTTACTTTGTATATTAGGTACAATAGATAAAAATTCATTTAATCTTTTTTGAGATGCAGCTGCTCTTTGAATCATGCTAGCAGTCCAACCAATGGCACTCACAGGAAAAGTTAGCATATTAATATAAATCACGAACTCCACAACAGTGCCCACTTTGCTTGGATCATGATAGGCTTGTAATCCCCCTAAATAGATTGTCAATAAGGTACTTAACCCAATCATCAAAGCCATTGTGGGTGCATAAAACGCTTCTACCTTAGCTAAACTCACTGCATTTTTACGATACAACTCACTATTGGTTTTAAAAAAACCAAGCATCGCTTTTTCTTGTACAAATGATTTTATGACTCTAATGCCCGAATAAGATTCCTGAGCATTCGTAGTGAGATTAGATAATTGACCTTGTATTTCTTCACTCTTTTTATTAATAACACTATTAACAATATAAATACTAATGGCAAGAATTGGAAGTGGGGATAAAACATATAAACTCAAAACTATATCCTTACTAAACATATTATACAAACAAAAGCCAATGAGTGAAATCAAATTGATCAAATACATTAAAGAAGGGCCTGTATACATTCTTACTCTACTCACATCTTCGGTGATACGACTCATTAAATCACCCGTACTATGCGTTTTATAAAATTCGGTATCTAATTTTTGGTAATGTGCATACACTTGATTTTTTTGATCAAATTCAATATGTCGACTCATAACAATAATGGTCTGACGCATAAAGAACATAAACACCCCTCTTATAATGGCTAATAATAATATAGTTATGCTGCAAAAAGTCACAATCCAACTAAAGCTAAATTTGAAATGACTGCTTAATTGATCAATTCCCTGTAGGATGTATTCACTATGTATGGTATTTGCTGGGGCAGCTCCAGGTAATTTTGCTTGAACCATCCCTACTACATATCCCGTGATTTGAGGGGCTAAAACAGCCAAATAGTTGGTAGCTATTACCAACAAGATTCCAAGAAAAAATCGAACCCTATATTTCCAAAAAAAGACATTTAATGCTGCTAGTTCTTTCACTTATCCCATTTTTGTAAAGATACATGGTAGTCAATAAATTAGGAGATTTGTTTAACCACATAAAAAGCAAGTATTTTTTGCATATTTGGGTTTCCCTTACTACATTTGCCGCGGAGAGTTGGCAGAGCGGTCGAATGCGGCAGTCTTGAAAACTGTTGACTGTAACAGGTCCTGGGGTTCGAATCCCTAACTCTCCGCCAATAAGTTGAAAACCTGGCATTTATGCCGGGTTTTTTTATGGATTTATAGGAACCAAGCTTGCTTGAGAGACTAGAAATTCATAAAAAAACCCTAAACCGCATAGCGGTTGGTTTTCAACTCATTGGTCCCCCACTCAAGGGGAAGCAGGAACGAAGTGATGGCAATCTCTTTATTTAGAATTTTACTTTGCTAATCCTCCAGCACCCCAAATTTTCCATTTTCGTAATCCTCAAATGCTTGAACAATTTCCGCTCTTGTATTCATTACAAAAGGGCCATGAGGAGCAATGGGTTCATTGATAGGTTCCCCACTTAAAATAAGCACAACCGATTTTTCGGTGGCTTGTATTGTAAAATCAGTGCCTTCGTTTTTAAATAATAAGAAATGATCTAAAGGCACATCTTCTGTTTGATTTACTAAAATATTCCCTTCAATCACTATTAAAGCAGTATTAAAATGAGCAGGGAAACTCAAATTGGCACTACCCCCTTTTTCTAACTTTACATTAAATAAATTCACAGGAGTAAATGTACTAGCAGCCCCTTTTTGATCATATTGAGTACCCGCAATTAATTCAATAAATCCATTATCCACTTGAACTTTGGGAATATCTAAATTTGAAATAGCTTGATATTTAGGGGTAGACATTTTATCCTTTGCAGGTAAATTCACCCATAACTGTACCATTTGAAAATCACCTCCTGTTGCACAAAAGCTTTCGGCATGGTATTCTTTATGTAACACCCCAGATGCTGCAGTCATCCATTGTACATCCCCTTCGTGAATTTCACCCCCTCCGCCTGCACTATCATGATGAGCTACACTTCCTTTATAAGCAATAGTCACTGTTTCAAAACCACGATGCGGATGCACTCCCACTCCTTTAGGTTTTCCTGTAGGAGGAAAATGATATTTAGAAGCATAGTCCAACATAATGAATGGATCCATTCTTTGCATGGTAAGGCCATAGCCACTTGGAATAAAGTTATGTACTCTAAATCCATCCCCTACAAAATGAGGTTGCCTTGGGGCCAACACCATTTCAATTTGTTTGACTGACATAAAAAGAAATAAGAATAAAAAAACTAGTTACTGTACTTGCTCAAATAGCTATTCCAAAATCCAATAAAAATGGACGCTTTGTTGCGCAAAGTCAAATTACCAGATTCAAGTATTAAACCTGAATTAAAATTGGCATTACGTTTTGCTTGACCATCCAATTCTAAATCAACAAATTTTATAGTTGAATCAGAAGGATTATATTGAATGTGATTAATAAAAGTACGGTAAGTAAAAGTTAAAGTATCTGTGATTTGAACATGCACACTATCTAAATCGTTCATATTACCTGGACTCTTTGGATAAATGATATTTAAAGAATCTAAATAGGCTAAACCATTTTTATCATTTGGATTTTTGATAGATCTGATGATAATAGAATCTGCAAATTTTAACACTCCCGGATTGATAGAATCTTTAGCATTGAATACAAATTCAGGCATCATATAAGTAATGCTACGAGACCATTTTCCAATAAATTTATCTCTTACTTCAGCAGTAATCATACGCTTATTGTAAGCATAATCTAATTCATACACCACCGACTTATTACAAGCAGTGGATAAAACTAAAACCATTATACATATATAACCTACTATAACTCTCATAGAATCAATTTAAATTAGGAACATAAAGATAGATAATTTATTAAAGTGTACCACCTTTTAAAATGAAAATATTAAATAAATTTAGAATATATAAGGGAGATTTTCTATCAACTTTTCTTCTCTTCTAACTTTTGGACGGCAATTAAATCGGTCAATGCCACATTCATAGGTAATTGTCCTATTTGCACTATGGCTCTTTTACCCTTAAAACCGATGACCTCACCCACTTGATAATTCTTTTTCAATTTTACCATCATACCCACTTCAATGGGTTGTGAAAGTTCTTTATACTGTTTGTCCACTTTTTTGGCCAATTTATTAATCACAATCGCATCATTCTTTTTAAATAACAAATGATACAAATTTTTCATAACCTCCTCCTTCTTATCCGCTTTTTTCCAATCCAATGCAATTTGACGCAATTTGCGTTCCATGTCTTTCAAATAAGCAAACTTATCTTCGGCTATTTTATTTTGCTCTCTTAGTAAATTGATTTGTTGAATATGTTTTTCCTTATGGAGCGTTTTTTGAAGATCCATATTTAAAACTTCATTTTCCTTTATTTTCTTATGCAATTCTTTTCTTTCTATTTGAACTAATTGCAAATCCTGCTCAGTTCTATTCAATAATTTATCTAATTCAAAATGATGACTATCCACCAACTTTCGCGCGCGATTGATTAAATTTTTTGGAAGACCAATACGTTCAGCAATAGCAAAAGTATATGAACTACCTGGTTTGCCTATTACTAATTGATACAAAGGTTCCAATTTCACTTCATCAAATTGCATGGCACCGTTTACAATCCCTTTATTATGATTCGCCATTACTTTTAAATTCAAATAATGGGTGGTCACAATTCCCTGTGCATGTCGGTGAGATAATTCTTCTAAAATAACTTCTGCAAAAGCGCCTCCTAAATGAGGATCACTTCCACTTCCTAATTCATCAATAAAAAATAAGGTTTTACCATTCGCATTTTCTATGAAATGCTTCATGTGCTTTAAATGACTGGAATAAGTACTTAATTCGAAAGCTAAATTTTGTGTATCTCCTAATTGAATAAATAACTGCTTATAAATTCCCATTTTTGAATCGGGATGCACTGGTACCAATAAACCACTTTGCAACATGACTTGATTGAGCCCTAAAGTTTTCATGGAGACCGTTTTCCCCCCTGCATTGGGTCCACTTATAATTAAAATTCTAGATTCATCATCTAATTCAATATCAATAGGTATGGTTTTTTTACCTGAAGTTTTATTATAGATATAAAGTAAGGGGTGATACGCTTGTATTAAATGAGAAGTTGCCGTATTCGCCACCTCGGGTAATTGACCATTCATTTCAATTGCCAATAAGGACTTGGCTTTGACATAATCAAATAAGCCTACTATTTTCAAATAATCCTTTAATAAAGAGGAATAAGGAGATAATTGAGCGGTTAATTGTCTTAGCACCCTTTGCACTTCCTTTTCTTCTTCTTGTTCTAAACTATACAGCTCATTATTTAATTCAATAGTTTCCTCCGGTTCAATAAAAGCAGTTTTACGACTATCACTTTCCCCATGTAAAAAACCTTTCACTTGTCTCTTATATTCCGAAAATACTGCCACCACTCTTCGGCCATTACTGAAGCTCTCGTCAATATCTGCAGTATATCCAGATTTTGCTAAACGACTCACTACCTTCTCAAATATGCGTCTTAGTTGTTGTCGTTTTTTATACAACTGCATTCTGATATATGCTAAATCCTCTGAAGCGTTATCTTTTACCAAGCCTCTATCATCAATGATCACATCCATGGATTCTATGATATTCTTTTCAAAGTAAGTATCATGAAGTATTAAACATAAATTAGGGTACGCACTTCTTCTTTCTTCATCAAACCATTTAAAAACCTGCTCCATGTGCACCATCAACCTTCGAATTAACAACCACTGCTCGCCCGTCAATTGTGCTCCTGGAATTCCTAATAAATGAACATCTTTACGAATATCCAATACAAAATCGGAAGGAAAGTATTGATTCGCCGATTTTATGTATTTATACTCCTGCGTTTGCAATAAAGCTGTTTGAATGTACTTTAAATGCGTATGGATACGCATGTCCTCTAGCCATTCCTTCCCCATATTAGTTTGGCAATAATTCAATAAAATAGTAATAATTTTATCAAACTCTAATTGAACCAGGGCATTTTCAGGATATAATTTCATTGGGATAGATAGGGAGCAAAATTAATCAAATTAAGTGGAATCTGCATTGAACCAATTAGCTTAATTATTGTTATATATGGAGTAAACAATTAACATGAAAAAGACATATCACATCTTTCTGGTTTTCACATTATTCATTTGTTTAAGTGCTTGCGCTCAAAATAAAACGAACTCAAAAAATAATAAAATAAATATGACCCATACCGAAACTATTACTTTAGGATCAGGTTGCTTTTGGTGCACCGAAGCTATTTTTCAACGTTTACAAGGGGTTGTCAAAGTCACTAGTGGCTATAGTGGCGGTTTTGTAGACAATCCTACTTATGAGCAAGTTTGTGACAAAAACACAGGCCATGCCGAAGTTTGTCAAATTGTATATGATACGACCCAAATTAAATTAGATGATATATTAGCTGTATTTTGGAAAACACATGACCCCACCACATTAAACCAACAAGGAAATGATGTGGGGCCTCAATATCGTAGCGTCGTATTCTTCCACAATGAGCATCAAAAAGAATTGGCTCAACAATATGTTAAGGAGTTAAATGATTCAAAAGCCTGGGCGAACCCTGTTGTTACCACCGTAGAACCTTTTCAAAAGTTTTATGCTGCCGAAAACTACCACCAAAATTATTACAACGACAATAAAAACCAAGGTTATTGCCGTTACGTCATTGGTCCTAAATTGGAAAAATTTGAAAAAGTTTTCAAGGATAAATTAAAAAAGGACTAGGATTCATTTTATATTTAGCTATCCAAAAAAGCTAATAATGAAAAAGGTAGGCGCTTCTTTATTTTTATTATTCTTGACGCTATGCAGTATTAATGCAATCTGTCAACCTGTTTTCAATCATGATGATACCCTGCGTGGAAGTTTAAATACTCAACGTGATTGGTTTGATATTCAACGATATGACATACATGTCACCCCTAATTATGCTCAAAAATCTATAACAGGAATGGTGCAATGGACAGCCAAAGTAAAAAAGCCTGCACAAAATATTCAAATTGATTTACAACAACCCTTACAAATTGATAGTGTCATTTATAAAGGTATTAATAACTCAAAACCTCAATCTCTTTCATTTACCAGAAATAACAATGTTGCCATTGTCAATTTCACAGCCCAGCTCAATTTACAATCTAATTTTAATTTGTTCATTTACTATCATGGGGTCCCAAGAGAAGCCATTCGTCCCCCTTGGGATGGTGGATGGATATGGAAAAAAGATGCCAATGGTAAACCCTGGATGTCTGTTGCATGTCAAGGTTTAGGTGCTTCTGTTTGGTATCCTTGTAAAGATCATCAATCTGACGAACCCGATTTAGGCGCAAGCTTGACTATGAATATCCCCGATACTTTAAATGCCATTTCAAATGGTAGAATGATTAAAAAAATAAATCAAGGTAATATTACCAGCTATACCTGGGAAGTAAAAAACCCGATTAACAATTACAATATCATTCCCTACATTGGAGATTATGTAGGATGGAATGAAAAATACCCAGGTTTAAAAGGTGATTTAGATGTACATTATTGGATATTAAGAGAGGACTCGTTAAAAGCACGTAAACAATTCACACAAGTTCCTAAAATGCTGAAAGCTTTTGAATATTGGATGGGGCCTTATCCTTTTTTTGAAGATGGCTATCAATTAGTACAAAGCCCCCATTTAGGTATGGAACATCAATCTGCAGTGGCATATGGGAATAAATTTATGAATGGCTATTTAGGACGTGATTTATCGGGCACAGGATGGGGAGACAAATGGGATTTTATCATAGTGCATGAAAGTGGTCACGAATGGTTTGCCAATAATATTACCACTCAGGACATTGCTGATATGTGGGTACATGAAGGATTTACAAATTATACCGAAACATTAATGACTGAATATTATTTTGGGGTAGAAGCCGGAAACGATTACAATTTTGGAATTCGTAAAAATATTCGCAACGACAGACCCGTTATCGGACACTATGGGGTGAATGAAGAAGGCAGTGGTGATATGTATTACAAAGGATCTAATATGATTCATACCATTAGACATTCTATGAATAACGATAGCTTGTTTCGTCAAATAATAATTGGTTTGAATAAAACTTTTTATCACAAAACAGTGACCACGCAAGACATTGAAAATTACATTTCAACTCAAGCTGGATTTAACTATAAAAAAATATACGACCAATATTTGCGCACTGCACAAATACCTGAATTAATTTTTGAATTTGACGCTAAAGAAAAAATATTGACTTATCAATGGAAAAATTGCGAGGTTGGGTTTAACTTACCATTATCATTTACTTATAGAGATAAAAAATACAATCTATCTCCTATTGATTATATCCCTCAAAAGAAATTAATCACACAAGATAATTTTGATATAAAAGAGTTTACAAAATTAATTAACCGCTTATATTACGTAAAAGTGGTCACTGAATAAAACGACAAAAAAAATATAAATTTATAGATACCTAAGTGGATCAATCATTAGAGATGTTGATCTTTATAAAATAATAACCTCTATAAACTAGGATTCACTCTTCCTAAACTATATAAACGTCTCTGCCAATAAGGATCGGTTAAATCTCCAATAGTAACCCCTTGGCTAGTGGAAGCATGTGCAAATTTATTATTCGCAATATAAATACCTACATGGGAGATGCGTCGACGTCCTTCTGTTTTAAAAAATATCAAATCACCTTCCTTTAAATCATTCCATTCAATTTTAAAACTCTGTTCATATTGTTCTGCTGCAGTTCGTTTTAAATTGACTTTAAATATATCTTTCATCACATCCAAAGTAAAATAGGAACAATCCACGCCATTTTTTGAATTACCACCCAAAACATAAGGAGTGCCCCACCATTCATCTATCTTTTGTAATAAAGGGATATTTTTAATTTCTTCCACCGCAATATCCATTTTAATGGAATATTTTAATTGCAACCAATTGGCTTTTTCTACCTCAGACAAATTGCTCGGCATCATTTCATAATTCTTACTCACTGGAGCTGGCTTTTCAGTTTCCACTGCATCTGATGCATTATTGATCATGATTTTACCAGGTGTCACGGAAATGTCTTCTAAAAATTCCATTTTACGAGGTGCTTTAGGACTGGTTACATTTACCTTACCACTATTAGAAGTCTTAGGTAATGAAATGGATTTTAAGGCACTACAACTGCTTAATAAAGCAATCATACTGCAGGCTCCTAAAAAATGTTTACCTAATTCTATTTTCATAGATAGGCAAGATACTGTAAGTCCTTGTAAATTGACCTATTTTAAGCTATTTTAACTGTTTTTTTGTGGAAAATTAAGCCTTCTAAAACCCCCGTTTTTTACGATATTTGTACACTTAGTCCCTATTCCTACATGCCAAAGTTTTCACATTTACACGTTCATACGCAATATTCATTATTAGATGGTGCCGCTTCCATTGAAGGCTTATATGATAAAGCCATTAAAGATGATATGCCCGCATTGGCCATTACCGATCATGGTAATATGTTTGGCGCTTTTAAATTTGTAAGTCAGGCATGGAAAAAAACCAAAGTAGTTGGAAAAGATGCGAAAGGAAATGATATTCTAGCTCCTATTGTAAAACCCATTGTAGGTTGTGAATTTTATGTCGTAAAAGACAGACATATTAAAACTTTTACAAAGGAAGCGAAAGACGATAGATACCATCAGGTGTTACTTGCTAAAAATGCAATTGGATATCAAAATTTAATCAAACTAACTTCCTTAGGATATATTGAAGGAATGTATAGCAAGTATCCCCGTATTGATAAAGAACTAATTGAAAAATACCACGAAGGACTTATTGCGACCACATGTTGTATTGGTGCTTATGTTCCTCAAACCATTTTAAAAAAAGACGAAGCCGAAGCAGAAAAAGAATTTAAATGGTGGTTGAATATGTTTGGTGAAGATTATTACATCGAAATTCAAAGACATCAAATCCCAGAGCAAGAAATTATCAATCAAAGATTACTTCAATTTGCCAAAAAATACAAAGTGCCTGTCATTGCAACCAACGATAGTCATTATGTAAATGAAGATGACGCCAATGCCCATGATATTTTGCTATGTATCAATACCGGAGAAAAACAATCCACTCCAGGGTTTGATGATTTCGTTAATGATGAAATTCAAGTAAAAAACAGACGATTCAAATTTCCTAATAACGAATTTTATTTTAAAACAACCGATCAAATGAGTCAACTGTTTCAGGACATTCCTGAATCTATTGATAACACAAATGCGATTGTAGATAAAGTAGATATCTTAAATTTAAAAAAAGATATTTTATTGCCCGCCTTCCCTATTCCTAAAGCATTCCAAATACATAAGGATGCCAATATGAATCAATGGGAATTTTTAAAACATATCACTTTAGAAGGTGCCCATAAAAGATATCCTGAAATCACCACCGAAATACAAGAGCGTATTGATTTTGAATTATTCACCATCAGAACCATGGGTTTTGCAGGTTATTTCTTGATTGTAAGTGACTTTATTAAAGCAGGTCGTGAAATGGGCGTTTTTGTGGGGCCAGGTCGTGGTTCGGCAGCAGGGAGTGTGGTTGCCTATTGTATTGGGATTACGAATATTGATCCTATCAAATATCAATTACTATTTGAACGTTTCTTAAATCCGGATCGTAAGAGTATGCCGGATATTGATACGGACTTTGATGATGAAGGCCGTCAAAAAGTAATCGATTATGTAGTTGATAAATATGGCAAGGAACAGGTAGCACAAATTGTTACCTATGGTACGATGGCTGCTAAAATGAGTATCAAAGATGTAGCTCGTGTAATGGACTTACCTTTATCTGAAAGTAACTTACTAGCTAAATTAGTTCCAGATAAACCTGGTACCGAATTAAGAAGAGTCTTACACGCTCCTATTACGGCGAAAGAAGGTGAAAAATCATTAGCCGAAAAAGAGGGTTACCAACCTGAAGATATTGACAACGTTAAAAAAATTAGAGAGATTTATAAAGGAAACGATTTACGTGCTGCAGTATTACATGAAGCCGAAAGATTAGAAGGATCGGTTCGAAATACAGGAATTCATGCGGCAGGTATTATCATTGCACCAAGTGACTTAACCGAAATCATGCCGGTAGCAACTGCAAAAGATTCTAATTTATGGGTGACTCAAATTGAAGGAAGTGTGATTGAAGAAGCAGGTGTTATTAAAATGGACTTTTTGGGCTTAAAAACCTTATCTATTTTAAAAACTGCCTTAGAATTAATTAAACAAAATCATGGAGTCACCATCGATCTGGATTTAATATCCTTGGAGGATGAAAAAACATTTTATTTATATCAACGCGGTGAAACCAATGCCACTTTCCAATTTGAAAGTGTGGGAATGCAAAAACATTTACGCGATTTAAAACCAGATAAATTTGCCGATCTCATTGCCATGAACGCCTTGTATCGTCCAGGCCCTATGGCATATATCCCAAATTTTATTGATCGTAAACACGGCAAGGAAACCATACAGTATGATTTACCTGTGATGGAAGAAATTTTAGCAGATACTTATGGCATTACAGTATATCAGGAACAGGTCATGTTATTAAGTCAAAAGATTGCAAGCTTTACTAAAGGAGATGCGGATGTACTTCGTAAAGCCATGGGTAAAAAGCAAAAATCGGTGCTGGATAAAATGAAAGCGCAGTTTATTGCTGGTGCAGTAAAAAATGGGCATCCCGAAAATATATTAGAAAAAGTATGGACAGACTGGGAAGCTTTTGCACAATACGCATTTAATAAATCGCACTCTACTTGTTATGCTTATCTAGCCTATCAAACGGCTTATTTAAAAGCACATTATCCTGGAGAATACATGTCTGCAGTATTAAATCATGCGGGCAGTATTGAAAAGATTACCTTCTTTATGGAGGAATGCAAGCGAATGGGCATTAAAGTATTGGGGCCCGACATTAATGAATCATTGAATGGTTTTTCGGTGAATAAAAAAGGAGAAATTCGTTTTGGATTAGGTGGATTAAAGGGTGTGGGTGAAGCTGCCATTGAAATGATTATTACCGAAAGAAATAAAGCGGGCCATTTTAATGATATGGTAGACTTTATAAAAAGAGTACTATCAAGAGCAGTGAATAAAAAATCATTAGAAAGTTTAGCCTACTCTGGTACTTTTGATTGCTTCCCTGAATATCATCGTGCACAATATTTTTATGTCCCTGAGGGCGATCGTACGAATGGCTTAGAAAAACTAATTAACTACGCACAGGCCTTACAAAATATCAATGTGGGCACCAGCAATACTTTATTTGGTGATTTACCTTCGGCCATGCAAGTTCCTGTTCCTAAAATAAATGTTTGCGAGGAATGGACTTTGACCGAAAAATTAGATCACGAAAAAGATATCACAGGGATGTTTATGAGTGGGCATCCTTTGGATCATTTTAGTTTTGAAATGAAACATTATTTGTTTAGCCCTATCAATGATTTTAATGAAGTCAAAGATCATTTGAGTGCTCAACCACAACAATTAGGTCGCAATTTTAAGTTGGCAGGATTGGTTACAGAAGTGCAACATAGAATGACTAAAACGGGAAAAAACTTTGGTTCCTTTATCATTGAAGATTTTACAGGGAAAACCGACTTTATTTTATGGAGTGAGGATTATATTAAATTTCAGAACTATTTGGAAGTAGGTCAGAAAATATTTCTCACTGGTGCTTTTAGAAATAGATACAATCAACCCAATGCTTTTGAATTCAAAATTCAAAGCATGTCCTTATTGGAAGTGGTGAAACAAAATCAAACAAGATCCATTGAACTCAGCATGCACCCCTCCCATCTCAACCCTGAAATGATTGCTTTCATTGAAAAAAATGTAAAACAAAACCCAGGGAAAGCCTCATTAAAATTCAATTTTATTGAACCCAGAGAGCAAATGGTAGCGAGTTTATTGACTTATGAACGTGGATTCCAGATTAATGATGATATGATACTTTTTTTAGATAACCACCCAGATGTTCAAGTTCAGGTCAATCTTTTGTAAGACATGACTGCATGGCTGAAAATTTGTCCCCAACAGCTAGCACATTTAGTGGAAAAGTCAAAAGGGCAGTTATTAAATATTGGAACTATTTTTGGAGTAATAAGAACAAGAACTATAAAATTTAAAAATATACAATTATGGCATTAGAATTTACAGATGCGAATTTTCAGAAAGAAGTAATGGAAAGTCCAAAATTAACAGTGATTGATTTTTGGGCAGAATGGTGTGGACCTTGTCGTGCTATTGGACCCGTTATTGAAGAATTAGCAAAAGACTATGAAGGAAAAGTAAACATTGGAAAAGTAAATGTGGATGTGAATCCTAATTTAAGTATGAACTTTGGTATTACTTCTATCCCTGCTATTTTATTTGTAAAAGGCGGGCAAGTAGTAGACAAACAAATTGGCGCAGTTCCTAAAGCAGTATTGGATAAAAAAATTCAATCTCATTTATAGATCTTATTCCTACTAAAAAAAGGAGCTTCTACTTAAAGTTTAGCTTGAAAATAATCATCTAAATAAGTATCAGAGATATTCAAGACCTTCTCTCCATCAGTGGAGAGGAGGTTTTTTGCTTTATACAGTCTTAATTCAACCATTTTTATTTATCTTTCTGCAATAAATTAAACCTATGGAAAGATTTCAAGGAATTATTGGCATAATTGTCATTTTAATGATTGCTTATTTATTCTCCAATAATAAATCCAAAATCAATCATCGATTGGTGATGAGTGGATTGTTATTACAATTAACCATTGGTTTTTTAATATTAAAAATCCCCGCAATTACTAGTTTTTTCCAATTATTAGGAAAAGGCATGGGTAAAATTGAACAGTTCGCTCGTCAAGGAGCAGCGTTTGTATATGGCGGTATTGCCACAACCACACCCGCAGGCGTGACCGATTTCACCAATGGCGGTTTTGTATTTGCTTTTAATGTGACTGCTACTATTATATTAGTTTGCGTAATTGTTGCCTTATTTTATCATTTTGGTATCATGCAAAGAATTATTTCGGTGATTGCTAAAGCCATGAATTTTATTATGCGCGTGAGTGGTGCTGAAGCTTTAAGTAATGTCGCGAGTGCTTTTGTAGGACAAGTGGAAGCGCAAGTAATGATTCGCCCCTATTTAGCCACGATGACTAAAAGTGAAATTTTAGCAAGTATGAGTGGAAGTTTAGCATGTATTGCGGGTGGTATATTAATTGTATACGCAAACATGGGTGCACAAGCGGGAATGGATCTTGCTCCTAAATTAATTACAGCAAGTTTAATGGCAGCCCCTGGCGCCCTAGTCATTGCTAAAATTATATTTCCTGAAACAGAAGTGTCTCAAACCATGGGTCAAGTGAAATTAGAAGTAAAAAGTCAATACAGTAATACAATAGATGCCATCACACATGGTGCTGGAGATGGATTTAAAATTGCCATGAATGTGATTGCCATGTTAATTGGTTTCATCGCTTTAATTTCATTGATTGATTGGAGCTTATTGAAAATTGGACATATTTTTAATGCCGATTTAAATTTGAGCTTGAATTTTATATTTGGAAAATTATTTTATCCTATGGCATGGGCTATGGGCATTCCTGGTGCTGATATTCAAAATGCAGCAACGCTATTAGGACAAAAATTAACCATCAACGAATTTGTTGCTTTTAAAAGTTTAACAAGTAAAGTAGTTCCTATTGTGACCGAAAAGGGATTGCTAATAGTAAGTATTGCTATTTGTGGATTCGCGAATTTTAGCAGTGTGGGAATGTTGATTGGTGGTATTGGAGAACTAGCACCTTCCCGTCGTAAGGATTTAGCCGAATTAGGTCTCAAGGCGCTTTTATGTGGCACTTTAGCCTCTTATTTATCTGCAAGTATTGCAGGTATATTAGTGGGATAAAAGAACACCTATTATGATTTTTATTAGCTGATTTCATGTTCCATTTTCTGCATTTAATGCCTAACTTTGTGGGCATAAAGTAGACGTATATGAATAAGGGGAATATTAAAGTGGTTATAGCAGCTGAAAGCAATCCAACACTACAACAAATAGGTGAAAAAATAATTAATAATCAACGCATCTCTTTTGATGAAGGTGTTTATTTATTTGAAAATGCAAGTCTCCCTTTTGTAGGAGCATTAGCAAATTGGAAAAGAGAATCTTTACATGGTGACGCCACTTATTTCAACAAAAATTTTCATATTGAACCTACCAATGTATGTGTGTTCTCTTGTAAGTTTTGTTCCTATTCCAAATTATATGCACACAAGGAAGAAGGATGGGAATTGACTATTGATCAAATGTTGGATATTGTAAAATCATACGATGGCAAACCAGTCACTGAAGTTCATATTGTAGGAGGTGTTCATCCTAAATTAACGCTTGAATTTTTCTTAGAACTCATGCGTGCTATTAAAGCACATCGTCCCGAATTGCACATTAAAGCCTTTACACCAGTGGAATTAGATTACATGTTCCGTAAAGCAAAAGTTTCGGTAGAAGAAGGAATGAGATTAGCACATGAAGCAGGTTTAGATTCTCTTCCAGGTGGAGGTGCCGAAATATTTCATCCAGAAATTAGAACCGTGATTTGTAATGATAAAGCAACTGCTGACGAATGGTTACATATACACAAAACAGCACATCAATTAGGCATGCATAGTAATGCCACCCTTTTATACGGACATATCGAAAAAGTATGGCATCGAATTGATCATATGGAAAGATTACGTCAATTACAAGATGAAACCAAAGGTTTCAACACTTTCATTCCATTGAAATTTAGAAACAAGGACAATGACATGCATGATGTTCCTGAATCTACCCTATTGAATGATTTAAAAATGTATTCCATCTCTCGATTGTACTTGGATAATTTTCCTCATGTTAAAGCTTATTGGCCCATGTTAGGTCGAGAAACCGCACAATTGACTTTAAGTTATGGTGTAAATGATATTGACGGAACGATTGATGATACCACTAAAATTTATTCTATGGCAGGTAGCGAAGAACAAACACCTGCAATGAGTACTCAGGAATTAGTGAGATTAATTCAACAAGCTAAACGTAAACCTATCGAAAGAGGAACTTTGTATAATGTGATACAGGATTATTCTAATTACGAATTTGCAGAAAACGAAGCTTAATTCCCATTAACATTCTGCTAATGCGATTGATATTTGTGTTGCCAATCCTCCATCTGCAGTTTCTTTATATTTCGCATTCATATCTAATGCCGTATTCCACATGGTTTGAATGACTTTATCTAAACTTACTAATGCAAAATCGGGTTTGCTTTGTAAAGCTAGTTGAGCAGCTGTAATCGCTTTAATAGCACCCATAGTATTTCTTTCAATACAAGGTATTTGAACCAACCCACCTACCGGATCGCATGTAAGTCCTAAATGATGTTCCATTGCAATTTCGGCTGCCATTAAAGTTTGTCTTTGACTTCCTCCTAATAATTCCGCTAAGCCTGCAGCAGCCATCGCAGAGGATACTCCAATTTCTGCTTGACATCCACCCATTGCTGCAGAAATAGTAGCTCCATTTTTAAATAACATTCCCACTGCACTTGCAGTGTATAAAAATTGTCGAATATGACTAGGGTCTTTTTTATCGCAAAATAAATTAGCATATAACAATACTGCAGGAATCACTCCAGCAGCGCCATTGGTAGGAGCCGTTACCACTCTACCAAAGGAAGCATTTTCTTCATTCACAGCCAATGCAAAACAACTCACCCAATCTAATATATATTTAAAATCATGTCCGCCCTTTTCTATCAATGCCAACCATTCGTTTAAATTAGAAGTGGTTTGATTATTCAATAAAGTATTATTGAGTTCATACGCTCTGCGCTGTACTTTTAATCCACCAGGTAATTCACCAGGCGTATGGCAACCTTTATACATACAATCAAGCATCACTTTCCAAATAGCATCCACTTGTTGATTGATATGATCAGCATTATGGAACATTAATTCATTTTCTAAAACAATTTCATGAATATGCAATCCGGATTTCATACAACCATGTAATAATTCTTCAGTAGTTCTGTATTCAAAAGGCAAATCCACTTGTGGATGATCTTTAGAATTAATACTGTCTTGAGTTTTCACTGTAGTATCCGAAAGTTCTTTTTCAATAAATCCTCCCCCTATAGAATAGTAGGTATTTTTAATACTAGTTTGATCCGAAAAATGAACTATAATTTGCAAGGCATTGGGATGATAAGGCAATGATTCATTTTTTAAGAAAATAAAATCACGATCATACACAAACGGAATGCCATGTTTTGATGACAACATTAATTCCCCTTTTGACTTTATCGCATCCACTTTTTGAAGGAGTAATGAAGTGTCTGTAGTGACAGGGTCTTCCCCACACAAACCCATTAATAGGGCAATATCGGATCCATGACCTCTTCCGGTTTTGGCCAAAGACCCATATAATTTAATTTGTAAAGAATCAACTGCCTCCAATTTTTGTTGTTCTAGGAGTTCATGTATACATTGCAAAGCTGCTTTCCAAGGGCCTAATGTATGAGAACTAGAAGGGCCCACTCCTATTTTAAACATATCAAAAACGGAAATAAACTTTTCTTGATTCATATCCAAATGTATGTTAGTTTTTATTACATTTGATTATGAGAAGGTATTTTTTATTCCTAGCCCTTTATCTAAGCGCCCTAATGACCTATGGTCAAAAGGATACTGTATTACTACGCCAGTTAATGGCCAGTCAACCTGCACAGTTTGGTTCATTTATAAAAGACCCCTCCGCTAATCGAATTCAAATTTTATATACCCAAATTGATCGCGACAAAAATAATATACCTCACTTTAAAGAATATTCATATCGCTTAAACGCAGACGAATATTTTTATCCTGCGAGTACTGTTAAATTTCCTTTATCGGTTTTAGCATTGGAAAAATTAAATAATTTAAATATCAAGGGACTGAATAAAACTACGAGGGCCATTTATGATAGTGCTAATTCAAGACAACAACAAATTTATAATAACCCTTACTCGCAAGATGGTCGACAAAATATAGAACAAGCTATTAAAGAAATTTTATTAATCAGTAGCAATGACGCAGCAAACAGATTATACGAATTTCTAGGTCAAAAATATATTCATGATCAATTAGCTAGTAAAGGCTATCCAAATGTTTACATAAGAAATCGCTTGGACTTAGGACGTACTGCCGATGAAAATAGACATACTCCTAAAGTGAGTTTTTATGATGAAACTGACCAATTAGTTTTTCAACAATCAGCTCAATATAATACAGACCCCCTTCCTAACTATAATGTCTTTTTAGATAAAGGGTATTTAAATAATAAAGATTCACTGATAAATGCTCCATTTGATTTTTCAGTAAAAAATAGAATTTCATTAAGCGACTTGCATCATATCATGCAATCTGTGATTTTTTATGACCAAACTTCGCCTCAACAACAGTTTAATCTAACCTTAGCGGATAGACAATTTTTATTAAAGTGGATGCGAACACTTCCTTATGAAGCACAGTATCCTACCTATGATACCACTGAATACTGGGCTACTTATAGCAAATTTGTATTAATGGGTGCCGAAAAAGTACCCATGCCTCCACATATTAAAATTTTTAATAAGGAAGGAGACGCTTACGGTTTTTTATTAGATAATGCCTATGTGGTGGATACTTTAAATAAAGTAGAGTTCATGTTAAGTGCAGTGATCTATTGTAATAGTGATGGGATTCAAAATGACAGCAAGTATGATTATGATTCAGTGGGCTACCCTTTTTATAAGCATATTGGAGAATTAGTGTATCAATATGAATTAAAACGTAAAAAGCGTTATTTACCCAATTTTGACAGTTTGTTGAATTATTAACATGTACTGCATAATTTCCTAGCCTTTATTGCACAAAACTTACACGTGTTTGCGAATTATTTGCGAAATTTGATGCATCAAATAATTAATTATGATTTTATCTTCTTTATTAAACCGATTTAGTGAGCCAGAAACTTTAAAAATGGCAAAATTAGGTCGTGAACTACGTGCTCAAGGAATTGATGTGATTGACCTAAGTTTAGGCGAACCAGACTTTGATACACCTCAACATATTAAAGATGCTGCTATAAAAGCCATCAATGATAACTGGAGTCACTACACTCCTGTTGCTGGTTTCTTGGATTTACGTGAAGCGGTTTGCAGTAAATTAAAACGTGATAATAATTTAGATTACAAACCTGAACAAATAGTGACTTCTACAGGAGCTAAACAAAGTTTAGCCAATGCTATTTTAGCATTAGTAGATGATGGTGATGAAGTGATCATCCCCACTCCATATTGGGTGACTTATTCCGAGTTGGTAAAAATAGCAAGAGGTAAAGTGGTAGAAATTAGAAGTACGGTAGAAGATGGTTTTAAAGTATCTCCTGCACAAGTGGAAGCTGCTATTACTCCAAATACCAAAGTATTTATGTTCTCCTCTCCTTGTAATCCATCAGGAGCAGTGTATAGTAAGGATGAATTAGAAGCCCTTGCCAATTTATTTAAAAAGTACCCCGGCATTACAATATTATCAGATGAAATTTACGAATACATCAATTTCGTAGGCAAACATGAAAGCATTGCACAATTTGAAGAAATCAAAAATCAGGTGGTGGTCATTAATGGATTGAGTAAAGGTTTTGCCATGACAGGTTGGAGATTAGGATACACTGCTTCAAGTGTTGAAATTGCAAAAGCTATGGAGAAATTACAAGGTCAATTTACTTCTGGGACATGTTCTATTACACAAAAAGCTGCTGTAACTGCATTAGTAGGTGATTTAAAGCCTTCTCAAGAAATGTCAGAAGAATTTACAAGACGCCGTGAAAAAACATTGGCTTTAGTGAATGATATTCCAGGATTTAAATGCTTTGCTCCACAAGGCGCATTTTATGTATTCCCTGATGTAAGCCATTATTATGGAAAAACAGATGGTACAACTACCATTACAAACGCCCCCGACTTTAGCATGTATTTATTAAACACAGCGAATGTTTCATCGGTCATGGGTGATGCATTTGGTGAACCTAATTGCGTGCGCTTTTCCTTTGCGAATAGTATGCCCAACATTGAAAAAGCATGGTCTCGAGTTAAAGAAGCACTTGCAAAATTAAAATAGTATTAAATGATTTAAAATCATTTAATTTTAGAAGCGTTATTTTTATAACGCTTCTTTTTTTATAAACATTATGACGACAGAGAAATTTCAGATGTTCGAGAATCGATTGCTTAAAAACTATAAGCATCGATTAAAACAAGCCAAGCGACAAAATATCAGTTGCTGGAGATTGTATGATCATGATTTACCTGAATTTCCAATTTGTATTGAATTATATGAGGATTATATTTATATCGCCGAATACAATCGAAGACATGCTTTAACCGATGAGGAACATGAGGTTTGGTTGGAAGAAACCAAAAAGATCATTGAAAATATGACGCAGGTCCCCATTGAAAAAATGTTTTTAAGAGTGCGCAAGAGAATGTCTCATAGAGAAGGTCAATATGAAAAAGCCGAAGAAGTCATTGCTTCTAAAATCATAAATGTACAAGAAAACGGGCACCAGTTTTTAGTCAACCTCACCGACTATTTAGACACTGGCTTATTTTTAGATCATCGTATTACAAGACAAATGGTGGCTGAACTAGCACCTCAAAAAAATGTGTTGAATTTATTTTCTTACACCAGTTCATTTTCGGTGTACTGTGCTGCTGCAGGTGCACGCAGCGTGACTTCTGTGGATTTATCAAAAACCTATTTACAATGGAGTCAAGATAATTTTACACTAAATAAATTAATAAATCCCACTATCTATCATTTTATACATGCTGATGTAAAACAGTATTTAAAAACCTTACCCAGTAATGAATTTGATTTAGTCATTATGGATCCTCCTACTTTTAGTAATAGTAAGAGAATGAAGGATATATTAGATATTCAAATGGATCACGTTGAATTAATCAATGATGTTTTAAAAGCCATGAAACCGGGCGCCACTTTATACTTTAGCACGAATTTTTCAAGATTCGTTTTAGATACCGAACAGATACACAGCACACAAATAAAAGACATCACTAAAGCGACTACCCCATTTGATTTTGATGGACGTCTAAAAAGATGGTGCTATAAAATAGAGAAAGCTTTATAAAATATATAAATCAAGAATATTTTAATTTATTAAAGTCCCCCAAAAATATTTTTAAAATGATACGTCTTGAAATGTTAAAGACCTTTTATAAGGGCTTCATGAATTTTTAATACCTGAGGAATTAATAATTCTTGATCATTATTAATAATCACCCAATCACATAATTTCATCTTGATCGAATCTGACACTTGATTTCTCATGCGCATTTCAACATCCGCTTTAGTGCATTGATCTCGCTGCATGACTCTGTGAATACGTAAAGATAATGGTGCGGTTACTCCAATCACTTGATCCAACCCTTCCGCTGCATTGGATTCAAATATGAGCGCTGCTTCCTTGATGACATAAGGTGCATTTTGTTGAGCTGCCCAATCCCATGCCGCCTGAATAGAAGCAGGATGCACTATGGCATTTAAAAGATTCAATTGATAAGGATCTTTAAAAACAATATTAGATAAATATGCTTTATTTAATTGGCCATCTTGATATACTTCTGCACCAAACTGTTGTATTAATTGTTCTTTTAACAGGGGGCTGTTTTGCATTAATTCTTTAGCTGTGTCATCCGCATTAAAAACAGGAATACCTAGAGTTGCAAATATTTTTGCCACCGTAGTTTTACCTGACCCAATCCCACCTGTTAAGCCAATCATGCGCATAAAAAATCCGAAATTAGTTACCCCAATTTCGGATTCAATTTTAACTTAAACAAATGTTTTATTTGCTTAAAGCTTGAGACCACTCTAAACTAATAGAAGATCTTTCAATTTTCAAGTAACTACCTGGGTTAACTTCTAATTGAACAGTATTATCTTCGTTCACTTTATTAATAGTACCATGAATACCAGCAATGGTAACCACTTTGTCTCCTTTTTGCATTGTGTCAATGAACTTCTTTTGCTCTTTTGCTTTTTTAGCTTGTGGGCGAATCATAAAAAACCAGAAAACTAAAATAATACCGCCTAACATTACTAACTGAAAAGTACCACCACCTTGAGGAGGTGCTTGTAATAAAATTTGCATCATGTTGTTTTATTTAAAAATTTAAATTTTTTTTGTTGTTACAAATATAATCGGAAACCACATTCCAACTTATTTTATACGTCGAATTAACGATTATTTATTTTTATGGCTAATTTTTTGAATTTTGCCAGTATTCACTAAATCCTTGTGAATATGATCCAAAATTCCATTTACAAAATGTCCGCTTTGTTCGGTACTATAATCCTTTCCTAAATCGATGTATTCATTAATTGTCACTTTGGTCGGAATCGTATCAAAATACATCAATTCACAAACCCCCAAACGCAATAGGATCATATCTATCACAGCAATACGTTCTGGATCCCAATTTTTTAAAGTGGGTTTAATGATATCTTCTGTTATTGTTTTTTTATCAATAGCTGTGGCTAATAAATCCTTTGCAAATTTATTTTTTTCGTCTCCTACTAAATCCAAGAAATCAATGCTACTTGGTTTTTGTAAATAATTTAAAATAAACCCAATCATCACTTCACCTTCATCTTCCCAATTAGTGAAATGTTCATCTATATAATCCAAGGTATTTTCTGAATTCAATATTAGAGTTCCAAAGATGAACTTTAAGATTTCCTTTTCTTTTGATTTTTCGCGACTGTCTTCGGCAATATATTGAACATATTCGTGGGTCTCAGATAACTGTCTAAACAAGCCCTTCACCATTTCATCTTGAATCCACTGTTGTGGTTTTACGATTTCGCAAGCCTTTTTAAAATTGTCATTTTCAAGGGTTTGCCACACAAGACTATTCCCTGCCAATTTAATATTGACAGATAAATCTGCTTGATCCGGTAAGTTTTTGGAGGCTCTTTGTCCTGCTTCTACCTCGGCGTATAATGCCACTTGGTGTATTAAATGAACCAGAAATACAAACAAATTTCGAGTTTTGTCAAATTCCTTTTGGAGCAATGAGCTAGGGCTGGCTTGATTTTCGGCTTCTACCATGTATAGCACCTGCATTACTTTAATCCTAATATTTCTTCGATTCATCATATGTGTAAGAGCTAAATGGCTGCAAATCTATCTAATAAATTGATAAAAACTGACATTTTTTACCTTAAAACTAGTTCAAGCATGCAATTTTAGGCATAGATTTGCCTCCCCCAAGCCCTTCATAATCAATAATCTGAAATTTTGACCTTTATATACTGAAAAAAGGTCATTGGCATGGTTATCGATATCATTAGGGTACAAACATTATTAAACAATAAAAACGATAAAGTATGGCTAAGAAATTGAACATTACTCCTCTGCATGACAGAGTGATTGTTAAGCCTGCCGCTGCAGAAGAAAAAACAGCTGGAGGAATCATCATCCCAGATACCGCAAAGGAAAAACCACAACGTGGAACTGTCGTTGCTGCTGGAACAGGTAAGAAAGACGAACCAGTGACTGTGAAAGTGGGTGATACTGTTTTATATGGTAAATACGCTGGAACAGAAATCCAAATTGAAGGTCAAGATTTATTGATTATGCGTGAAAGTGATATTTTGGCCATTGTATAATGGTTCTTTATTTTAAAAATTAAAAACAACTCTATATGTCTAAAATGATTTTTTTCGATTTAGAAGCGAGAAATAAAATGAAAAAAGGCGTTGATACTTTAGCCAACGCTGTGAAAGTGACTTTAGGACCAAAAGGTCGTAACGTAGTGATTGAGAAAAAATTTGGTTCTCCCTCTGTTACTAAGGATGGGGTATCTGTAGCAAAAGAAATTGACTTAGAAGATCCCATTGAAAACATTGGTGCTCAAATGGTCAAAGAAGTTGCTAGCAAAACAGCAGATATTGCGGGTGATGGTACTACTACTGCGACTGTATTAGCTCAGGCTATTATTGGTGAAGGTTTAAGAAACGTAACTGCTGGTGCAAATCCAATGGATTTGAAACGCGGTATTGATAAAGCAGTGGAGAAAGTGGTGGCTAGTTTAAAAGCACAATCACAAACTGTTGGAAATGATTCTAAAAAAATTGAACAAGTAGCTTCTATTTCTGCTAACAATGACAATGAAATTGGAAAATTAATTGCCATGGCAATGGGTAAAGTAGGTAAAGAAGGAGTGATCACTGTTGAAGAAGCAAAAGGAACTGACACTACAGTAGATGTAGTAGAAGGTATGCAATTTGATCGTGGATATACTTCTCCTTATTTCGTTACCAATAGCGAAAAAATGGAAGCTGAATTACAAAATCCATATATTTTAATTTATGACAAGAAGATTTCAGCAATGAAAGACATCTTACATATTTTAGAAAAAGTAGCACAAACTAGTCGTCCATTAGTGATCATTGCTGAAGATTTAGAAGGTGAAGCAATGGCAACATTAGTAGTCAACAAATTACGTGGTACAATTAAAGTAGCTGCTGTAAAAGCGCCAGGATTTGGTGATCGCAGAAAAGAAATGTTAAATGACATTGCTATCTTAACTGCAGGAACTGTAATTAGCGAAGAACAAGGTTTCAAATTAGAAAATGCTGACTTAACTTATTTGGGTCAAGCTTCTTCTGTTACAATTGATAAAGACAACACGACTATCGTAGGCGGTAAAGGTAAAAAAGCCGATATCACTGCAAGAGTAAATCAAATTAAAGCGCAAATTGAAAATACAACTTCCGATTACGATCGTGAGAAATTACAAGAGCGTTTAGCTAAATTAAGTGGTGGTGTAGCTGTTTTATATGTAGGTGCTGCAACCGAAACTGAAATGAAAGAAAAGAAGGATCGTGTTGACGATGCTTTACATGCAACACGCGCTGCTGTTGAAGAAGGAATCGTACCTGGTGGTGGTGTGGCTTATATCCGTGCCGTTGCTAGCTTAGATAAATTAAAAGGTTCTAACGATGATGAAAATACAGGTATCCAAATCGTAAGAAGAGCGATCGAAGAACCACTTCGTCAAATCGTTAAAAATAGCGGTATCGAAGGTTCTATTGTAGTTCAAAGAATCAAAGAAGGAAAAGATGATTTCGGATTCAATGCTAGAACTGAAGTTTTCGAAAACTTATTTAAAGCAGGTGTTATTGATCCTACTAAAGTAACAAGAGTTGCTTTAGAGAATGCAGCGTCTATTGCATCTATGTTGTTAACAACAGAATGCGTTATTGCTGACAAACCTGCACCAGCTGCACCTCCTGCAGGTGGTGGTCATCCAGAAATGGGCGGCATGGGTGGATACTAATACTTTACAAAGTATACACATAAAAAAAGCTCCTCTCGAAATTTCGAGAGGAGCTTTTTTTTATATTTTTTTCTCAACCCCTACTCTGACTTATTATTTGCAAAATACAATTGAAACCCTTTTACTAAAAGCAATTGCGCAATACCATAAGTCATCATGGTGACTAAACCAATATTTTTGATATGAGGTCCGGTTTTCTCCCAGCTAAATTTATTAAAAGCTAAAACTGCATCCGATGTTATAAAAAATAACATCCCTGGAATCCAAAATAAATTAGCAATCATTTTTACTTTATCATTTCGCGATGCTCTTACGGCACAAATCGCCGAGCTACAAATTAAAATCATATACACGAGAACTGGATAAATCAAACTACCCATTGCGTTTTTTAAATTGGCATAAATTATATAGCAGAAAATTGCAAGCAGTGCTGAATAAATATATACTTTGGTATTATTTGAATCTTTGCTTGGTGCATGTTGCGTGAAAAATAAAATATTAAAAATATGTGTGGTCATAAATGCCACCATACCTACAATAAATAAATTGGGAAAACTAAGTAACACATCTCCTGCTAAGGATCCCAACAAAGCTAGCATGATAAACCACTTTTCTTTGGAAGATGCATTAGGAAAATTTTGAGCCGCCAAATAAGCCATCAAGGTAGGAATTAATAAAAACTTAGAACCCCATTGTAGGTATTTGAAATCCTCTCCTAATATTTGTGCGTATAAATGCACCGATAATAACAGAATAAAAATAGTGACTCCCCATTTTTGAAATATCGTTTTCATAAAAAATTGTTCGTTTAAAATTAAAAGTACATCGGAAAAAGGGAATCTAACTATCAATGCATAAATTTGCCCTATGATCAGTGCCGAGGAAGAAAAATTTTACCAACAGTGGGAAAAGGATCGAATACTACCCCATTATAAACGAAAACCCTTTTTAAGGGGATTAAGTGTTGGACTAGCCCTTGGTATACTTTCTATGGTCATCACAGAGTCAGGTTGGTATGAACGAGCCAATATGGTCGCCAATATTAGAGGAAATGAAATTTGGATACTTTTATCTATTGTTGTTATTTCGGTGGGAATTGCCTTCCTCTATCAACAATTTAGCTTTGAAATGAATGAACAACGTTATCAAGAATTAAAACATATAAAATCTAAAAAATGAGCCAAAATCAATCAAAATTGACCAAAAACACCCCATTTTTAACCATTTTAGCCTCTTTTTTGACCATTTTAGCCATTTTTGGCATAAGTGGTTGTAGCAAGTCTGGAGCCAATGAAAAGGAACAAATGATAGGCTTCGCTAAAGCTAATAATATCACTTATACCGAAGACCCAAGTGGTGTTTTATATCAAATTATCACTCCAGGTACTGGAACAAAGCCTACAGTAAGTAATACCATCACAGTTACTTATGTAGGTCAATTAATGAATGGCAATCAATTTGATGCTGGAACCATCACTTACCCGTTAAGTAGCCTTATTTTAGGTTGGCAAAAAGCAGTGCCCTTGATTGGTGTAGGCGGTGAAATCAAAGTATTAATTCCTTCTTCTTTAGGATATGGTGCTGCAGGGGCTGGTTCTTCTATTCCAGGCAATTCTCCTTTATACTTTGACATCAAGCTTTCAGCAGTAAAATAATGGCCATTTAGCCTTAGTTTTCCCTCCGTTTCCATTATATTTGCCGACTAAAAATCAGTTAATCAAACGACTATGCAACTTAAAGGATTAGTGCGCTTTTTTACATTTGCGCTTATTTTGATTTGTCTTTACCAATTGTCTTTTACTTGGTTTGTTCGCAGCCATGAAAAAGCTATGGAAGCAAAAGCAGCAGCTTGGGTTAAGAAATTACCTACTGCTCAATCTTTATACCCCAACGACAAAGACAAGCAATTTTGGTATAATGACAGTGTGAGTGATGCTCAAAAAGCTTATGTAAAGCACTTATTAGACAGCACCAAGGAAACCAAATTAGCTTTTGGTTTAACTACTTATGCTTCTGCAAAAGAAAAAGAACTCATGTTAGGCCTTGATTTACAAGGTGGTATGAGTGTGACAATGGAAGTGGGTTTAGATGGGTTAATTAAATCTTTAGCAAACTATACCAAGGATCCAGCTTTTAATACTGCTTTAACTAATGCAGTTGCAAAAAAAGCAAATAGCAGTGCGGATTTAATTTCATTATTCAGAGATGAATATGCTAAAACAAATCCTTCTGGAAAATTAGCTCCCTTGTTTGCTACACGCAGTAATGGTAAATTAAAGTTTGACGCTTCAGATGATGTTGCTGCTACTTATTTAAAAGAACAAGCAACTCAAGCTTTCAATAACACGTATCGTATTTTAAGAACGCGTATTGACCGTTTTGGTTTGGCTTCTCCAAATATTAATCCAGATGCCAACAAAGGTATTATCAATATTGAATTAGCAGGGGTGAATGATAAAGAGCGTGTACGTTCTTATTTACAATCAACTGCAAATCTTCAATTTTTTGAAGTATACACTTTTGAAAACAAAGATTTTCAAGAAGGTATATTAGCAGCAGATAAATCTATCGAAGCTAGCTTAAACGGTTCTACTGATACAACTGTAACTGCAAAAATGGATACTGCTAAATTAAAGGCAAACAAAAATCCATTATTAAAAACAGTTCAGTTCACTCAACCTTACCAAGGTAAAAATGGACAATATACATTCCCTGCTGAGATTGGATATATCTTGAAAAAAGATACTGGTACTTTAAACAAGTACTTAGCAATGGCAGAAGTAAAATCTAAGTTTCCTACTAATTTAGTTTTCATGTATGGTAAAGTAGAATCAGAAGATCCTAAAACAAAAGATGTTCTTCCTATATATGCTATCAAAACTTTAGACAACGGTATTGCTGAATTAGAAGGCGACCACGTTGCGAACGCTGCACAAGATTATGATGAAAGAGGAAAAGTAGCGATCAAAATGAATATGGACAAAGTGGGTACTAGCATTTGGGGTAAAATGACTTCTAAAAATGTAGGCAAACCAATTGCTATTGTTTTAGATAATATCGTGTATTCTGCGCCTAACGTTAATGATGCTATCACAACTGGTAACTCTCAAATTTCAGGAAGTTACTCTTTAAAAACGGCACAGGATTTAGCTCAAATTTTAGAGAGTGGTAAATTACCTGCACCTGCTAAAATTGTTGCAGAACAACAAGTAGGTCCTACTTTAGGTAAGGCTTCTATACAAGGTGGCGCTATGGCTTTTGGTATTTCCTTCTTAGTCATATTTGCTTTAATGTTATTATACTTCAACACAGGTGGTTGGGTAGCTAACATCGCTTTAATATTAAACTTATTATTTACTATTGGTATCTTAAGTGCTTTAGGATTTACTTTAACAGCACCGGGTATCGCTGGTTTGGTATTAACCATCGGTATGGCGGTAGATACTAACGTAATTATTTTTGAAAGAATCAAAGAAGAATTAACCAAAGGGAAAAGTTATCAATTAGCTGTAACAGATGGTTACAAACGTTCTATGTCTCCAGTATTGGATGCGCACGTTACTACCCTTTTAACAGCTTGTATCTTAGCTTACTTTGGCCTAGGTCCTGTATTAGGATTTGCTACAACACAAATCATTGGTATTTTACTTTCATTATTCTGCGGAATTTTAGTATCTCGTTTAATTACAGATATCTACACTAGTAAAAACAGACACTTCGAATATTTCACTAAAGTTTCTAGAAGCATTTTCAAACATGCTAGCTATAAATTTATCGAATTCAGAAAGTATGCTTACATGTTATCCGCAATAGTGTTGGTAATGGGTATCGCTAGTTTCTTCAATGGATTTGATGAAGGTGTTGAATTTGCAGGTGGACGTAGCTATACTGTGAAATTTAAAACTGCAGTTAATACAGAAGAAATTAGAGACGAATTAAAGAAAGTATTTGGTGAAGCTCCAATTATCAAAACTGTAGATACTAAAAACCAAGTCAACATTACTACTTCTTATAAAATACATGAGCAAGGAAATAATATTGATCAAGAAGTAGAAGGTTTATTGTTCAAAGGATTGGCTAAGCAATTACCTGTCAATATCAGTTTCAAAGAATTTGAAACTGACTATAAGCAAAGTTCTCAAACAGTATTGCCTACTATATCTGATGATTTAAAAGCAGGTGCTACTAAAGCAACCATCTTTGCCTTAATTGCAATTTGTTTATACATATTTATACGTTTCCGTGATTGGAGATACTCTTTAGGAACTATCTTCTCTTTATTACATGATGTATTTGTAACCTTAATTGTATTCAGCTTTGCACGTAAATTTGTTCCTTTCCCATTAGAGATAGATCAACATTTTATCGCAGCTATCTTAACCGTAATTGGTTTCTCTATGAATGACACGGTAATTGTATATGACCGTATTCGTGAGGACAGTCAATTAATGAAAGGTTCTGATAACGCTTCTATCATTAACAAAGCGATCAATCAAACTTTAAGTCGTACCATCATGACTTCATTAACTGTGTTCTTAACCATCTTAATTTTATTCATCTTTGGTGGTGAAGTAACAAGAGGTTTCGCATTCGCAATGTTAATTGGGGTAATCACTGGTACCTACTCTTCTATCTTTGTAGCGGCTCCAGTATTAGTGGACTTTGCAAAAAGCCGACCACTAGGAAAATCAGAAGACAAAAAGAAATAGTAAACGATTCCTCGTTACCATAAATAAAGCCTCTCCGTTCAATCGGAGAGGCTTTATTATTTACAGAAAGTTTATTAATAAATTAAAAACAATACTAATTCGAACGAGCTTTGAGCGCAGCGATGGAGAGAGAGAATTAGGTATTTTTTCAATTTATGAGCAAAGGAAGATTAAAAACAATAGAAAGAGATTGAAAAAAATAGTCAACAGAGCTGACGTTGAACGAAGTGATAGGAAGCGAGGTGGAGCTATTTTTTCAAGCAAATCCCTTAATGTTAAACTGAAATTTGTTTAAAATTTAGAATTGAAAGAATTGATAGAAGAGATTGAAAAACAATAGTCAACCGAGCTGACGTTGAACGGAGTGATAGAAAGCGAGGTGGAGCTATTTTTTCAAGCAAATCCCTTAATGTTAAACTGAAATTTGTTTAAAATTTAGAATTGAAAGAGTTATTAGAAGAGATTGAAAAAAATAGTCAACAGAGCTGACGTTGAACGGAGTGATAGGAAGCGAGGTGGAGCTATTTTTTCAAGCAAATCCCTTAATGTTAAACTGAAATTTGTTTAAAATTTAGAATTGATAGAAGAGATTGAAAAAAATAGTCAACCGAGCTGACGTTGAACGAAGTGATAGGAAGCGAGGTGGAGCTATTTTTTCAATCTCACTTCAAATATCAACTAAATTTTAAACCGCAAATGAAGTCCCGCATCCGCAGGTACTGGACGCATTCGGATTCGTAAACGTAAACCCACGACTATTCAACCCACCTTGCCAATCAATCGTCATCCCGTATAAATAAATTTGATGCGATTTTTCCATGCAACAAGGTATTCCTTCAAAAATAAAAAGCTCATCTTCTTCTTTAGGAGCATCAAAACCTAATACATAGGTCATCCCACTGCAACCCCCGCCTTTAACACCTACTCTTAGACGCTGTTGGTTGTCAAAGTTAGGTTCTGACATTAAACGGTGTAATTCCTCAATGGCACCTGATGTAAAACTCACTGGAATGGTTGCTGCTATAACTGTAGACATAGGAATATAATTATAGAGCAAAATTACAGCATAATCCCGAATCAAAATACAGTGCATCTTTCGAAAATAGAAATATTACAGGGCTCTCTACTAATCATTTTTTTCGTAAATTGAACCATGCAAGAGGCACCTAAAAAGACAGATAGTGGTATAGAAGTGAAGAAGGTTTATACTTCATTGGATGTCCCTTCTATTTCTAACAGTGAAGCAACGAAGGCGAATGCTATGATTCAAGAAGCATTGCCTGGACAATTCCCCTATACTAGAGGTGTGCAAGCAGACATGTATCGAGGCAAATTGTGGACGATGCGTCAATATGCAGGATTTTCTACTGCAGAAGAAAGCAATAAAAGATATCATTTTTTACTCGCTCAAGGTGTAATGGGTTTAAGTGTTGCTTTTGATTTACCTACACAAATTGGATACGATGCCGATCATGATTTAGCCGAAGGCGAAGTAGGAAAAGTAGGTGTATCCATTTGCTCCATCGAGGATATGGAAATTTTATTCAAGGATATTCCATTGGATAAAATAAGCACTTCCATGACTATTAATTCAACCGGTTTTATATTACTAGCTTTTTATGTTGCATTAGCAAAAAAACAAGGCATCCCTTTAGAAAAATTAAGTGGAACTATACAAAATGATATTTTAAAAGAATATGCAGCAAGAGGAACCTACATCTACCCTCCTAAACCTTCTATGCGTATCATAACAGATATTTTTGAATGGTCTAGTGAACATATTCCCAAATGGAATAGTATATCTATTTCAGGATATCATATTCGTGAAGCAGGAAGTACAGCGGTACAAGAAGTTGCTTTTACATTAAGCAACGGTAAAGCCTATGTAAAAGCTGCTTTGGAAAAAGGATTAGATATTAATGTATTTGGAAAAAGACTTTCATTCTTTTTTAATGCTCATAATAATTTATTTGAAGAAGTCGCTAAGTTTAGAGCAGCTCGAACATTATGGGCCAATATGATGAAAGAATTAGGAGCAACAGATGAGAAAGCAATGATGCTAAGGTTTCATACCCAAACAGGAGGAGCGACGCTCACTGCGCAACAACCTATGAATAATATAAGTCGTGTGACGATTCAAACCATCGCTGCGGTTTTAGGAGGTACCCAAAGTTTACATACTAATGGATATGATGAAGCATTAGGCTTACCTACACAAGATGCTGCCAGCGTTGCTTTAAGAACACAACAAATAGTAGCTTTTGAAAGTGGCATCACAGACACAGCGGATCCATTAGCAGGAAGTTATTATGTAGAAAGCCTCACCCATGATATTGCCCAAAAAGCAACCGAGTTGATTGAACAAATAGATGCAATGGGCGGAAGCGTTGCCGCAATTGAATCTGGATTCATGCAAAATAAAATTGCTGAAAGCGCCTATGCTTATCAAAAAAATATTGAATCTCAACAAAAAATAATTGTAGGAGTCAATCAATTTCAATCCAAAGAGTCGCAAGACATGCCGGTATTCAAAGTGGACGAATCCATTCGCTTACAACAAATTGAAAAATTAAAAATAGTAAAGACAAAAAGAGATGCCCAAAAAGTGAGTACATGTTTAGCTACTATAAAATTGGCAGCTCAAGAAGGAACTAACTTAATGCCTCCTGTTATAGATGCAGTCGAAAATTACTGCACTTTAGGAGAAATATCAGATGTATTAAGAAATGTATTTGGAGAATACCAAGCTTAAATTTCAATTAATACTCAAAATTTAAATAAGAAAAGTTAGAAGAAAAGAAAAGAAAAAAAATATAATATTAAAAATCAATTTACACTCCATAAAAAATAAACACTACTATATGAGAAAAATTATTGTTCTTTTTGTTTTAACCATGTTCTCTAGCAGCATGATTGCAACAGCTCAAGATCTTCCTAAAAACTATACCCAATTAGTACAGGATATAGAGCCTCAATTAATTAAATGGAGAAGACATTTCCATGAAAATCCAGAGTTATCTAATCGCGAAGTAAATACTGGGAAATTCATTGCCGACTATTTAAAAACTTTACCCGGCATTGAAGTTCGCTACCCTGTTGCAAAAACAGGTGTGGTGGCTATTTTAAAAGGTGGAAAACCAGGTCCTGTAGTTGCATTAAGAGCTGATATTGATGCCCTTCCTGTGAAAGAAAGAACTCCTGTTCCTTTTGCTTCAAAAGTTACTGCAGAATTTATGGGTAGTCAAGTGGATGTGATGCATGCATGTGGTCATGATTCACATATATCTATTTTGATGGCTACTGCTAAAGTATTACAAGCAATGCAAAAAGACGTTCCAGGTACTGTGGTATTCTTATTTCAACCTGCCGAAGAAGGTCCTCCAAATAATGAAGAAGGTGGTGCTCCTTTAATGATAAAAGACGGTGCATTAGATCAACCCAAAGTAGATGCTGTTTTTGGTTTGCATATTGAATCTCAAATTCCAGTGGGAACAATTCATTATAAGCCAGGCGCTTTTATGGCTTCTTCTGATTGGTTTACTATTAAAATTAATGGTAAAGGAAGTCATGGTTCACAACCTTGGGGTGGCATTGACCCAATTGCTTCAGCTGCACAAATTATTGAAGGATTACAACATATTGTAAGTAGACAGATGGATTTAACTAAAGCTCCAGTAGTGATTACAGTGGGAACTATTAAAGGTGGTGTACGTTCTAATATTATACCTGAAACTGCAGAATTATCTGGCACTATCAGAACCTTAGATAGTAAAATGCAAAAGGAAGTACATGAAAGAATCAGAAACACGGTAAAAAATATTGCAGCAAGTACAGGCGCAACTGCAGAGGTTACTATTGACACCAAAACATTAGTCACTTACAATGAACCAAGTTTAGTGAAAAAAACTTTGCCTTCACTTATTAAAGCGGCAGGTGCCGAAAATGTGGAAGAAACTACATGGCAAACAGGTGCCGAAGATTTTTCATTCTTTGGTGAAAAAGCGCCCAGCTTCTTCTTTTATTTAGGAGCCTTGCCTAAGGATAAAAAATCAAGTGAAGTAGCACCCCATCATACCGCTGATTTTTATTTAGATGAATCAGGTTTTATAGTAGGTGTGAAAGCCTTTTGTCAGTTAGTATTTGATTATGGTAAAGTAAAGTAGAGTAAAGTATAGTATAGTAAAGTAAACTTATCTAATATATTATATTATTTAGCGTATTCCCTTGCGCCAAATAACAAACTACCTATGCGCACCATAGTACTGCCCTGTTGTATGGCTAATGCATAATCGGAACTCATGCCCATACTTAAGGTTTGGAATGAGTTAGCAGGCAAAATGGTTTTTACTTGTTGAAACAATTGGCTTAAAGAAGCAAATTCAGTTTTTACTTTATTCATATCCTCCGTAAAGGAAGCCATGCCCATTAATCCTTTTACTGAAATATTTTGATATTGTATAAGTCTATTGCTTTGGATCAATTCCATTAAAGAGGAAGCATCAAATCCAAACTTGGTTTCCTCTGTAGCAATATGTACTTGCAATAAAACATCAATGACTCTATTATTCTTTAAAGCTTGTTTATTAATTTCTTGTAAAAGCTTTTCACTATCCACCCCATGTATGAGGTGTACAAAAGGGGCGATGAATTTTACTTTATTGGATTGTAAATGTCCAATGAAATGCCAATGAATATCGGCTGGTAAACTAGCTGCTTTATCCACTAATTCTTGTACATAATTTTCACCAAAGTCACGCTGCCCTATCTCATATAAATCAATAATGTCTTTATTAGGCTTGGTTTTACTTACAGCTATCAAGTCCACACCGGAAGCAGTTAATTCTTTTTTAATTTGATGAAACACAGTGGTATTAACCGACATGAAGAAAACTTTTAACTTTTTAAATAAGGATTCAAAAATACATCCAAATTTGATAATATTAATAGTTCATTGAAATAACTACATAACTAAACAATTGAATAATTTAATTTTCATTGTTATCATGTGCAAATTTAGTTTCATTCCATCTAGTAGACTATCTAGTAATATTCCTTCCAATGACCATTTTTTGGATTTCACTGGTCCCTTCGTATATCTGAGTAATTTTAGCATCTCTCATTAAACGCTCTACGTGAAACTCTTTCACAAATCCATACCCACCATGTACTTGCACCGCTTCTGTAGTCACCCACATAGCCGTATCACTAGCATGAAGCTTCGCCATTGCTGCACTAGTGGTATAATCCATTCCATGATCTTTTTCCCAAGCTGCTAAATAACATAAATAACGAGCAGATTGAATACGTGTTGCCATTTCTGCTAATTTAAATTGGATGGCTTGATGTTCATGAATAGGTTTACCAAAGGATTTTCTTTCTTTGCTATAAGCCAAGGCTAATTCATATGCACCACTTGCAATACCTAATGCTTGTGCTGCTATTCCAATTCTGCCCCCATTCAAAGTTTTCATGGCAAATGAAAAACCAAAACCATCTGCACCTATTCTGTTTTCTTTAGGGACTTTCACATCCGTAAATGAAATAGCATGCGTATCACTACCTCTTATTCCCATTTTATTTTCCTTTGCACCCACTGAAACACCTGGCCAATTTTTTTCTACTATAAATGCATTAATCCCTTTAGACCCTTTACTGGCATCGGTTTGCGCCATCACTAAATATACAGATGCTGTAGATCCATTCGTGATCCAATTCTTGACCCCATTTAAAATATAATGATCTCCTTCTTCTATCGCCGAAGTATGCTGATGCGTGGCATCACTACCTGCTTCTGGCTCACTTAATAAAAAAGCACCTACATAAAGGTGTCCGTCTTTTTTACCATGTGCTAATGGAGTTAAATATTTATTTTTTTGCGCTTCATTTCCATAATGTTCTAAACCCCAACACACTAAACTATTATTCACACTCATACAAACACTCACACTGGCATCCACTTTACTTATTTCTTCCATGGCTAATACATAAGAAATAGTATCCATGCCGGCGCCTCCAAATTGAGGATCGGTCATCATCCCTAAAAAGCCTAAATCGGCTAACTTTTCAACTTGTTCTAAGGGAAATTTTTGTTTTTCATCACGATCAATGACACCCGGTAAACAATCTTGTTGGGCAAATTCACGAGCCGCTCTTTGTATCATTAACTGCTCTTCAGATAAGCTGAAATCCATAGTAAATAGTTTACTCAAAATTACGCTAACATTTGTTAGTACGAAAATTTATTTTGTAAACTTATACTGTATTAATTGGGCTAAAACTGATTGATCCTCAGGTGTTATAATGGCGGTACTATCTTGTCTAAAATGGCGCTTAAAAGCTAAAATAGCGGCTGTAGTATCCTTAATATCATATCCTACTAAAGCCAAAGCATAACTTATTGAAGTGTTATTGGGTAAAACATAATTTGGCTGCGGATCAAACCACATGCCATACCCTTTGGAAGCTAAATATTTCCAAGGAAAATTAATATTGGGATCAACTTTACGCTTTGGAGCAATGTCTCCGTGTCCTATAAAATTAGTCTCTGGAATACTATAGTTTTTCTTTAACTGCTCTAATAACAAAACCAAACTATTGATTTGTGCCGTATCAAATGGTTCAAATCCATTATTATCTAATTCAATACCAATGGAACTGGAATTGATATCAGAATTATTGCCCCATTTTGAAATACCAGCTTGCCAGGCCCTGTAATAATCATTCAACATATGATGTATGGTGCCATCCTTACATATTACATAATGCGCACTTACTTTAGTTCTCTCTAAAGTGAAAGTTTTTAAAGTCTCTTGACATGAATTTTGTGCAGTATGGTGTATGATAACAAAATTAGGTTTACGCAAATCAAAATTAGTAGTACCTACCCATTGACTGGCTTTAGTTAATTGTTCAACTGTTTGTATGCCTGGGTTTAATTTTAATTCCTGTTGTAGTTGTTTGCTTCTATTTTTATAAAATTGATTGGTAGTGGCATACGGAAAAGAAGTACAGGCAATGAATGCAAATATCATAGCACTTACTATCATGGATCCCTGTAATTTTTTCATATCGTTGTTTTTAAATACTTAGTTGTAAAAAATTCTTAGTTCATTTATATACTTGGTTCTTGTTGGCTTAAACAGTGAAAGCTTCCAAGACCCCATATAATATCGGTGGAATCTATTCCCACTACTTGTCTGTCTGTAAAACAAGATTGAATAATTTGCATCGCTTTATCATCCTGTGCACATTTATAAGTAGGTACAATAACATGTCCATTACTAATATAAAAGTTAGCATAGGATGCAGGCAGCATTTGTCCTTCATAAATCACATCTGCAGGCATTGGCAATTCAATAACGTTTAATGCTTTACCATTCAACAAACGCATCGCTTTTAATTCTTTCAAATTTTGCTGCAACAAGTCATAGTTTTCTGAAAGAACATTTTCTTCTACCACCGTCACTACTGTATCTTCATTTACAAAACGAACGGTATCATCAATATGACCATCAGTATCATCTCCTACTATACCTTCTGAGACCCAAAGCACTTGATCCACTCCATAATAATCCATTAAATATTGTTCTATCTGATCTTGATTTAAATGTGGATTTCTATTGGGATTTAATAAACAACATTTAGAAGTAAGCACCGCACCTGCACCATTAAAATCTACCGACCCCCCTTCCATGATAATTCCTGGATTGAAAAACGGCAATTGTAAAGCTTGAGCAATTTTAGTAGGTATCACATCATCTAAATCATAGGGAGGATATTTACCACCCCATGCATTGATATTCCAATCTATAATAGCTTTTGAATTTGTATTCTTATTGATTAAAAAAGAAGGCCCATGATCACGACACCAAGCATCATTGGTTGGATGCATGAAAAATTGCACTTGATCCATATTTGCTCCAGCTAAATGCAACATTTTAATCGCTGAGTTTTTCATTTTTTCATCCACCACATTAATACATACTTTTTCAGTAAGCGCAACCATTTTAATAAATTCGGTATAAGATGGATATATGCTTGCAATTTTCCCTGGCCAACTTTCTTCTTTGTGCGGCCAACTTAACCACATGGCATCGTGTTTTGCAAATTCAGCCGGAAAATGAAATCCTAATGACTTAGGAGTCACCCCTTTTATCTCTTGAAATCCAGTAGCAATTGCGCTCATTTATTTTACATTTTTAGAATCGTATTCCCGATGAATTATAATTGAAATCCGAAAAATTATAATTATAAAAAGGGGATAAAATTAATCTTCCTTATCGTCAATATATCTTTTGGTTATTGGGTCATAAGAATCTATTCGACGATCTCTTAAGAAAGGCCAATGAGTTCGATAACTATCCGATTTTTCAGTATCAATATCTACCACTGCAATTTCTTCTTGATCGTGAGAGGCTTTATATATTAAAGTCCCAAAAGGATTACTTACAAATGATCCGCCCCAAAATTGCATCGCACCATCTTGCTCCATGCCAACTCTATTGACACTAATCACAGGTACACCATTTGCCACAGCATGGCTTCGTTGAATGGTTTGCCATGCATTGTATTGTTCTGTATTTGTCGCTTCATCTTGTGAAGTGGCCCAACCAATAGCGGTTGGATAAAATAACATTTCAGCGCCCATCAAACTAGTAATTCTTGCTGCTTCAGGATACCATTGATCCCAACATATTAAAACTCCAATAGTAGCAAATTTTGTTTTAAATACTTTATACCCTAAATCACCAGGTGTGAAATAAAACTTTTCATAATAAGCTGGATCGTCTGGAATATGCATTTTACGATACTTACCTAAATAAGATCCATCTGCATCTAATACTGCAGTGGTATTATGATATAAACCTTCTGCTCTTTTTTCAAATAAGGAAGCAATAATAACTACTCCCAATTCCTTCGCCACTGCTGATAATTGGTCTGTGGTTTGACCGGGAATAGATTCGGCTAATTTAAAATTATCATAGGATTCTACATCACAGAAATATAAAGAGGTAAACAATTCTTGCAAACAAACAATTTGAGCTCCTTGTTGAGCCGCTTCTTTAATTTTAAGAATTGCTTTTTCGGTATTGCTTTTTTTATCAGCAGTACAAGACATTTGAACTAATCCTACTTTTACAATGGCCATTTTATTATGATATTATAAATGTTTCAAAATTGTGATAGTTAAAAAATTGCGATAGTTAAATGAATATGATTTGAGATGATTCTAAATTAAGTGGTCTGTTGAATGATTGAATCAAAATTACGGATACCTAATAACTTATGAGTAATAAATCCTTCCGCATATTCTACCCCCACTTGATGCCCCATTTCTTTCGCTCTTCCTTTGATAAATTCTAAGAAAGAGGCTCCTGAAATAAAAGTATTTGGTTCTTTTGAATTAGGATCAAAAAACTGAGAGCTGTGCGCCAATATCGCTTCCATTTTTTGATCTATAAACCCACTAATATCTACAACAAAGTTAGGTGTCAAAGATTTGGATTGGATATAATGAAACACTTGCGTAGGTCTCCAAGGCTTTTGATCCACTCCTTGATAGTTTGTTTTAATTTTCGCTAAACCTGCTTTAAAACATGCTTCCTCCACTAATGTGGAAGCACGTCCATGATCAGGATGTCTATCATCAGGTGCGTTACAAAAAACAATGCTAGGTTGGTATTGACGAATTTGTTCAACGACTTTTAATTGATGGGCTTCATTATTTTCAAAAAAGCCATCTGCCATTTCTAAATTAGTTCTAACCAAAGCTCCTATTAATTTGGCTGCTATTGTTGCTTCTACTAATCTACCTTCAACTGTTCCTCTAGTCCCTAACTCTCCTTTGGTTAAATCGATAATGCCTACTTTTTTGCCCTGCGCTACCAAAGACAATAAAGTGCCACCACATCCTAATTCAACATCATCAGGATGGGCTCCAAAAGTAAGTATATCCAATTTTTGCATAACTAATATTTATTCAATACAAAGTTAGTTTCTAATATGTTTCAATTGACAAAAAACCCTTTCTTAAATCAATAAGAAAGGGTTTAAATGTTGTATAAAAAAGAGTTACACTCTTGATTATTTTTTCTTTGCGTAACGCTTATTGAACTTGTCAATACGTCCAGCTGTATCCACTAACATATTTTTACCAGTGTAAAAAGGATGTGAAGTGTTAGAAATCTCCAATTTAATGACTGGATATTCTTTTCCGTCTTCAAACAAAATAGTTTCTTTTGTTTGAGCAGTGGATTTGCCTAAAAAAGAAGTACCGTTACTCATGTCTTTAAACACTACAAAACGATACGATTCTGGATGGATACCTTGTTTCATTTATATGATTTTTAAGGGAGCACGGATTTTGCCGTACCATTATTAAATAGGACGCAAATTTAAGGCAAAACAGTGTTTTTGCCAAATATTAAAGGCTAATAAGGGCCAATTGGCCTTATTTCATATTGATGTACTGAAGAGGTAAGCCTAAATTTCCACTACGGCAAGCTGCTATAACATCCTGTAAATCATCTATTTTTTTGCCTGTTACACGAACAATATCGTCCATGATAGCAGCTTGCACCTTTAATCCACTGTCTTTGATTAACTTGACCACTTTTTTGGCATCCTCTTGCTTGAGACCGTTTTTAACCGAAACCGTCTTTTTATAGATTTTACCGCTGGGGAAAGATTCCTTAGAAAAATCAAAAGAGGAAGCATCAATACCCTGTTTCATGGAACGGCTAATTAACACATCCACGATTTGCTGAATTTTCATATCCGATTCTGATTCTAATTGAATCAGGTATTCTTTTTTATTCAAATCAATCACTACATGATTTCCTTTAAAGTCAAATCGATTGATGATTTCTTTCTTTACTACATTCACAGCATTATCTAATGTTTGAATGTCCACTGAACTAGCGATGTCAAAAGATGGCATAACAATTGAATTAAAGTGTTTTTGAATTTATTTTAGGAAACCAAGATTTAGATTTGATTAAAAATACAATTCCTAATAGTATTAAGAAAGTAGAAATCAATTCCGCTTGAGTAGGTTGAAAAGGCAAAGAAGTATATTTATTATTCACTCTTATTTTTTCAATAAAGAAACGTTCCCCTCCGGCAAATAAAAAGTATATGGCAGTTAAAATACCAGGCTGAGTGATTTTTTTACGAATCGCCCATATAATAGCAAATAAAATGAACATAATGATAATCTCATAAAAAGTAGTGGGATAGACTGCCTCTGGTAATTGATTGCAATAATTACCTACACAACCTGGAATAGGCACTCCTTGATTCACTACATTATGTGGATAATGATACGCCCACATCCAATCCGGTAACCATGAAAAAGGTTTTGGATTGTAATTCGCAATACCCCAATCACCATCTCCACTCATATGACATCCAATGCGTCCTGCCGCATAGGCAAAAATCATCGTAGGTGCCATTGCATCTGCAAAATGAATGACCCTCATATTGTATTTGCGAACGTAAATGATAATTGCAATTGTTGCTAATATTAATCCTCCATAAAAGGTAAGTCCACTAAATGAAATAAGTGATCCCCATGGATCATTGATAAGGTCATCTATATTCTCTAAATTATGGAAAATTTTAGCACCAATAAATCCCCATAAAGCTGCTTGTAAAACTATATCTCCTACTCTATCATGCGGCCACAGCATGACTTTGCGCGTTTCGGGCTTATCTAATTTTTGTTTGTTTTTTTCCTGCCATTTTAAAAAACACAAAATAGCTCCTCCTACTATTCCAGCACCTATACTACCCTCCATAGAAAGTATAAAAGCCTGAGTATTATTTAATGCATTTTCAACCGTAAATGCACCTACAATTTTATACCCAAATAAAAATCCAAAAAAGAAATTCATTAGCAATTCTGAAATACTTGCAGGTGCTCCCACGATATAAGATTCTTCCGTTGGAACAAACTCCCCTAATGCTTCTTTTCGTTTTAATTCACTATACAACACATACCCTGAAGCTATAAAAGCTAAAGCCACAAAAAAACCAAAGGAGTTTACGAGTCGTAATCCATTTAATTTTACTCCAAATAAGTCTTCTATTAAATAATATAAATTGGGATACATGATGAATGGTGATTATAGATTACAATGTTACTTAGAATTCTTCATTTACGTATAAAAAAAGGGCCACACTAGAAAGTGCGGCCGTATTTACTAACCCATCTAAAAACAAAAAACGTTTAATATATTGTTATTAATTACAGTGTTCTTGAAATACTGAAATTAAATGTTGTGCGATCACTTGAGCAGGTCTTCCTTCAATTTGGTGTCTTTCAACCATATTCACTAGAACTCCATCCTTAAATAGTGCGATAGCTGGTGAAGATGGAGGATAAGGCAAGTGCATTTGTCTTACTTTATTCACCGCTTCCAAATCGAAGCCAGCAAAACTAGTAGTGATTCTTGTTGGTTTTTGAGTCGCATTAGCAACAGCCATTAAAACACCTGGTCTGCATGCTCCTGCTGCACATCCACAAACAGAATTAATTACTACTAGTGTAGTACCAACATTATTAATAGCATTTTCAACTTCAGTAGCTGTGGTTAAATCTTCAAAACCATTATCTACTAATTCAGCTTTCATTGGTAAAACTATCTCTGCAGGGTACATATCTTCTACTATTTAAACCAAAATTAGGGATTTTAAAAATCACCTACAAATTTGTTTTCAAGACATTTAGGCACTTAACACAAGGTTAATACAGGCCATTTTGTCTTAAAACAGGCTTAAAAAGCTTAAAAATGAAGGTTCTAGCGTAAATACCCCAAAATCTTGAGCATGCTTTGAGCGGTCTGTTCCTTCGCATAAACCCAATCCACCAGCTTCCCGGTCTTAGGATCTTTTTCTACGATAACATGTTTAGGTGATGGTATCAAACAATGTTTAATCCCTCCATAACCACTTATTTGATCTTGGTAAGCTCCTGTATGAAAAAATCCAACGTATAAGGATTCATTATTTTCTTCAGCCTTCTCTTCTTTATCAGCATCTTTTAATTTGGGTAGAAACACTTCATTAATATGTTCCTCAGAATCATAATAGTCATGTGAGTCACAAGTAATACCTCCTAAAACCACCCTCTGATAATCATTCTCCCATTTATTCACTGGCAGCATCAAAAATTTCTCTCCAATCCCCCAAGTATCTGGCAAGGTAGTAATGAAAGAAGAATCAATCATATACCAACACTCTCTATCATTTTGCTTTTTCTCTGCTAATACTTTATAAATATGCGCCATACTCTCACCCACCGTATAACTTCCAAATTCGGTATAAATATTAGGCATGGGAACTTTAGCCTTTTTACATGCTTTTTTAATATTAGAAACAATCTCATTGATCATGAATTGATAATCATATTCAAAACCTAAAGAATGCTTGATAGGAAAACCGCCGCCAATATTGATAGAGTCTAATTCGGGACATATTTTCTTTAGCTGACAATATAAGTTGATGATCTTATTTAATTCGGACCAATAATAAATATCATCCTTAATCCCTTTATTTAAAAAGATATGTAACATTTTAAGTTGAAACTTATCTTCATAACCCTCTATCTCATCTACATAAAATTCTAAGATATCCTTAGCGCGAATACCTAAGCGTGAAGTATAAAAAGGAAAACTAGGTTCTTCCTCTGCAGCCACTCTAATACCTACTTTGAAAGGCTGTTTGGCATTGCGTTTGTAAAATTGAAGCTCTTCTACATTATCTAAAATTGGCACCACATTTTTAAAGCCTGTGTTGATCAATTTAGTAATACGGCTAGTGTATGTTTTTTGCTTAAAACCATTACAGATAATATAAATATCCTTATTGATCTTACGACGTTTGTATAATTGATTGATGATTTCAATATCATATGCAAATGAAGTTTCTAAATGTACATTATTATTTAAAGCCTCTTCCACAACAAATGAAAAATGAGAACTTTTTGTACAATAACAATAAAAATATTCTCCTTCATATTTATGCTTGCGGAAAGCTTCTTTAAACATTTTTTTTGCCTTACTAATTTGCATTTCAATTTTAGGCAAATAAGTAAGTTTCAATGGAGTTCCATGTTTTTCAATAATGGCTTTTAAATCCACTCCATTAAATTGTAAATAACCATTATCATTCACTTCAAATCCTTCTTGTGGGAAATGAAAAGTTTGATTCACCAGTGAAGTGTAGGTATTGTTCATTTTTAGAAAAGTCGTTTAGATGGTTATTTTATAAAGCACAAAATTAAATGATTCATTGGATTTTGAGCATAAAAAAAACCACCCCCAATTTGGGAGCGGTTCTTAGTATTTTTTGCCTAAAATGGCTTGATTATTTAACGGACTGAACCAAAGCTTTGAAAGTTGCTGGTTCGTTCATTGCTAAATCAGCTAATACTTTACGGTTCAAATCAGAACCTTTCTTAGCTAATAAGTTAATGAATTGGCTGTAAGTAAGACCTTCTTCACGAACTGCAGCATTAATACGTGCAATCCACAAAGTACGGTACTCACGCTTTTTCAACTTACGGCCTACATAGCTATAAGTCAACCCTTTCTCTAATACGTTTTTGGCAACAGTATATACGTTTTTACGTTTACCATAGAAACCTTTTGCTTGGTCTAAAATCTTTTTTCTTCTTGCTCTAGATGCAACGGCATTTTTTGAACGTGGCATAATTAATATTTTTTTGAATCCTGTTGAGCGATCTATTTAACGCTGTACATTCGGACTCGGTGATTTAAAATGTTTGAATCAATGGATAATTAAATGGTATTATCCTTTTAATCTTAAAAGACGAAGAACGAAATCTTTGTTAGTAGATCCTACTAAACCTTTCTTTCTCATAGCTCTTTTACGCTTAGTAGATTTTTTAGTAAGGATGTGTCTTTTGAAGGCTTTTTGGAAGGTGATTTCACCAGTTCCAGTAACTTTAAAACGCTTTTTCGCGCTTGAGTTGGTTTTTACTTTTGGCATTATTATAATCTTGACGATTACTCCCTGCTGGCGGCTCCGCTCGGGCGGTGCACTTATTGGGCCTTGTGGGAAATGGATGGCAAAGGTAGCGTAGAATTAGTTACTACCCAAAAAAAAGGGGTCCCGAATTTCGGGACCCTCAACAAAATTTATATTGATTTTCAACAACTTACAGAAAGTAACTGGTTGAAACCTAGCTAGCTGCTTTTTTCTTACCCCCTGCTTTTGGCTGGAAGATGGCAAACATTCTTTTACCTTCTAATTTAGGCATGCTTTCTAAAGTACCCACTTCCGCTAATCTTTCGGCAAATTTTAATAATAATAATTGACCGCGATCCTGGAACATGATAGCACGACCTTTAAATTGAACATATGCTTTTACTTTGTTTCCATCTTGCAAAAACTTTTCAGCGTGTTTTGCTTTGAAATCAAAATCATGATCATCTGTACCTGGTGTAAAACGAATTTCCTTAATCTCACTTTGCTTAGAATTCGCTTTCATTTCCTTTTCCTTACGCTTTTTCTCGTATAGGAATTTTTTATAATCAATGACTTTACAAACTGGAGGATCAGCAGTTGGAGATATCTCTACTAAGTCCAAACCTTGATCAGCCGCTATTTTAAGCGCTTCTTGAGTGTTGTACACTCCAACGGTGATATTATCACCTACTAATCTGATTTGGGGAACTCGAATACGATCATTAATACGATGCTCTGGTTCTTGTTGTCTTTGAAACCTTGGGTTAAATCTGGGTCCTCTGTTAGGTAATGCCATTAAGTAATTAAACGTTTATTTAAGTTTTGTAAAGATAGTCAATGTTATGATATGGGCGTTTTTTCTTATTTTTTTCTAAAATTAAGCTTCTGGCGCCTTTCTCTCCTCAATTTCTTCCACCACCTGTGCTAAGAAAGCACCTTTATCTAACATACCCATGTCTCCTTTCCCTTGACGACGAACCGAAAGCTTGTTTTCCGCTACTTCCTTTTCTCCAATCACTAACATATAAGGTACTTTCATTAACTCCGTATCACGAATTTTTTTACCAATTTTTTCATTGCGATCATCTATTTCCACACGCACTCCGGCTTTCTTAAATTCCGCTAACACTTGCTCCGCATAAGGCATGAATTTTTCACTGATAGGTAAAATTTTAACTTGTAATGGTGCAATCCATACAGGGAATTTACCCGCATAATGTTCTAATAAGAATCCAATGAATCTTTCATGAGTACCCAAAGGTGCACGATGAATAATCAATGGCGTTTCTGGTTCATTATCCTTGTTGGTGAAATTTAAATTAAATCTTTTGCCTTGTGCAAAATCAACTTGGTTGGTAGCTAATGTAAATTCACGACCTATGATGCTCCATATTTGAACATCAATTTTTGGACCATAAAAAGCGCCCTCATCTTGTACTTCAATAAATGGTGTTCCTGTTTCAATTAATACGGCACGCACCATAGCTTCTGTTTCCAACCATAGCTCAGGCTCGTTAATATATTTTTGACCTAACTTTTTAGGATCATGCAAACTTAAACGCATTACATATTTGTCAATTCCAAATATTTTGAAATACTTTAAATACATCTCATTCACAGCTCTAAACTCTTGGGCAAATTGTTCTTTGGTACAATAAATATGTGCATCATTCATATGCAAACAACGCACGCGCATTAAACCAAATAACTCACCACTTTGCTCGTATCTATAACAAGTTCCATATTCCGCTAAACGCAATGGCATGTCCTTGTAACTCTTAGGTTCTGCATCAAATATTTTATGATGATGCGGACAGTTCATTGCTTTTAAATAATATTTGGTGCCATCTAATTCCATAGGTGGAAACATACTATCCTGATAGTAAGGTAAGTGACCACTCTTAATATACATGCTTTCTTTAGCAATATGCGGAGTCACAACACGCTTGTAGCCTGCAGCTTCTTCTGTTTCTTTTGCTAAATTTTCTAACGCTTCAATAATAATAGTTCCATTAGGCATCCATAAAGGAAGACCAGGCCCTACATCATCATCCATGGTATAAATACCTAATTCTTTTCCAAGTTTACGATGATCTCTTTTTTTAGCTTCTTCTAATAATAAAAGGTATTCATCTAATTCTTTTTGATTAGGGAAAGTAATTCCATATACCCTAGTCAACATTTTATTTTTTTCATCCCCCTTCCAAAAAGCACCTGCAATATTGGTAATCTTAATTGCTTTTATAAAACTAGTATTAGGAATATGAGGTCCACGACATAAATCGGTGAATTGACCTTGACTATAAAAAGTAATAGATCCATCTTCCAATCCAGCTAATAAATCTAATTTATACTCATCTCCTTTTTCAGTGAAATAAGCAATCGCTTCTGCTTTAGACATTTCCTTACGGATATAGGCATTGGCTTGCTTTGCTAATTCATTCATCTTTTTTTCAAGAGATAATACATCTTCTTCTTTGATGCTTTTATCCCCTAAATCAATATCATAATAGAATCCTTTTTCAAGCGCTGGTCCCACCCAAAATTTTGCTCCTGGAAATTGCATTTCTACCGCCTCTGCTAATAAGTGAGCAGAAGAATGCCAAAATGTATTTTTACCATCCGCGTCGTCCCAGGTTAATAATTTGAGCGCCGCATCCTCTTGGATAGGTCGCGTGGCATCATATACTTCCCCATTCACCGAAGCTGCTAATACTTTTTTTGCCAAGCCCTCACTGATAGATTTGGCGATACCTAAAGCAGTTATCCCTTTTTCGTAGGATCTCACTGCACCATCTGGAAATTGAATTTGAACCATGATTTGAATATAAAATATAAGACTGCAAAGGTAACAAATGCAGTTCATATTTTATACATAGCTTTGTAGTATGCGCCGCTTTCTATTCTTAGGACTATTTATAGGAATTTTCAGCACCCTTCATGCACAAGAATTGACAGGGAAATGGAAAGGATATTTCATTCCCAATAATGACCAGGAAGGCCGTATTTATATTTATGACTTAGATATTCAGGAGTCAGATAATCACCAACTTTCAGTAACAACTTTCACCAATTTATCGGGTAGTTTTTCCGCCAAAGCGGTTGCCAAAGGTTTTCATTCGGTAAAAACACAATTGGTAAGTATTGCCGAAACCAAATTTGAAGATGTGAATGTTTTAGGAAATATGCAAGCTTGTTTAATGACCAACTATTTGACCTATACCAACAACCGAGGTAGAGGCATTTTACAAGGAACTTACATCTCCAATAATATAGCAGGCACCAAGGATTGTGGAGGCGGTAAAGTGTATTTAGAAAAAGATTTTGTGATAGAAAAATGGGATAAAAATAGTTTTGCAAAAAATAAATCGAAAGAGTTTCCAAAAGAGCTTCCAAAAGATAAAGAGACAACCGCTTCTAAAAAGAAGCCCAATAACAATAATAATAAAATTAATAATAGTACTAATAACAGTATCACCCAGAACGCTATTACTAATAACAAGAATAGCCTTTTAAAGAACAATTCCAGCAATGGTGATAATGCGAGCAAAATAATAGCGACCAACAAATTAGTTATTGCTAAAGTAAGTAATACCGCAACTGTTGTATCTTCTAAAAATGCTATAAATTCTGCAACTCCTACAATCATTCCTGCAATTGCTTCAACTACTCCTACAATTATTTCAAAAGAATCCAATCCCGCTCCCAATGGTATCATCAACATTGATTCTAAATTAAGTACGGCTAAAATAGAGCCTGCGGAAGAAGAGACTGACACCCGAAATAATCAAAATATTCCTTGGGTTTTATTGGGTAGAGAAAATAAATTAATTAAGCATATTGTGACTTCTAATAAAAAGATCACGATTGATTTATATGATAATGGCACCATAGATAATGATACCATTAATATATACGACAACAAACAGCTTATTTCCAATAAAAGAAGATTAAGCTATAAAGCCATTCATATTGAAGTGGACTTTAGTAATGGAGTACGAGAACATGAAATTATCATTGTGGCTCATAATATGGGTACCATTCCTCCCAATACAGCCCTATTTGTATTGAATGATGGGGATACGCGTCAAGAATACTTTATTACCACAACCGATAAAGT
>CANBSH010000005.1 GCA_947372105.1 Chitinophagaceae bacterium
TTCCACTTGCAGTGCCACCTACTACCAATACATCGGTATTTATTTTAATAACTTTTTCTTGGGCATGAAGTGGTATTACAAAAAAAACAAAAAGAGCAGAGATAAAATATTTAATAACTATTTTTAGATTTTGGCGCATAAGAAAAAAAGAATTGAATTGAATTTATTTTAAATATCTACTAAATTTTTCAGTGCGACCAATAATTGAAATTCCAATATAGCCTCTCACAAAAAGAGTTTGCTTGTCCTCGCTTAACCACATCTTACTACTATAAGTGGAGCCTCCTTCTGGGTCATAAATTTTTCCATTCGTCCACTGACCATCTTCCCATGAAAAATCATTAAACATCACCATGCCCTTCACTTCTCTATTGCGTAAACTTTTATCTGCATTATAAATATCCTTACGCTCGTCTTTTACCCAAATCAATTTCCCATATAATTTATTGCCTTGTATATAAGTTTCTACGACGCCTTTTTTACTAGGCGATAGCCATTTGCCTAAAAAATCTTTTTGTGCATTCGCTTTTACTCCTATAAAGAGTATCAAAACAAGGATACTATACTTTTTGAAAGTACTCATATTGAAATCAGTTTTAAATGAATCCTTTAAATTAATAAATTAAATTATAATAAGGATGTTATATTGCAGTAAAGTCATTCCAAACAATCATTTTTTTTCGTGAAAAAAAGATATCAAGTACTTACGGTTTTATCTATTTTATCCATGATTACCTTTTTGGATCGTATCGCTTTGTCTTCGGCAAGTAGTAGTATTATGAGTGAATTTCATTTAACCACAGTGCAATGGGGTTGGATATTAGGTATGTTCACAATTGCCTACGCTGCTTTTGAAGTACCCACAGGTTGGTTAGGAGATAAATTAGGAGCTAAGAAGGTATTAATAAGGGTGGTGTTATGGTGGTCAGTATTTACTTTATTGACTGGCTTTGCTACCGGGTTTGTGATGTTAATTGCAGTGCGATTTTTATTTGGTATGGGCGAAGCAGGAGCTTACCCCAATACATCTATTGTATTGTCCAAATATTTTCCGGTATTGGAACGCGGGCGTGCACAAGCAACCATCTGGGTAGCTTCCCGATTAGGTGCTGCATTAACCCCTTTTATAGTGTTGCCCATTCAACAAAAATACAATTGGCAAACCTCCTTTTATGTGTTGGCTTTTGTGGGTGTATTATGGACCCTATTTTGGATTTTTTGGCATCAAGAAGAACCCGCTGACTGTAAAAATATTTCCTCGGATGAATTAAAATATATTCTAGAAAACAGAGACTTGCCTGTAGAAAGCGAAAATGCTAAAACCTCCTACTGGAGCGGATTTAAGTCACGTAACCTATGGTTTTTACTAGGCATGTATTTTTGTTATGCTATTGGTGCCTATTTTTTTCAAAGTTGGTTTCATACTTATTTAGAAAAAGGAAGAATGATTCCTAAACAGGAATTAATATGGGCTTCTAGCATTCCCTATTTATTAGCTGCTATTGGATGTTTTACGGGTGGTTGGATAAGCGATAAAGCTTGTATAAAGTGGGGTAAAAAATGGGGACGCAGAATTGTACCCATGGTGGGACTATTTGTAGCAGGTTTATGTATCATTGGCGCTTCCTTAGTGGAAAATAACATGACGGCCATTATCGCTTTAGGAGTAGGTATGGCCTTTATGGATGTAACTGCCCCTGTGGCCTGGGCGGTCGCCATGGATATGGGTGGTACAAAAAGTGGAACTATATCAGGATCAATGAATTGCGCAGGACTTACTGGAGCCTATTTAAGTACCGTCTTCTTTGGATATCTAGCTACTTCCTACGGATATTACCTACCCGTTTTAGCCATCGGAATCATCGTTTTATTAGGCTCTTTTGTTTGGTTAAAAATTGATGCCACCCAAAAGATTGAATTCAAAGTGATCACTAAATAAGAAGAAAAATACAGATTAAATTTAAACCCATAATGATGCACTACCTATAATTGGTGCTATTTCTCCCTTATTGGAAATTATTATTTTGACATGCAACCCCATAGAATTTAAATTATGTTCTAATTTTTCTTGAAAAAATGAATTTGCCTTAGATATATTTCCACCAATTATTAGTATCTCAGAATTTATTTCCTTGTTTATTTGTATAATTAAATCAGTCAAATTATTTGTAAACTCTAAAAATAAAGTCTCTAATATTTCTGATGTTCTTTCAGATGAGATGATTTCTTTCAAATCGTTAAATTTATATCCAGTCATTTCTTGCACTTTTTTTACAAACCATCTTGTTGAAATATAATCTTCTGCAATCCCATTTTTAAAATCCATACACCAATAATTAGCGTCCGTTATTATGCCATCTTTATAGGTTGCTGACCCCAATCCTGTTCCAAGTGTAAGGCCAATTGCACTATCAAATGTTTCTAAAGGAAAAATTGTTTTTAATTCACCTTTTAAAAAAGCTTTAGCATCATTTATAAATCTAATTTGATTCGGGGCTATTTCTAAACTATTTGCTAAAAATAATTTGATATTTTTTTTATATAATGATCCGAATTTATGCAATTCTTCCATGTAGCTTATGCCTAGTTCATAATCAAAAGGGCCTGGCATTGAAATTCCTATATATGAACATTTCTCTCCAAAGTGAAAATTTGTTTCATTTATACATTCTACCCATTGACTCAATATTTCAGATTCAGTTTCATTTGAATTGACGCTTTTTCGTACAAATGTATTTTTACAAATGTTCATATCATTTAAATTAACAACTGCCGAAGAGATATGCGATCCTCCTATATCAATGCCAATAGAATATTTCTCGTTCATTTTTACAAGTTTAATTTTGATTTAGCTTATTAATCAACCAATTATTCAATTCTGATTTTTGTTCTTTATAAAACCAATGACCAGTATCAAGATATAATGATAATTTTTTTTGAGATTTAACATTATTAAATGCAGCAAACATAGAAGTTGGAGGACAGGTTTCATCATTAAAACCCCAAGTGTAAAAACCAGTTTGAGAAATACGTTTAGAAAAATTAGCAATATCAAAGTATTCTAATGTTTCTTTTGTTTCTTTATTATTGTATTTGTCTAGGTTCTGTTTATCGTAAAAATGAGGCCATCCTCCTGCTCTTCCAAAAAAATATCCTGTAAAGTCACACAAAGCTGGATGAATAACAGCCAAATAATTAACTCTTTTATCTAGAGCGGCCGAAACTATACTCAAGGCGCCACCTTGACTATTGCCAGTTACTGCTAATGAATTAGGTTTAAATTCAGGTAAACTAACTACAAAATCTATAGCTCTTATGCAATTGAGATATACGCGTTTGTAGTAATATTTATCTTTATTGTTTGAATTAAAAAAGAAATACCCTTTTAAGGCGCCAGTCTCTAGATTATTATAAATACTCGGATCTAAAACAACTGGAATACCATGAATCCCTATGCTTAAAACAATGTAACCGCTATCTGCCATCTCTAAATCAGGTCCATAAGGTCGTATGCCTGCTCCTGGTAGATTTAAAATAGCTGGATGTTTCCCTGATTTTTTAGGCATGCAAAGAATTCCATAAATTCTTGAACCTTGATATCCTTGAATATTAACCTGGAAAACATTGGATCTAGATGAAGACTTATCTGGAAGTGGCGTAAGTTTTATATCTAATGGTACATCAGAAAGTTCATTTAAAGATTTCTTCCAAAATTGATCGAAATCAGCTGGTTCGTTAGTGGTAGATTGTATCGAATTTATATCGTAACCGACGGTCACCATACTTTTATAAGTATTACTATTTTCATAAACGGTTACCACACATCTCAAAAAACCGGGTTTAGTCAACTCGCTAGCTACAACATATGGCATTGATTGATTTTGAAAACTATCTTCAAGAAAAGGATTCATTTTTTCTAGACCTAGGCTAATTTTTATTTTCGTGTTTTTTAAATATGTGCCGTTTTTTAACGCCTGTATACTAAAGGTTGCTTTTTCTCCAATATTATATTCCCAATTAGAATGATTAGGTGTGATTATAATTTTTACAGGTTGCTCAAGTGGTTGAGATGACCCTATATAGGAATGAATAATTAAAAATAGAAATAGAAATGCGCGCGTCATCGTATTATAATTTTATTTTTTGGTTTAAAAAATTATATCCTTCAATCAAAATTTCTGAAATTTTGATATCGCTTTTGTAATATATTTTTTTGGCTTGATCAGGTAATAAAGTGAAATACCCTTCCGAGAAAAAAGAGGGGAGAATATTTTGACCATTGTCATCAACATTATTCAACTTAATCCCCATTGCGGTTGATTTTCCTATATTTTTAATGATAAGGTATTCGCCTTTTTTATCTGACTTTTTTTCAATTATTTGAAAGTTGATCTTTGCATATGATTTTTGTTGTTCCGAATTTTGATCTTTATAATTAATCCAATAATCATTTTCTGAAATTATATTTTGATCCTTTAATGCAACAAGTTTTATAATATAAGCGTTTTTAGAATTATAATTATTTAAAAATGTTTTTTTGATATTTATAATTGAATTTGATTTTGAATTAACTGTTTTAGTTGTCTCGTCTACAATTATCCCGTCAGGGTTTACTATTTTAATTTGTATTGATATATTATCTAGATCTTGCAGTGTTGTATTTATAAGACTAACACTGCTATCGTTTAAATTATACTGTACATGTATGGGTTCACAAGCTTTCTTTGACCCATAATAAGCGCCGGTTGTTTCAAAATCATATGAATATGTCTGCCAAATCATACTTGGCCAAGCTGGATGAGTCATCCATAATAATATCCCACTAGTATTATTCCATAACCTACTATTCCAAGATTCAAAAATGGTCCTATAGGTATCATAATTGAGGAGTTGAGCCTTATTCGCAAAATCATCTAATGACCTAGATTCGCCATATTTTTGATCAATAGCTTGGAGATACCCTTCTAAGTTTTGGTTGTTGCTGTGTAAATCATGATAATGCCATGCGTCATTAATTGGCCACCAATCCTCTTTTTTTAAGAATTTCTTTATCGTATTGGCTGTTGGAACTGAAAAACTGCCAATTTCGGTTGAAAAGCCATAAGCATATTTATTAAAATAATCTACTGGACTTTCTAAATATTTCCAATCACCACTAGGCCTTAAATTAATTTCTCTTGAATTACCAATATAAAACCTAGTTCCATCTTCTTTTGCAATTTGAATAGCTAATTCATCTTCTATTCCGGCTGGTGCATAACCTTCGTTTCTTGGACACCAAATAGCTATTGAAGCATGATTTCTGAATCTTTTTATAACATTAAGCGAATTTTCAAGAAATAAATTTTGATCTAAAGGGTTAACATTATATCCTTCTGTTGAAATCCAAAAATCATTCCATACTAACATTCCATATTCATCAGCTAACTCGTAAAATATCTCTTCGGTTGATTCACCAGTCCAATTACGAATCATATTAAAATTTGACTCTTTATGTAATTGAAAGGCAGCTTCTAGATTTTTTCTATTCACTTTTTTCATAGCGTCATCCATACCCCAATTACCTCCTCTACAAAATATTTTGTAACCATTCACCTTGACTACTAGATAAGGATTTTCTCCGTCTAGTTGAATCATTTTATTTAAAATGTTTTCATTGCGTAAGGTGGGTATAAAAACCCTTTTCTCAATTTCTCTTCGTTTGCTATTATCAAAAATTGGACTACTTAATTGTAAATCCGTCGGACTAAACAAAACTCGTTGTGGACTATTTGCCTTGGTATCGGTTAAAACCTCGTAAGATAATTCCCTAATACCATAATTAAAATTATAGTGTTGACTAGTTATACTGTCGCCTAAAGAAACTGAAGTATAGACAGGATATAAATATTGATTACCATAGCCATTTGGCCACCATAATTTTGGATTCAACATCGTGAGTTGATCGTATTGTGATGGTAAAAGAAGTAATTCTCTTGACTCATTTGGTTTTAATAAAACTTTTTCTTTAAAATCAATATTCCCTAAATTAAAATGAAAATTTACATTTTGTGGTTTATCGCTATTATTGTGGATAGTAGTCTTAATAGTGAAGTAAACCCTAGTCGTATCAGGCAATGGTAAGTCTGAAATAATTTGTGGTTTATCAAAAGTAATTACGTTCGTAAAACGTAATTTAACAGGTTGCCAAATTCCCATATTTCGATCTCTAATACCAGGCACCCAATCCCATCCTTCACTTGAAATAAACGTTGGGCCATCAAGAGCTAATTGTCCGCCATTAGGACCCATACCAGCTAATTTTGATTGTTCGTGGGGAATACCCGGATTGGGAGGGGGCAAAATATGAACCGCAAGAATATTTTTCCCCTTATGAATGTGTTTACTAACATTAAATGATTTAGCATTAAATGCACCATCAATATTGCCAATTTTTATATTATTTAACCAAATTTCAGCCTTATAATTTATTCCTTCGAAATCTAACCAGGGTAATTGATTTAAATTAATATCATTACGAATATCTAATACGATTCTATACCACCAATCTTTTTTAGATAAGATTTCTGGTATGTGCATATTATTTAAGCCAATATAAGGATCTGGATAATATCCATTATGTACCAAGGTTGTCAAAACGGTTCCCGGGACTATCGCATCTTGCCATTTTGTATTATTAATTTGTAAAGAAAAAATCGGGTTTTCAATAATGGAATTCGATTCTGCTAAAATCCAATTGTTGTTCAAATTATATGATCCACTATTATTAGCAATCTCGAAATATTTTAGACCATTAAATTTTTTAATTTTCGCATTATCAATTTTTCCATTTGACTTAGGCAATGTAATGGAATCCTGATTTTTTAAAAGTCCGAAATTCAATTTTGATTGGGCTTTTATTAAGCTAGGGCAAAATAACAAAACGAAGATGTATTTAAAATATCTCATAAATTATTTATTTTTTATTGTTATTTGATTCCACTGATCAGTCCTAAACGGATAAGCAGGAAGTGATAATGAATTTTGTAAATTTGTAATAGGAGAATTAGAAAAAGCATACCTAACAGCAATTGGTAACGATATACTATCTGAATATAGTTTAATTGTATTATTAATAATAATTGCAATAGCGGGTCTAAATACTTTATCAGAACCAGAGATGTAAAAATGTTTTGGATTTAGCCCATCATTAGTCGTTAATCCTTTTGCGATTGAATTTTTTTGAAAATATATATATACATATTTTCCTTTAATTTCTATTTTAGCATATTTAGGGCCAAAAGGTGAGGTTGTAAATTTATAATTTTCATATAACGCAAAATTGGCTAATCTTTCACCTACCGCTTTTTTATTTCTTGGGTGTATATTATCTGGTTCTCCTATATCCATTGTTACCGCCATTTGAGTATGCGGTTCCGTCAACACTTTTTCTTGATTCTCTCTAAAAAGTGCATAATTATAATCTAAGGAATCTGTTTTTTTCCAATTATACGGTGTCATTTGAACATAATAAAAAGGCAGTAAAGTATCATTGAAATCGTGTCTCCATTGTCTTATTAGTGCTATATTAAGCTTACTATATAGATTTATATCACCAGCATTAGATTCACCTTGATACCATAAAAAACCCCTAATCGTATAATTTTTAATTGGGTGAATCATTGCATTGTAAATCAAGGTTGGCCTTAATACCGGTATTTTTTCATTAGGATTGGCATCATAGGGATCTAAGTACTTTTTACGTAATACAGAATCACTTCTTAATGTATTGCGATCCATAAATGCTTGTGCAGATGCGCTACCATATGCACTTTGTATTATTCCAATGGGTATATTTAACTTTTTTTGGAGTTTTTTAGCAAAATAAAAAGAAACACCACTAAAATCTTTAATGTTTATAGTATCGCAATCCAACCAATTACCACCGGTATTGGGCATTAATTCATCGCTTGTTGTTTTAGGGATTTTTATTAAGCGAATGAATTTATTTGCAGAATGTTTAATTTCATCTTCATGATTTAAAACTCCTAAATGCCATGGTAAAAATGGCTGCATGCTCATATCCATGTTTGATTGTCCACTGGTCAACCACACTTCACCAAATAATATTTTCTTCAAGCTTATTTTAGTATCATTACTTTCTAGATTTATTGAATGTTCAATATACTTTCCTGGTATCGCTTTTGGTATACTTATTGTAAAAGACCAATTACCATCTTGTTGAATATTACATTTATAATTCAATCCCCAACTAGGTTTAATTGTAATCTTTGTTCCGGGAATCCCATAACCCCATAGTTTAAATTTTTTATCTTGTTGAATGACCATGTTCGTTTGTAATATCCCAGGTATTTTAAAAAAGGAAAAATTACTTTTAGACCATTGAGATAAACTGTGCACTTTGGGCTGTATTTGTATGTCAGGATGAAACTCATGAATTAAAATTTGTAAAATACCGCTATCAGCATTTTTAATATTTATTGCTAATTTTTTGAATGACTCATTTTTAGAATTGACAGTAAGTGGGAAATTTTCTCCAGGTAAGTATGTTGCTGGTAAAATTTGGAACTTTGCATCTAATTTAGAATTAATATTAAAGGACATCTTTTTATCCCCTAAGGTTAGAATAGCAGTTTTACCATTATTGGTTAATAAAATGGATGCTTTTGTATGCATACTCCACCAGATATTCTTTTTACTCATACATTTAAATTCATCTTGTATAAGTATCGTTTTATCTTTCGTCAATAAAATTCCTCGCTTATATTCTTTAACATCTCTAAAATAGCAATTTGACAAATCTGTTATAGCATAGCTATAGTTTTGATTATCTTCTAATTTCTCAAATTTTGCTACACCATTTTCAAATTGATCAGGTTTTATAGAATTATTAAAAACTAATGTATTTTTCCCTTCGGCTCTTAATCTGTAAAAGTGCCACCTTCCTGGAGTTTCTTGATTCTGTATACTATCTGTATATGTAGGGTATGTTTTTTTGGTAAAATAACCAGGGAAGGTATAGTCATCCTTTCCTAAATTGCCATAAGCCCATACTTCGCCGAGTGCTTGTAATTCAAACGAGCCGGCATCTAAGTGACCGTGATTTGCATTATTATACCCTCCATGCATAGAAATATAGAAAGCATTTTTACTCCAATCAGATCTTAATGACATAATATCTATGCCTTTTATATGTTGGTTTAGTTCTATTTTATAGTTATTTAGGGTACTTGATTTTAGTAATGGGTTATAATAGATTAAATCAAGCCAATCAATATCATTTGTGTTAAGAGCGATTTTATAATGTAAAGATGACAGTGCAGAATCATTATAATGATAGAAAAACCAGGGAAGAGATTTTGTATGAACTGTTTTAATTGGATCATCTCCTATATTTAAAGTACTTACTGGCCCACTCATTTTAATAGGGAACCACCCACTTTTTTTAAAGCCTTCATAAGAATCTAATCCAAAACATGTATGATAACTATTATTAACTGCTTCAATTGCTAAATTAGTATAAAGTAAACCATACTTCCAATATGCAACGCCTTCTTCACTTTGCCCATCTGGCTCAAATGTTTTCAAGTATTTAGGAAGTTGATAAATGCACTTTGTTAGTAAGTCTTTATAACTATTTTGATCCTGTAAAGATAAAATAGACATAATTATACCGCCATTACATACTCCATTCCAATTATTAGTTGCATTATGCCACCAAATATTATTTTTTATTAATGGTATTGCTGGTTCTAAAATAAATTTTAAGATAGCATTTGAGATTTTTTCTTTTTGATTATTTGTAAAATAACTTTTAAGTCCGTCTAAAGCAAAAGCACAATCGAAGCCGGCAATGCCAGCATCTAAAAAATGGCGATTTGCCCCCCAATCTGGATAAGTAAGCATTAGCTCTAATTGACTCCATATTCTTAGTGCATATTTTTCTTCATTCGTTAAACGATAAGCTAGTGTAAGAACGGGTATTTGACTTGCAAAGTCATGTATAGATGGTATTCTTAGGTTGGCATCATCTAAATAATATTTAAGTAAAGGAGTTTTTAAAATAGAGTCTGCGTCACATTTTAGTTTCTTTACCCCAACTTTAACTATTGTATCATTTTGATCATATAATTTATTTAAATCTCTCAAAATATTGTTTGAAAAAAATAAAGAAGATTCGTTTTCAATTCTACTACCAGCGTATTTTTTAACAAGATTAGAGTCTAATTGTCCAAATGTAGTATTAGAAATAATCATTGTAAATACAAAAACAAAGTATAATGTGATATTATTTTTAAACTTAGACATCATATTATAGTTTTAATTTTGACCAATCTCCAGAGTAATAGGCATATAGTATTTTGTTTTCTAATACAATATCCTTATTCAATTTTGATTGATCTAAAAGATCCCTAAATAAATAAAAACTCAGCCAAAACGAAAAGTCGTACTTTTGATTGATTGAATTAGGGTGTAAATAAAAATTATACCAATTTGTATTTATACCATATTTTTCTGCGATAGCTTTAATTTCTATTGCCTTTCCCCAATTCTTATTTACTTGACTTTCAAAAGTTTTTGATATTTTATTAAACTCTAACGACTCTGTGGTAATTAAATCATAAGTATCTGAAATACCTAGTGTGATTAATGAAACCGAATCTTCAAATGATTGATCGCCATCTAAGTCGTATTTAATAAAATCTATAAATCCATTATTATCCGTATCCTCATATTTAATTAAAGCGAATTTTGTTGGTTCAATTTGTAAACGATTTTTGCCCCAACGACCATATTGTCCACCAAAGCCTTGATACGAAAATGCGGTCTGATCTATTCTCCAGGCCCCCCATTCGGCTCCAAACAAGTGTAACTTTCCATCAAATTTACCAATGTATAGAGATCCCTTTCCGCTAAAATCTTGATCAAATTCGCCTCTATCACCTATTGCATCAGATTGTTTATTATGATCTAAACCCCCGTTTTCAGTCCCGATTTTATATAAATCCTTAGGGTCATAAAATTCCACTCTTTCCCATCTATTACAATCATCATCTTCATCAAAAACTAACCTGCATTCTTTCCATTTGCCTTTCGTTGTAATTAAGTCTAAAGCATTACTTCTATCAGGAAAAAATAGTGTGTCAATTTCACGCCATCTAGAATCATACATTATAGAATTAGCCGGTTGTAAGCCTTTTAATTTTTGAAATGTATGGAATTGATCTTCATAAGAAAATCCATTACCCTTAAACAATAAGCTCATATCAAAATCAAATTCATTAGATGGTCCGTTGTCATTATCAAGATCCCAAGTTATAGCAGCATAATCTATTTTTTTGGTGAAACTGATATCATAATTTGAATCTATATTTTGAAATATAAATTTAGAAGCGGTAGCTGAATCTCTAAAGATTGGCGTATCCACAAGTCTAATTGCCATTTCGGTATACCCATCGTGATCAACATCATAAAATATGAATGGATTTTCCCAATTATATCTCAAATCACTTATCCTAAAAGAAGATGCATGCATTTTTAAAAATGTAGAATTTCCGTGATAATCTTCAAAGAAATTACAACAACCGTTATGATCCCATGCTTTCATTAATATAACATTCCAATCAACAAAATGCATTATACCATCTTTATCATCATCAAATACATACATATAGTCAGCACTCCAATCATAATAACTTCTTATTTTATTGCCGCCATTATTTACAATTAGTTGAATATCTGCAATTCCATCAGAATCTTCATCTGACCAATCAATAGAAAAATCAAACGGACCAGCAAATATATTATCGTTATTTCTATCGATTAATAAACAATCATTATCTGTGTCCCCTTCTTTATCCCCATATTTCATATCATCATCATCATCAATCCATGCAATCGAAATTTTGTCATTTATAGTCGAATATAATACATCCGGATCGCCATCATTATCTAAATCGGAATACTTAATATTAGAAATTTGATTTACAAATCTCCAATTAATTAATTGTGTATTTGTGTTCCAGTAATTATACTTTTTTTGAGAAAAAGAATTATAATTAAAAGAAATAAAAAAGAAGAACAAACTAGCGCTTTTTATTAATTGCTTGAAGTCCATGAGTCTAGGGTCTTTAAAATATTTCCATTCATATTATTTGCTGTAAAATCTACACTAATATTGGTAGAACTTGATACGTTAGTTAATTTAATTTCTAATTTTCCATAATAATTATTGAATCCATTTTTATTCAGCATAATTTGATTAAATATATCTTTTGTTTCAGACAAATAGTTAATAGTATTTGTGGATCGATTGGTTAGTGAAAAAGTGGCTTCTGCCGGTGATTGGATTCTAGCATAATATATCTTTCCATTTTTTGACAAGGTGGCAACTTTTCCGTCTATGCTAATAGATAGTCCATCAGTTGCAGGACTATGCATAATCCAATATATGGTAGAATTTTTAGCAATTGGAGTAAACTCATCCTGAACTGTCATTATAGCTTTAGACCTATTTAATTTTATCCCTCTTTTATAATTAGTCACATCTCTTAAATAATTAGAAGTTAAATCAATTATATAATATCCGCCAGAATTATCATTAGACTCTTTTATCAAAGTAGCTTTCCCAATTGGATTTTGCTCTGGCCTAGCATCAGGATTAAAGACCAAACAATTCTTTCCTTCAGTTCTAATACGGTAATAATAGAATCTACCCGGTGTATTTGCGGTTCTTGTAGTTACATCATTATACAATGGCGCTGTGATATTAAAATAATCTGCAGGATATGTATTTTCTCTGCCTAAAGTACCAGCTGCCCAAATTTCACCTAAAGATTGAATATAAAAAGATCCAGCATCTAAGTGTCCATGGCTTGCATTATTATCCCCGCCATGCATGCCTATATACATCGAACTTTCAGTATTATTTTCTGATATAAACATATAGTCCACCCCAGCGAACTTACCATTTAATGGAAAAATATAGCCAGCTCCCTTATCAACTAATGATTTATTATAATAAAGTAAGTCTATCCAACCATGCATTTTATCGGTTTTATTTACATTTATGTTATTACATGCATCATAATGTGTTTTAGCAAAATTCGCATCATTAAAAAAACTTCCATACCAAAAATAAGAAGTTAGTTTATACGCTTTCCCATTATATAAATAATCATCGCCGATTGAAGTTGTAGCAACTGGGCCAGACATGTTGTATGGAAACCAGCCAGTTTTTTTAAACCCGTTTTTGGATGTAAGACCGAAAGTAGATGATAAGCAACGTTTCATGCTTTCAAATGCTAAAATTGTATTACTAAGTCCATAATCCCAATAAGACAAACCCTCTTCGCTAGCACCATCTGGCTCTAACGAATTCATATAATTTTCGATTCCATTTGTTGCTAAAGAAATAACACTACTATTAAACACAGAATCTTGTTCATAAGTAGCCAAACTTGCCATAACCATGCCTCCATGACAAATTCCATTCCAATTATCATTGGTTAAATACCATTTAAATACACCGGTATTTGTTTCAATTTGTGTTTTACCAGGCTGCAATACGTTTGCTTTTACTGCATTGTACAAAATTGTTTTTTGTGAAGCACTTAGATAATCAAATAAACCATCATAAGCAATTGCAATGCCCTTTGCCGCAATACCTGCATCTAAAAAATGTCTATTAGCTCCCCAATCAGGAAAATTTGTCATTATGTCTAATTGGTCCCAACATCTTTTTGCATATTTAGTGTCTTTTGTAAATTGATAGGCTAGTACTAAATAAGGTAATTGATCATTGACAAAAGTGTGAATGTTAGTGATTCTCAATCCAGCAGCATCTAAACCATAAGTGAGTATTGGACTAGTCAATAAAGTATTGGCTTTTGCTAAAATACCATCATAAGTTCCTTTTACGAAAGGATCGGTTATTGCATTAGATTTAATCTGTTCTATATCAGATGCATTAAATAGTAATCTTGGATGAATGTTTTTTAATCCTGTACCCCTAAAACAGTCCTTAACAATAGATGAAGAAATGGGAGTAACCGCATCGATTGGAAAATTTAAATTGTTGTTGTTATTTGAAGGAGGGGGGACAACGACAGGGGGGATATTCACCAATGACTCTTTTTTATTGCAAAAAGTGAAATTGAAAATAATAGCAATTATGAATAAAAATCTTGTCAACATTAGAATTATTTTATTTTAAAAATCCTCCGGCATTCTTTAATACTTTATTAAAATAATCACCGGCAAAACCAAGTGTTCCGTCAGGACGAATTAGCCAAAATCCTCTCATTTCATCAGTAGTTCGAACAGTATTTAATTTTCTTAATTCTTCATTTTTAGGTTCATTACAATACAATTCCCATTGTATTATATAGGGTACTTGTAATGCTTCACACACCCCCAAATAAGCGTCCCACCTTTTAACAACAGATTCATAATCTGTAAGACCCTCATACCTTTGTTCTGGAATTCCTATTTCTCCTAAAAAAACCACCTTCTTCCCTTTCATATATGTAGTAGGTCGTATATACTTTTTAATATAATCAATCCCCTTGTACAATTTTAAACCTGTTGCATCTAATCCATCATAACTTGACCATGATACCATATCGGTCTCAATCATCGGTAAAACTGAATTTATAATGCCAGGTATTCCATCCATACTATCATAAGTTTTATTTGCTTCTACTGCATGGTAAACTTTGCATTTTGTATTTTTAATTTCATTTCTGGCTCTATTAATTCCGTCTTGTCTTGCTTTAAACCATTTGGCCATTGCGTTAATACGATTTAATGAATCAGCAGGAACCGTTACTGTAACTCGATCTCCATCTACCGCTTTGATTAATTCTCCGGGTTTACGAGACCATCTAGCATAACTTCCTGTTCCACCTCTTAACATCCAATCACCTTCCCAATTATGTATAATAAAAGTGACATCTTTATCTTTATATTTTTCAAGTAAGTATTTAGTTAACTGGTAAATTTCCTCTTTTTCGGCTGCTGCAGAAGAATCGGTAGTCTTAATTCCCGCACCATCAACACTTAATGCAATGGTACTAAAAGGCATATTAAACACATTGTCCCAATATGGATGTTGTGCCAATTCTTTAAGGGAAATATTAGGGGAAATATCCCAAGTAGAATTATATGGATAACCGCCTCCATTTTTTCTAAACCATAATTTTATTACGCCATATCCCAATTCATTTAGTTTTTGGGCACCTTCGATTAAATAAGGCTCTTTAGAAAAATAATACTTGCCAGCCACATGTGTTGCACCTAGTCTATTTTTTATATTCAATGGGATTTTAGCTCCTTTTAAAGGTTGAAATGATTCTATTTTCTTAATAATGAAGTCGTCATTTAATTGACTCGCAGCAGGATTTTGAGCCAACATACTATTTGCAACAATAATAGACAATAGCGTTAAATAAAATTTCATACTCATTTATTTTATATTTTAATTTATAAAAAAATACAGAGTGATTGCTTTCGCTACCCTCTGCATTTTTATTTTGCTTAACCCCCGATAAGCAGTTACCAAAAAACAATCTATCTAAAAATCTATAAACTTATCTTTACATAAGGTGCGTAATTTGATCTGATTGTTCCTACGCCAGAGACACTTGCAAAAGAGCCTACTCTAAAAAAATAGTCTCTTCCAGTTGGGAAAAGAGAAGCATTTGCAGCTAAGTCAATACTCAAGTTATAAGTTGTATTGTCAATGGTTTTTACAGGACTAAATGTTTGCGAAAATGTAGTTCCAGAGGTTCCAAATTTAGTTTGCTCACCAACATACATGTCGCTAAATGCATATAATCTAACAGATTGCGCTTTCACTAAAGGACTACCTGCTTCTAGACTAAAAGTCGCATTAATCTTTTTATTTGCAGCGTCATAGGTGATCGCACAATTTTTAATTCTGATATAAGGAACAACCAGAAAATCTTGTTTATTTTCTCCCGGTTTTATGTTATATGCAGGAATTGTGTAAGGGAAAAAATTGCCATTTCTTAAGTAAATATCATAACTGCCAGAAAAAACTAAATTATTCCTATATTCTCCATTTTGTTTTATTAGCCACTTTTGAGAAACTTGAGTTGGATAGCCTAGTTCAAACACCTCAATGACTGATCCATTCACTAAATCGGTTTCTACCAGACCGCCGCCGACACTATCTTTAATAGCGCCAAAAATTTGTGAATTTGGGCCAGGCATATTATCTTTTACACAAGACACCATAATAAAGCTTAGAAATAGAAATAATCCAACTTGATAAATTTTATTTTTCATTTTGATCTTGATTTACGGATTAATATTGTGGATTTTGTATCAATTTATTAGTACTAGTTCCTGGAATAGCTTTGTAATAAGACATCATTTGAAAAGTTTGGCCTGCGGCTCTTTCATCAAAATAATTATTAGCTCTAACAAATATATATTTAGGTGTTGTCTGTCTCAAATCTAAAACAGGTACTAAAACAGTTCTTCTTGTGGATTTAAATAAAGTATGGAAGTCTCTTCTTCTAACTAAATCCCAGTATCTAACTCCCTCAAAAGCCATTTCAACCCTTCTTTCTTTTAATACATTATCAATTGTCAATGGAATATTATCTGTATGTGCAGCTCTTTTTCTAAGAGCATTCAAATAAGTGGCAGCAATTGCCGCATCACCCTTACCACTTTCCGATACTGCTTCAGCATAATTTAGATAAATTTCTGCCAATCTAAAATCGATATAATCAGTGGTAGAACTAAAGTAAGTTCCCTGAACGTTCTTGCCTTCCTGTAAGAATTTTTTTAAAGAAAACCCTGAATTTGAGTAATTCGGGTTGCTTGCGCTACCTAAATTTAAAAATCCAGAGTAGCTACTTGCAGAGCTTGCTCCATATGTATAATATGTTTTACCATCTTTACCAGGCGCACTTGCGTCAGCATAAATTAATTTAGTTCCATCTTGTTTTATTAATCCTCCTTGCATGGTAACTGTAACCCCTTTCCAGGTAGTTCCAGGTAACATAATGCTTGCAAACAACCTTGCATCTTTTTGAGAAAATATGTCAGATGGATTGTCATATAATTTAAATGGCTTTGTAACATCCAGTTTTGTTGGGTCAGCTATTACATCATTTTCAACCCCGTCAGTTCTGGTTATTAATGGACTGCTTTTCCCTAATCCATTATCTGAATAATCTTCATATAAGTCTACCAAATTTAATGTTGGGCTTGATCTACCAAAGTATAAACCTCCTGGATTTGTTTGTGATGGATTAAAAAATACATCAGTTGTATGCCCTTGCAACAATGAAGTAGTTCCATCAATATATCCTTTCTTAAAAAGAACTTCGACATCAGCTCCAGCTGGATTTTGAAAAATATCTTGAAAATTTTTAGCGGCATCTAATCTATTTGCAGGTGTTGGCTTATAAAGAGATTTTCCTGATCCGTCAATTATTGCTTTTGATGCGTCTATACATTGTTGATAATAATTATCTGCATCTGATACAGTAAATCCTCCAACTAGTTTCTGCGAAACAGCATCGCCCACTAATGGTGCTTTATCCCAATATTTAGCTAGTGAAGCTGCAAATAATGAGGCTCTAGATTTTAAAGCCAGTGCAGCCCATTTAGTAGCTCTATAGGTACCTTCAACAGATGTATAACTTATTGGTAAATTTTTGGCAGCAAAATCGCATTCAGATAAAATATAATTCCATGTAGCTTTTTCAGTTGCTCTTGGTATAAACAAATTAGCATTATCAGAACCAGCAATATAATCTTGAACTGTGTCAATTAACGGAACTCCACCATATCTTTTTGCCAATCCAAAATACATATATGCTCTAATAAACCTAGCCTCACTCATTAATGAATTACGTTGTAAGTCAGACATTGCAACACTTGGTAATTGTTCCATGAACAAGTTAACTTGACGTATTGCATCATAACCCCAGTAACCATCATTAATTGGCCCTACGCCTGACCCTGGTGATAATGTTGCTTCATCTGTATAATAAGTTGTGCCAAAGCCTGGCTCTACATATCCATTTGCTGTATTTCTGTGATAATTAAATCCAACACCAGGATTATATACAAAATCTTCAACTGGCATTTTATTATACAAATTTGCCAGTAAGACTTTTACACCATTAATATCGGTTAATAACTGTGAAGCTGGTACTCTATCTAATGGCTCAACTTCTAAAAATTTCTTACAAGCCGACATCGTTAAACATGTGGCTAAAATGGTTAAATATATTGATATTCTTTTCATTTTTTTTAATTTAAAAGTTCAAGTTTATGCCTAAATTAAATGATCTCATAAGCGGGTAAGTTAAATCAGCAGTATAAGATCCTTCTTCTCTTTCTGGATCCAACCCTTTTGCTAGTTCATTCGCAAAAGTGTATAAGTTAAACCCATTTACATAGACTCTAATAGAATCAAATTTTGATTTCTTTAAAAGATTTTTAGGTAAAGTGTAGCCTAATTCAACACTTTTAATTCTCAAATATTTTGCATCTAAGCGCCATCTGTCTGTAATCAAACCGTCTGTTGTACCAACAAAGTTAGAACGCAATGCAGGAAATTGTCCTGGCAACCATTTTGTTGCTGGATCATATGGGTTTGCACCAGGTGTTTCTGTATGCCATCTATCTAAATATTTTTCCCATAAATTCGGATATGTTCCATAACCCCAAACATCATTAGGTGCATTATAGATAGAAAAAAGTGCCGCTCCTTGAAGTAATATATTAATATCAAATCCCTTCCAATCTGCATTAATAGTCATACCAAATTGTAGTGGAGGATTACCTGCATAACCTTGATATTGACCTGACCAAAATTCAGGAAGCTGATCATTACCGTCAATAATTCCATCACCATTTACATCTGTGATTTTATAACTGCCCGGTAAGTTTTTTGAATTACCATTCGCTCCTCCTAATAATGGAGCAGTTTGATATTGTGAAATGTTAGTGTATTGTCCACTATATATATAACCCCACTCTCTTCCCAAATATCTATTATTTCCCCAAGCATCTTTCCATATTTGCATGGTACTTGCATAAGGAGCACGTTCATTATAAATTAAGTATTTTCTAGAGTAAGTTGCGTTAGCACTAAGATTATAATTAACGGATCCCAATTTGCCTTTATGAGTAATCATAAGTTCAATTCCTCGCACTAAATCGGTATTAATATTTTCTTGTGGAAAGCTGGCACCAAAAGTATTTGGAACAGATTGGATTCGTGTTGCTAATAATCCATCGCGATTTTTTTGAAAGACGTCAGTGGTGATACCTAACTTTCCATCCCATAACTCTAAATCAACACCAATATTTGCAGTTTTTGTTTTGACCCAAGTTAAATTTTCATTGATTACTCCTGGAGGTACCATTCCCATTGTTAATACTCCACTATTTAAAATATATCCACCATCAATAGCACCAAATTTATAACCTGAATAATATTCAAACGCATTTCCTGCATCCGAACCCATTAAGCCATAGGAAGCTCTAACTTTTAAATTTGAAATAGCAGGTATGTTTTTCTTAATGAAAGGTTCTTCAGAAATACGCCATCCTGCTGATGCTGATGGGAACATAGCCCATCTATTGTTAGGCGAGTATCTGTAAGAGCCATCGTTTCTAAATGCTAATTCAAGCAAATACTTGCTTTTATAATCATAATTAAAACGTCCTAATAATGATAAATAATTTTGAATAGATCTATTTCCAGCATTATTCAAATTTGTTAAACTTCCTTGATCAATAATATCATGTGTATACACATCATCATATTGTCTTTGTGCTTGAATAAAATCATTTCTTAATCCACGAAGCTCATACACCATTGTTGCTCCTACATGATGATAGGTATTAAAAGTGTTTTTATAGTTAGCTTGTAATTGAAGATCTTTTCTAGCAAACTGAGATACTGAATTTTTATATAAATTAGATTTATTAACAGTAGGAACATCAGTTACAAAATCATATTGATAATACATTCTTTGTAAATTAGAATAGTTATATACGTTTCCATCGTATACTCCTAAAACACCTAATTGTAACCCTTTAAGATAAGGTACGTCATAAGTTATATTTACACTTGTTTGATATTGTATATTACTCCACTTATCATAACCTGAGACTGATTCATTTGCTAATGCATATGGGTTTGTCCATTCAGGTGGTACTCTAGAAATGTGTGTAGGGTCAGCAGGAGTGAATGGTGTATATCCACGATCTGCAATTATTAAAGGTTTAAAAAACCAAAAATAACTTCCTTGAGGACTCGTATTATTGTCTACTTTACCTGCAACAGATACCGTCGCTTTTAAATTATTGCTTAATTTGAAAGTCACGTTATTTCTAAAAGTATACTTTTTATATTTTTGAATGTCGCTTGTTAAAATGCCATTATCTTCCATTAATCCTAAACTAGAATAAAATGTTACGAGATCATTTCCTCCACTAGCAGAAAGCGTATGTGTTTGCTGTCCTGTAAAACCTCTCAATGTATTATTAAACCAATTATAATCTTTATATCCAGGCAAGGCACCATCTTTCCATTTCGCTAACTCTATATCGCTAAATGTTGGCGCTAAACCTGTGTTTAATTGCATTTCATTTTTAATTAGTCTATAGCTATAAGCATCTATGTTTTTTAACATACTAGTTGGTTGCTTAGTTCCATAAAAAGAATTAAAACTAAATTTTGCTTGACCTTTAGCTCCCTTTTTTGTGGTTACAATTAATACTCCATTATCGGCATTCATTCCATAGATAGCAGCTGCTGCATCTTTTAGAACAGAAATACTTTCAATATCCTCAGGATTTAATCTTTCTAAATCTGACATACCATCTCTAGCAACGCCATCAATTACTAAAAGAGGAGATCCAAATCCACGAATATTTACCATACTATTGAAAGTACCGGGCTCTGCGGTTTGTTGTCTAATTAAAACACCAGGAATTTTACCTTGTATGTTACTTACTACACTTGTACTTTTAGTAGTATTTATATCTTTACTTTTTATGTTAGTTACAGCTCCTGTTAAAGTTTCCTTTTTTTGAGTACCGTAACCAACTACCACTACTTCACTTAAATTAGAAGAGCTTTCTAACATTGTTATAGCAATTTCAGTTTTGCCATTTAGATTCACCTCCAAATCCTTATATCCAATCATAGAAATTTGAAGTGTAGACTTGTCATTTGGCGTCTGGATTGAAAATTGACCCTGTGTGTTAGTAATGACTCCTTTTGTGTTTCCTTTAATTCTCACAATAGCTCCTACAAGTGGCTCACTTGTTTGATTTACGATTTTCCCTGAGATTTTTTTATTCCCAGTTTGCGCAAAAGTGGAGGTGGTGACTAAAGAAAAAAACAATAAAACAACCAGCTTAGCTGCTTGTTTTAAGAAAGAAGAACTCGCATAGCATGTGATTTTTTTCATATGGCGTTTTTTGTTCAAAATCAGGTTTTTATGATGCAATATCGTTATTGCAAATGTTGCAAAATCGTTATTGCATAAACAAATATGTAATAATTTTTTAAAATAAAAAAATTTTTTTAGGAGGAGGCCCTTACTATGAGCTTCGGGGCTAGTAGAATTTGCTCTTTAGATCGAACCGGATATTTTTTTGTATCGAACTGATTAACAAGGAGTTTTACAGCGGATTTAGCTATTTCAGCTATAGGCTGACTAACAGCCGTTATTTTAGGCGAAAATAAATGAAACAAATCATGGTCATCAAAACAAATAACGGCAAGCTGCGTTGGAATTTGAATTTCTAAATCAGCAATAGCTTCTAAACCAGCAATACATAAATAGTTGGTCGCAAAAAAGACAGCATCTAGCGCTGAATTTTCTTTTAAAAACTTTTTAATAGCCTCTTTCTTATTCTCTATTGTGTAATTGATCTTGAGTTGAAACTTTTCATTGGGTTTAATGCCTGCAAGCTCTAACTCATTTCTATAGGCAATTTCACGTTCTGTCATATGTGCTTGGTTGATATCTACCGAAATGAAACCTATATTTTTATACCCTTTTTCGATTAAATGTTTCATTCCAAGTTCAACGCCCTTATAGTTATCAACCAATGTAGAAGCCACTTCTAGCTCAGGAAAATATCTATCAATTAAGACAATCGGTACTTTTGTTTGCATGAGCTGTTTGATAGACTTGTTCATTCCACTGGAAGGAGCTATTATAAATCCATCTGCTTGTCTATTATAAAGCATTTTAATTTGTCCTGCCCCTTTTTCATCATTGTTTTCGGTACTACAATAAAGAATTCTGTAATGATATTTATAAATTTCATCTTCTAATTCTTTGGCCAATAAAGCAAAAAAGGGGTTCGAAATATTTTCTACAATTAATCCAATAATTCTTGATTTACCAGTCCTAAGGCTTACTGCCATTGAATTTGGCTGATAACCCATATCATCAGCAATTTTTTTTATTTTATCCGAAAGTGCGGAACTTATTCTAGCCGACTTCTCCTTTCCATTAAGAACTGCAGATACTGTTGAAGGAACAACTTCAGCAATTCGTGCAATATCTTTTATGGTTATTCGACTAGATTTCATAGCATAAAGTTAATTTATGTTTATGGAAAACTTTAAAAAATATATAAAGACAGAATTATTAAATCTAACTATGAAAATTGATAAGAGTATTATAAACTAACCGATACAAAAAATAATTAATTAGAGATTTTTAAAATAAGCCTAATGTTTAGTTGGTTTTAATTGTTTCAAGATAAATATGAAATTTAACTGATAAAACATTTTAATTGCAATGCCAATACACAACAACTTATCCTCCTAATTGGAGTTTTATGTCAATATTTATTATAGTCCATAATATGTTGTCTAAAACAGCTAACTATTTGATTATCAATATTATTTAGATATTAAACTTTATAATAAACAATTTCATACTTAACAATAATACTTGTTTATTAAATATATAATTGCTCTAAACGAGCTGGACATTTTTAAGCAAATACTTTATCTTTAAGAGAACGATTGCTGCTCTAATATTAGAGCATTAAAAAAATATTGCCTTATGCAAAGAAGATCTTTTGTAAAAAATTCCATCTTGGGAACTGCTGGTTGTATGATCAGCAAGGATTTATTTAGCGAAACTAAGGGTCCTATCTATGGACAAAATGAAATGCAGTTTCGTTTAAACACCAAATGGGGTGCATTGAATCCCGACAAAACACCTGTGAATGATTGTCATGAAATGGTGCAAGATTCCAAAGGACACATTGTATTGTTAACGAATGAAACCAAAAACAATGTGATCATTTATAATAAAAGTGGGCGCTTAATAAAAACATGGGGGACTGAATTTCCAGGAGCGCATGGTCTTACTTTACAAGCCAATGGCAAAGAAGATTTTTTATTCATCACAGATAACAACAGACATCAAGTTTATAAAACAACAATAGACGGAAAAATATTATTGACTATTGATCCTCCTGCAGACCTTCCTGCTTATCAAAAAAAAGAAGCATTTGTTCCTACCGAAACCACGGTATTACCCAATGGTGATTTTTATATTGCAGATGGATATGGTGCACAACATATTTTACATTATGATGAGTATGGAAAATTAAAAAATAGTTTTGGAGGAAGAGGAACAGGGGATGAACATTTAGACAATGCGCATGGTATATGTGTAGATACTAGAAATGGCGCACCCACTTTACTTGTTACTGATCGCACACGTAATGCATTTAAACGTTTTAGTTTGGAAGGAAAATTATTAGAAGTGATTCATTTACCTGGCGCTTGTGTGTGCAGGCCCGTCATTAAAGGAGATTACTTATATGCAGCAGTATTACGTTCACCTAATTTAGATACTGTCAATTCAGGATTCATTACCATCTTAAATAAAGATAATAAAGTAGTATCCAATTTAGGTGGTACTGCCCCTGTATATGTGAATAATCAATTACAGCCTATGGCGCAAGCCGAAAAAATATTCATACATCCTCATGATGTATGTGTAGATGATGAAGGCAGTATTTATGTTGCACAATGGGCATCGGGTAAAGTGTATCCTTATAAATTTACTCGAGTATAAGATTTGTATATGAAAAGAAATTTCACCCTTTTAGGTATTGTAGTTTTTATAGGAATTGCCCTTTATGGTATTAACTATTATGCCAATCAAAAAAATAATGTACAAAAAGCGGTTTCCTACAATCGTGATATTCGACCTATATTATCTGATAAATGTTTTTCATGTCACGGACCTGATGTTAAAAAAGTAAAAGCAGGATTGCGATTAGATCTTCCTTCTAGAGCATTTGCTGAATTAGAAAAAAGCAAAGGTCAATATGCAATTGTTCCTGGATTTCCAGAAAAGAGTGAACTCATAAAACGAATTGAATCTACGGATCCAAAAATTATGATGCCTTTACCCGAAAGTCATTTGACAAGATTGACAGCTGATGAAATTGCATTATTTAAAAGATGGATTCAGGAAGGGGCCAAGTATGAAAAACACTGGGCTTTTGTAGCACCCAAAAAAGCACCCTTGCCTAAAGTTGATCATAGTCGTTGGGTAAGCAATGAAATAGATTATTTTATTGCAGAAAAAATGGAAGGGAAAAATTTAAGCCCTAACGATGAAGCCAATAAAGATGCTTTAATAAAAAGAGCTTATGCCGATTTAATTGGTTTACCACCAAGCTATGAGGAATTAAATAAATGGAGAGATAATAATAGTAACCAATGGTATGATCAAATGATTGATCAGTTGTTGCAAAAACCTGGTTATGGTGAAAAGTTAGGATTATTATGGATGGATTTAGCGCGCTATGCCGACTCTTATGGATTTCAAGATGACAATATTCGTTCCCAATGGCCTTGGCGCGATTGGGTGATACATGCACTGAATAAGAATATGCCTTATGATCAATTTATCACACAACAAATTGCGGGAGACTTATTGCCTAATGCAAGCAAAGAAAATATTTTAGCAACTGCCTTTTTTAGAAATCATAAATACACTGAGGAAGGAGGTGTGATTGAAGAAGAATATAGAGTCTCTTATAATATTGATAAAACACGTACATATGGAAAAGCTATTTTAGGGGTGACCATTGAATGTGCTCAATGTCATGATCATAAATACGATCCTTTTTCCAACAAAGATTATTATCAATTGTATGCTTTCTTTAATGAGAGTAGAGAAAAGGGATATGAGGGAGATGTAAGTATTTCAACATTAGCAAAAAATCCAAAACTATTTATCTCAGCCGATGAAAGAAGTAAATTGTTTTCTTATATCAATACCAAAGACACCGGAGCTTTAGAAGTTTCAGTAATGGGAGATTGGAAGCCGGGAGATACTGTAAAAACAAGACCCACTTATATTTTAAATAGAGGAAGTTATGACGCGCCTTCAGATATTTTAGTAAGGCCCACCGCATTAGAATCTATTATGCCTTATGATACGACAAAATTTGAACGCAACCGATTAGGTTTGGCAAAATGGACGACGAGTTATAAAAATCCATTAACAGCTAGAGTGTTTGTGAATTTTATATGGCAGGAAATTTTTGGAAAAGGAATTGTGAAAACATCTGCCGATTATGGTTTACAAGGTGAGTTACCAACACATCCAGAATTATTAGATTGGTTAGCCGTGGATTTTATGGAACATCGTTGGGATATTAAATATTTACTTAAAAAAATAGTGACAAGTAGTACGTATAAACAATCCAATGATGTAACAAAAAAACAATTAGAAGTAGATCCGGATAACGTTTATTATACGCGTTCGCCACGTACTCGATTTAAAGCAGAAATAGTTCGTGACTTTATATTAAGTTCAAGTGGATTATTAAATACAACTATTGGAGGCCCTAGTGTAAAGCCTTATCAACCTAAAGGGGTGTGGGAGAGCACGACTTCTGGGCGAGGCGTATTGGCTACTTATAAACAAGACCATGGAGATGCGATTTATAGAAGAGGCCTATATACTTTTATTAAATTAACAGTGCCCCCTCCAAGCATGATGATATTTGATGCTAGTAATAGAGATCAATGTGAAGCTAAAAGAGCCAGCACTAATACTCCCTTACAAGCCTTGACCATGTTGAATGATCCCACTGTATTAGAAGCTTCTAGAGTGTTAGCGGAAAATATAAGTAGTCATCCCAAAAATTTAGAAGATAAAATTGTAGAAGCTTTTGAAAGAATAGTCATTCGAAAACCCAGCAGGTTTGAAAAAAATAAATTAAAAGACTATTGCGAGCAACAAATAGAATTGTTAAAAAGCAAACCATTGATGGTCAAAAATGCTTTAGCTGTTGGAGAATATCGACACCCTGTTCAAAAGTATAATGAAACAGAAGCGGCGGCATTAATGAAAACGATTTTAATTATATATAATTTAGAAGAAACCATTGCTAAATCATAAAACCGATGAATGAATTTTTAGAACATGGCTTAAATCAAAATAGACGCAAGTTTTTATCCAAACTGAGTATGGGTTTGGGGGGATTAGCGTTAGGTTCTCTTTTAGTACCAGGCATGTTTGATGGTGCCAATGAAGAAGAAATATTTACAAAAGTATTACCTCACTTTGCACCCAAAGCAAAAAGAATTATTTATTTATTTCAAAATGGAGCCCCTTCTCAATTAGATTTATATGATTATAAACCCATGCTTCAACAAATGCATGGTAAAGATTTACCTGCAAGTATTCGAAATGGGCAAAGATTAACAGGGATGACAGCGAATCAAACTAAATTTCCGCTCGCAGGGACTCGATTTAATTTTTCTCAACACGGAAGTAATGGTGCTTGGTTTAGTGAAACCATTCCACATATTGCGAGCATCGCAGATGATTTATGTATTGTAAAAACCATGTACACAGAAGCTATTAATCATGATCCAGCACTTACCTTTTTTCAAACCGGAGCACAAGTAGGAAACAGACCTAGTATGGGTTCATGGATAAGTTATGGTTTAGGTAGCGAAAATAAAAATCTACCTGCTTTTTGTGTTTTATTAAGTAAAGGAAAGGGAAATGGACAAGGGGTGTATTCCAAATTATGGAACAATGGTTTTTTAGATTCCATACATCAAGGGGTTCAATTTAGTAGCGGGGAAGAGCCTGTTAAATATTTATCCGATCCAGATTTTATGGAACGTAATGATAAACGCGCTATACTTGATGAGTTAGCTGCTTTAAATCAAGAGTCTTATAAAAATATTGGTGACCCTGAAATTGTGGCTAAAATTCAACAATACGAATTGTCTTATAGAATGCAAATGGAAGTGCCCGAAATTACTTCCTTACAAAATGAACCAGAAAGTATTGTAAAAATGTATGGGCCCGAATGTTTGGTGCCAGGTACTTATGCTGCGAATTGTTTGTTGGCACGTAAATTATCCGAAAACGGAGTTCGATTTGTACAATTATACCATCAAGGTTGGGATGGACACGGTAATTTACCCAATGAACTCATTGGACAATGTAAAGATGTAGATAGAGCATCAGCAGCTTTAGTGAAAGATTTAAAACAAAGAGGATTACTAGATGAAACCTTAGTGATATGGGGTGGAGAATTTGGAAGAACAAATTATTGTCAAGGGGCACTTACCAAAGATAATTATGGAAGAGATCATCATCCAAGATGTTTTACCATTTGGATGGCAGGAGGAGGGGTGAAACCGGGCGTGCACGGTGAAACAGATGACTTTGGATATAATATTAATACATTACCTGTACATGTGCATGACTTTCATGCGACTATTATGCATTTAATGGGAGTGAATCATGAAGAATTTACTTTTAAACATTTAGGCAGGCGTTACCGATTAACAGATGTATCCGGAAATGTAATAAATGAATTAATAAGTTAGTTAAAGCAATTGTAACAATAATAGTGATGCAAGAAAATAAATGGATGTCTTATTGTAAAAACGGCTTATGGATACTCAATCCATTTTTAGCTGTCATTGCATATTACCATGAAAAAATAAGTTTCAATGTTTATTTTCAATGGTTAGGTAAAATGCACCCTATGGTGTTACATTTTCCAATTGTATTAGGATGCATCATGGGTAGCTATTTATTATTTACAAAAAAGTTGAACAAGCATATTGCTTTAGTACATATAGGAAGTATTGTCAACGCTTTTTTAGCTAGCATCGTAGCTATATTAGGCGTGTTTTTATCCAAGCAAGACGCCTATGATGCGCCACTCCTTTTTTGGCATCAATGGGGCGGAATAAGCATTGCTTATTTGAGTTGGATACTGGTGTACTTGTTTGAAAATAACGGGATATTTCATAACACTTATCGATTTAGAATTTTATTCGCACTAGTGTATGTTTTTGTGATTGCCTTTTTTACACATAAGGGTGCACAATTAACACATGGTACTAAGGTTTTATCTTGGCCTGGAAATAAAGTCATATCCCCAATTGCTATTCAAAAAGTGAAATTGGATAGTACTGCCACTCTATATGAAAGAGCTATTGGGCCTATCTTACAGCAAAAATGCGTAAGCTGTCATGGACCCGAAAAAATAAAAGGAAATTTGTTACTCAACACCCCTGAAAACATTTTAAAAGGCGGTAAAGATGGTACTATTTTAATGGCACAAAATGGAAAAGAGGCTTTGTTATTTCAACGCATACACTTACCCCTCACTGATGATAAACATATGCCTCCCGATGGAAAAACACCATTAACTCCACAGGAATTATTAATATTAACTCGTTGGATAGAAGCTGGAGGAAATTTGCAATTAAAAATGAATGAAATTGCAAAAACAGATAGCTTATTTATTATAGCCAATCAATATCAGCCAAGCATTAGCAGTTTAAGTCAAATAGATAAAGGAGGGAATAGAAACAAAAATAATGGAAGCGATTTCCCTGATTTAAAACAATATAATTCCAATTATTGTACTGCCAATTATATCTATAATGGAAGTGCAGATATTGAAGTGAGTTTTTATCAGAGTAAATTTTATTCGCACGATAATTTACAAAAGTTACTTCCTATCAAAGATCAAATCATAAGTTTAAGCATGCAAAACATGCCACTTAAAGAAGAGGATATTGCATTTATAGCGGAGCTAACTCACTTGAAAAAATTAAACTTAAATTATACGTCCTTGTCATTGAATCAATTGACTCCATTAAAAAAATTGAAGGAGTTAAATAGCATTTCAATATGTGGATTAAATTATGATGAAAAGGCTTTGACCTCTTTTTTACAAAAAACGCCCATCGAAAAAGTACAATTATGGTCTAATAGTGTAACGAGCAAACAAGCCAATAGTCTAGTACAACAATTTCCAAAAATTCATTTTACCATTGGAGATAATCTAGAAAATGAACTTATTAAAATCACCAATCCTATTATTCAACAGGATTCTTCCATTATTGTGAATCACTTAGATGTAACTATTAAGCATTTTTTAAAAGGCACTAATATTAGATATACCACCGATGGTAGCGAACCCGATAGCCTAAGCAGTCCTGTATTTAGTAAGCCTTTACGTTTTTCAGGAAATACTACTTTAAAAGCAAAAGCATTTAAGCCAGGTTGGATAAGTAGCGATATAGTTCAAAAAACATTTTATAAATCAGAGATTCATCCGGACACTATCTATTTTATTACGCCTCCTGATAAAAAATATCCAGGCAGTGGTGCTAAAACTTTAATTGATTATGAATTGGGAGAACAAAACTTCTCTAATGGTAAATGGATTGCCTATCGCGATACCACAATGGTTTTTGTCATTGGATTTAAACAAAATAAAAAATTAAATGAAGCACATTTCAACGCTTTCATAGATAACGCTGCATATATATTTCCTATTTTATCTATTAAAGTAGAAGGAAGTAATGATGGTAAACAATTTACTAAAATCAATGAGGCAAAATTCCCTTCCTTAGAAAAAGGAGACATGACACGTGAAAATAAATCCTTTAGTTGCCCCATTACTAGCAGCAATCCTTATAAATTTTATCGTTTTACCTTGTTGAATTTAAAAAGATTGCCCGAATGGCATCCCGGCAAAAGAACTCATGCGTGGATCTTTGTGGATGAATTATTTTTAAACTAATTTTTTTATTCAATCACATACCAGGCAGAGGTATCAGGAGGAATGGTAAAAGTAAAGGAAGAAGTATAATCACGATTTAATTTTAATGTTTTTCGCGTACCCTTTTGATCTGTAATAATGGCCTGCTGCGTTAACCCTGTATAATAAAGCGGCAATGAAATAGTACGAGTCATCACTTCCTTAGTAGGATTAAACAACATCATAAATCCTTTTTGAGCAAGTAATGGATTTACATGTAACCAACCATCCCAATCTCTGCCATCCGCACGACGCAATTGAATGATGTCGGAATTTAAAATAGAGCGATACTTTTTATACCAAGTAATTGTATTAGATACTACTTTTTTAGTGGCATCGGTATCATATAATCGAGGCCCTCTATAACAAGCTTGCACCCCAGCGCCATAGTATTGCATCATGAGTTGTTCATAATCTTTTAAATGTTCGCTTAATGGCTCTAGTACTGCCTCTTCGCTTCCTCCCTGGTATTTGGTTAAAGGCACAAAACCCCATCCCATTGAAGGTGTTTTTTCAATCGTGCCATCATGTATATTTTGTCTATTCAATATTTTTTGTTGTGCACGTGATAATGAAAAATTAACTTCTCTATAGCCTACTGCAATTTTATGAGTACCATCTAAAAAATACCAATCCGGTGCATTAATATATACTCCCTTTTCATTCAACCAATGGTATAGCCCTTTTTGAATTTCCATTTGTCTCCATTGAGAATCATCATACCCTTTATGACCAGGATGTAAAATGGAAGCACATTTGTCTCCAGGATAAGGTCCATCATTTTCCCAAATATCAAAACCTGTTTGCGTAAAAAATAATTTTATTTTATCTCTATAGGCTAATCCCCATTTACTTCCAAAACAAGGAGCATTCCCAAAAAAAGCACCACCAGGTTTTCCTGTTTTGATATCTACAACATCCTCTTCATCACTAATGCGTCTGCTACTAAATAAACTATAGCCACCTAATAGTATATTATGTTGATGCGCATAATCGGCTAATTTTTTCCATTTACTTAAATTGATAGCCGAACTATCTTCCATATTTAAATGACTCCCAAAACTTAGAATCACAGCTTCATATCCAGTAGCAACACATTGATCTATTGCATTGATTACTTCCGCATCATTTTTACTTACCAAATGCATAAAGATGGGATTTTGCGTCGTCCAGGGGGCAATGGTTCTGTACATTTTACGCAGCATTAAACCTCTTCTTTGACGATCATAGCTATCCATCAGTAATTCCTGCGTGCGCACTGAGTGAATGGTTTCACCCGGCTGTAACTCAATGCCAGGTGCATTTTCGGGATACACTTCTAATAATACAGGAGTTTCATAATTATAATTTACTTGAGAAGTATATTCAGGATCGGTTTTCCAATGGGTAGTTTGATCGCTGATATCATAACGCATCGCATTGTTAAATGCATAATTAGTTTCCACATAAATGCCATGTTGCTTTTTCATTTCTTCTGGCTTTCCAACTACCGCACTTTCTTCTTCTACCAATCCTAATACTTCATTAACGATTCTATTAATTTTAATTTCCTTGGACCCTTTATTTTCAATCCATAATGACTTTGTGATTAAGGGGAGTCCATCATATAATTCATACACTACATGGACTTTAATGTCTTTGACTGCAGGTAATAAAGAACTATAATCAAAAGTTATTTTTTGACCAGTAGGTTGTTGATAATTCATCGCCCAACTATTCCATTTCCATTGTATAAAGGGAGTGATAGGCCCTATTTCATAATGCGTCATTCTAAAAGAAGAGTCCTCATTCGTAAAATTCCCTATCCAATCATTTAATAAATAAGCTTTTTCGTGCTGCCCTTTCAAACCTCCTACCTTGTAAGTAATATTATTCAAAATCAATTTAGCCTCTGGCTCAATGCTTCTTAGTAATTGTTGACCATTAGATAAATTCGTGTAGTCAATACATGCCACATTGGGTTGTATGACAAAAACTCTTTTTACCAATCCATTATTCAATTCAATTTTTTGACTGGTTGTGCTCATCTTCGCTTTTTCTTTAGATGGCTTGACTAACCAATCTTGCGCATGTAAAGTCACACAAAAAATGACTTGAATCAGTATCCATAAATATTTCATGCTATTTATTTATTAAGGTCCTTAAAACTACTAAATTCGAATAATCATTCATAAATTATTTGGTAACTTTGAGTATGAAATATAGCAGACACAGCAACCTCTATACTTTAGCGTTCATCGCCCTTTTCCCTCTTTTATTTTCTTGTGGCAAAAAGCAAGCGACCCTTCACCCAACGCTAGAAAGTATTACCTATTCGGTATATGCCTCCGGCAGTGTTAAAAGTGATAACCAATATCAGGTATACTCTAAAGCCAATGGAGTGATAACAGATATTTATGTGAAGGATGGCGACATGATCAAAAAAGGGCAAGCTATTTTACGCTTGTCTGATGTGACACAAAAATTGAATTACGAAAATGCAAAATTAAACGCCAATTATTTATCTATACAAGCCAATCAAGAAAAAATACAACAAGCACAAACTGATGTAGAAGTAGCACTATTAAAAATGGAGAATGACGCTTCTTTATTGGAGAGACAAAAAAAATTATGGGCACAAGAAATTGGTTCAAAGAACGAATTAGATTTGCGCGAATTAGCTTATAAAAATTCGATGAGCTTATATCATGCAAGTAAGTTAAAATTAAACGATTTAAAAAAGCAGCTCGATTTTCAAACAAAACAAACGGAAAGAAATGTTGCCATATCTTCATCGTCTATGAATGACTTCACTCTTAAAAGTGAAATGAATGGTCGCCTATATAGTTTGAATAAAGAGAAAGGAGAAATGGTAAATACTCAATCTCCAATTGCAATTATTGGTGATGACACTCAATTTTATGTAGAATTACAAGTAGACGAATACGACATATCAAAAATAAAAATAGGCCAACAGGTACTTTTGAGTATGGATAGTTATAAGGGGGATGTTTTTGAAGCTAGTATTCGCAAGGTGTTTCCTATTATGAATGAAAAATCAAAATCATTTAAAGTGGAGGCGGTTTTTACAAAATTGCCGAATCATTTATATCCTAACTTAAGTGCCGAAGCAAACATTGTGATTACTAAAAAAGAAAAAGCATTAACCATTCCAAGAAACTATATTATGGAAGGTGATTATGTACTATTAAGTAATAATGAAAAAAGAAAGGTGGTGGTGGGGCTTAAAGATTACGAAAAAGCTGAAATTATTTCAGGCCTTACTGAAAAAGACGAGTTGATTAAACCCCAATAATGAGTAAGCAATTATTAACGAGTATCGCCAAAGCGCTTTTAATAGCAAGATGGAAACAAACATTGGTAGCCGCCATTGGAGTGACTTTTAGTATTACCATGTTTATAACCCTTCTAAGTTTCATGTCTGGCTTAAACGATCTTTTAGATGGCTTGATATTAAATAGAACCGCTCACATAAGGATGTTCAATGATATCAAACCCAACGAAAATCAACCTATTAAACTAGCCCATAAAGATAATGAGGGACATGATTTTATTGAGTCTATTAAATCCGATGGTAACCGATTAGCGATATACAATAGTGGTGCGATAATGGAGTCCTTACAAAAGGATAATCGTGTGTTAGGGTATTCGCCCAAAATAAGCACACAGGTATTTTTTAATGATGGTAATATTGATATCAATGGATCCATTTTTGGCATTGAACCCATTCAAGAAACTAAATTGTTTCACTTTGATGAATATGTGACTTCAGGTAATTCTGCCGACTTAAGCAAAATTAACAATAGTATTATTTTAGGAAAAGGGCTTGCCACCAAATTGCTTGCTAACATTGGCGATGCCATTCAAGTAACCACTTCAAAGGGAGAACGATTTCAATTAAAAGTAGTAGGTGTTTTTCAGTCAGGCATTAAAGACTTTGATAATGTTCAAAGTTATGCTTCTATTAAAACGGTACAAAAAATTATGGCACAGCCCAATAATTATATCACCGATATTCAAGTTAAATTAAAGGATATTAAAATGGCGCCTACCATGGCAAAAGAATATCAAAAGTTGTATGAAACAGATGCCGAAGATATTCAAACAGCTAATTCACAATTTGAAACAGGTAGTTCAATCCGAACTTTAATTTCCTATTCAGTAGGTATTACCTTATTAATTGTTGCCGGTTTTGGAATTTATAATATCCTCAATATGATGATATTTGAAAAAATGGATTCTATCGCCATCTTAAAAGCAACTGGTTTTTCGGGACAGGATGTAAAGCGCATTTTTATTTATATCGCGGTGAGCATTGGTATTTTTGGCGGTTTAGTGGGGCTGTTACTGGGTTTTGGACTCACTTCCATTATTGATCAAATTCCATTTAATACGGCTGCCTTACCTACCATTAAAACCTACCCCATCAATTACAATCCAAAGTTTTATATGATTGGAATTGTGTTTTCATTAATTACCACTTATTTGGCGGGATGGTTTCCTGCAAGAAAAGCAAGCAAAATTGATCCCGTGATCATCATTAGAGGAAAATAACATGAGTGAAATAATTTTAGAAGCAAAAAATATTAATAAATTCTTTACGGATCCTATTCGGATTCAAGTATTGAATAATATTAATTTTTCGATTAACAAAGGTGAATTTGTTTCGCTCACTGGAAAATCAGGTTGTGGCAAATCTACTTTGTTATATATTCTTTCCACCATGGATACCGATTATGATGGAATTTTATGGATTGATCAAATGGAGATGCCCAAAAAGAATGAGCCCCTATTAGCAAAAGTGAGAAATGAAAAAATTGGATTCGTATTTCAGTTCCACTATTTATTAAACGAGTTCAATGTGTTGAATAATGTAATGCTTCCTGGTTTGAAATTAAAAAAATATTCAACCGAAGAAGTAGAACATAAGGCCATGGAAAAATTAAAAATTTTAGGCATATCACATCTAGCACTTAAAAAAGCAAATCAAGTTTCGGGAGGTGAAAAACAAAGAGTGGCTATTGCACGTGCGCTTATTAACGATCCTTTAATTATTATGGGGGATGAACCAACAGGTAATTTGGATAAAAAAAATAGTGACTTAGTATTTGATATTTTTAATGAGCTATCATCTGAATATCATCAAACCTTATTAATTGTTACACACGATCCTAGCTTTGCAGAGCGAACTCATCGCATCATACATATGGTAGATGGCAAAATTGACAATTAATTAAATAAGACGTAACAACACGCTACCAAGCAATTCCATAATCTTCTCCATGGTTGGAACTACCCCCCCAAAGACTACCATGTTTCCAATCAAATAATATGGCATTGATAGGTCCACTTGATCTGTCTTCAAAAGTTAAAGAGTACCCCATAGATCTTAATTCCTTACGCACCCATTCTGATACATTACTATTCACAATCATACTACCCGGCTTAGGTTTACGATCTTCTAATTTGGTTCCTCCTAAGGATAACCACAATTGATTGGAATTAATATTAGCTGCCTCGGTCGCTTCTTGCACAGTCATTCCAAATTCAACGATGTTCAAGAAAAATTGCAATAAATTTTGATCCTGTGTATCGCCACCCTGAACCGCAAATGCTAAAAATGGTTTACCATCTTTCATGGCTAAACTAGGTGTTAAAGTCACTCTAGGTCTTTTGCCTGGTGCTACCACATTAAATGGATTTTGAGCTGAATCTAATACAAAACTTTGCATACGTTGACTCATCCCTACACCTGTGTTTCCCGCAATACAAGCAGGCACCCAACCACCACTAGGCGTAATAGATACGACCCAACCTTCTTTATCAGCCGCTTCTACCGAAGTCGTGCCACGCCACATTCTATCCATGTATTCAGGGTCTAATGTAGGAGGTAAAATATTTTGAGTAATACGTGCATCATGTGCAGGGATCGCACTTCCTTTAGATTTCACCGTATCATTTGCAAATAAAATTCCTTTAGATTTTAATAAAGCTGTAAATGGATTTTGCTTTCCTTCAAAAGGATACGGATCGCCGGGACCCGCCAAAGGATTGTTTGAAACAAAATTAATTTGACCCGCTCTTTGTTTCGCATATTCTTTACTTAATAGTCCTTTGATAGGTTGATTGGTTGCAAAACGAGGATCTCCATAATAAAAATCACGATCTGCAAAACTTAAATTCATCGCTTGATATACTGTATGCATATATCTTGTTGAATTATAACCCATCGATTTTAAATCAAAATTTTCTAAAATGTTTAAAGCTTGCAACATCGCTGGACCTTGTGTCCATGGTTGTAATTTGTAAACATCAATTCCTTTATAATTAACATGGGTGGTTTCTTCTTCCACTGGTTTCCAATTTGCTAAATCTTGCTTTGTAATTAAACCACCTTGTTCTTGTGCCCCACGAACAAATTCATCTGCAATATCGCCTGTATAAAAACGGTCATACGCTGCCCAAATAGCTTCTGCACGTGACTTCCCGTTCTTCAAAGCATTTTGTTCTGCATCCACCATTTTAGTTAAAGTGTTTAATAAATCTTTTTGTACAAAAATTTCACCCGCTTCAGGAGCTTCTCTTTTTTGTCCAGCATGTGGTAAAAAAACTTTTTTACTATAAGGCCATTCTTTAATTCTTTGTTTGGCGCGTTCAATACTATTAGCAGTTTGCGCTTCAATAGGATAGCCTGCTGCTAAATCCATGGCGGGCTGTAAAACTTCCTTTAAACTTAATTTACCATAAGTAGCCAACATATAACAAATGCCCCCTGGAGTTCCAGGAGTGGTCGCTGCTAAAGGACCATATTCGGGAGGATAGTTTAAACCTTTGTTTTTAAAAAATTCAGGGGTCGCACCTGTAGGAGCAACACCCATCGCACTAATGGCGATTACTTTTTTAGTATTTGGATTATATATTAGTGCTTGCGTTTCTCCGCCCCAGCTTAATACATCCCACATGGTACAAGTAGCTGCTAACATTGCACAAGCTGCATCTACCGCATTGCCTCCTTTTTGAAATACAATAGAACCTGCTGTAGCGGCTAGAGGCTTACCAGTAATGGCCATCCAATTTTTTCCATGTAAAGGTGGTTTTTGAGTTTGCTGTGCCACTACAAAAGTGAAGGGCGTTAAGATCAAAAGAGAGATCACTATATATTTTTTCATACACTTATTTTTCAGTGAATGAATATACTACAGTCTTATGAAATTTTGTAACCGTTAAAAATATATTTATTATTTATATAAAAATAAAAAAGGCTACTTCCCAATGAAGGAAAGTAGCCCTACTTAAAATTGAAAATCGACTATTTAAACATTTTTATGTTTTACAGAAAGAGGTAAAGATGGGTTTTGTAACCATCCTAAGAAATTAGCTACCATAGTGTATACAAAATGATAAACAGCAAGATTGATATATAATACAACCAATCCAAAAGCAACATTCACAAAAGCCGCACCTACCAATAATAAATCATTGATATTCCAAAGCATATCTCCTGTAAATGATTGACTCGCGCCTAATTTCCAGCCCACAAAATTAGTAAGCACTCCAGATAAGTAATCTAATTTTAAGGCACCCAACAAAGTATTGAAAGCTTGCAAAGGCAAAGCCACTACACCGCTAATTGCAGAAAAGGAATCGCCACTCGTTGCGCAATATAAATTGGTATCAAATAAGAAGCAAAGGCTAAAACAAACTGCAGCTGCAAATCCAGCCACAGCTGTGACTTCACCAATTAATTTAATATTAGTGGTTACAAAATCTTTGAATAAATAAGATACCATTCCGTTATGAGTTCCACCTAAGCTTTCTCCTCTGGAACGAATAATGTGTGCAATAGGAAATGCAGAATACACCATTACTAAAGTTGTAAGGATGCTTCCTAATTTGCCTAATGCGCTGGTATCAGGAGCTGCGAAATAAGTCATAGCGCCTTTGATGAAGCCCACTTCCAACGTAATTAAAACAATGATGGAAAGAAGTTGATAGACTGTTTTAGTCCAAGATCTTACGCCATTTTGAGAATCAAATTGTGTTACTTCTGTATTTAATTGAGCATTAAATACTTTTTGGTTCACCATTTGAGGGAAATCAAGAATTTGCTGATAAATTTTTTTCATCTTTGGTTTGGTTTAGTTTGGTTATTAAATAAGCAATTTTCGTAGTAAAAAATTAACCTTATTTACAACAGCAAAATGCCAAGACCGTGTTAAGGTTTTATGGTAAAAATGTAAGAAATCATTAAACAGTTTACTATCAGAGATTTAACTTCTATCCATATTTACGAGGAGCGCTAACTTTATGTTTTTCTTAACATATTAAATTAGTAGATTATAGTACTAGTATGGTTTTCGTAGTGTTTTCGCGTTTTAAAACCACATATATTTCTTACCTTAAATTTCATAATTAAAGCATATGGATTTGTCTACACCCCCTCCTTCAGGTTGGAATAAAATAGCGCGCAAATTAGGCTATACCATGGCAGTGGTTCTCGGCTTATTGATTATCGTGTTTTCGGTATTTGCTCAAAGAGATATTCCTATTGCGACCATGCAATTAAAATACGGCAACGCAAGTTCAAAATATATGCCATTGTTGGGTATGCAAGTTCATTACCGATCAGTAGGTGATAGCAACGATCATAATCCTATGGTATTCATACACGGTACTTCTTCTTCCTTACATACTTGGGATAGCTTGACGACATTATTATTAAAACAAATGCCGCACAAAAGAATTATTAGTATGGACTTACCCGCCTTTGGTCTTACGGGTCCTAGTCCTGAAAATAATTATGTCTCTCCCTACTATCCTAATTTTATAGATTCATTTTTGTCAGCATTACATATTAATAAATGCATTTTAGGGGGTAATTCATTAGGAGGTAGTATTGCATGGCAATACGCCGTGGCACATCCTCAAAAAGTAAGTCAATTAATTTTATTAGATGCAGGCGGGTATCCTCTTAAAAACGAAAAAGGAAGTTTGGGTTTTACATTGGCAAAAATGCCGGTAGTAAATAAATTGCTTTTATATATTACTCCTAAATCCTTGATACGAAAAAGCCTGGAAACTGTTTTTTATGACCAAAGTTTGATCACAGAGGAAGTGGTCACCAGGTATCATGAAATGACACTTAGAGAAGGCAATCGCAAGGCCATGTTATCCTTATTTACACATCCTTATAAAGTAAATGTAGAAGTCATTAAAACTATTACTGCTCCCACTTTAATTATTTGGGGTGAGCAAGATCAAGTCATAGCTGTAGATAATGCTTATTTATTTAAAAAGGATATTGCAAATAGTCGCTTACTCATTTTACCTAACGTAGGACATATTCCTATGGAAGAAGCACCCCTTAAAACTGCGGAGGCGATTTTGGCTTTTATTAAACACTAAGGCGCGCCAGTGGCGCGCCTTAGTGTTTAAATTTTTCGCGAATACTTCCCTATTAAGCAGCCACTTTTCTATTCTTCATATACATATTTAATCCAGCAAAAGCAACGATTAATACCACGGGTATTAATAGGGTGGCATTAATAACTTCAGGACCCGCTAATTTTTTTGCTTCATTAGTAACCGCAGCTAATTGATCCGCTGCAGTGTTTGCAGGAATTTTTGAGTTCACTAACTTATCATAAAAATCGCTCATAAAAATCATATATATGGATACTGCAAACATCCCTGCACCACCCATTAAATTAATTCCAACAGCACCTGTTTTTGGTAAGTTTTCAGATACAAAACCCAACATGGTAGGCCAGAAATAACAAACACCTAATCCAAAAATAATAGCGCCAACAAATAACATATTGCCTGCAGTGTGCCCTAAAATATATAAACCTAATGCAGATAAAATCGCAGAAATTAAAAGCACTCCTTGAGGTGAAAATTTATGCACCACGGGGCCCGCAAAGCCACGCCCAATAACCATAATACCGGTTTCGATGGTTAATAATAATATCGCATTATCACTCACATTTTTTAATAATACATCAATCCATTGTCCTGTAAATAATTCAGTAATCGCAGTACCAAACATACAGATGATCATGAAAATAAATAATGGATTTAATAAGGACTTATACATCTCGGAAGAGCTCGCACCACTTGATACGCGTTCAGTTACGGGGAAATCCAATTTGCTAAAAGAGTACCCATATAAAACGGTAGGAATTAACATCATGCCTACTTGAATTTGGGTGCTTAATCCAATCTTATTAAATAAGAATACAATTAAAGTACCAATCACAATACCGCCAGGGAACCATAAATGAAAGTGATTGAGTTTAGTCGTTTTATCATTTGGATACAAAGCGGTCACTAAAGGATTACAAGAAGCTTCCACTGTACCATTTGCAATACCCACTAATAAAGTAGATAAAAATAAACTCCAATAGCCTGTAGCATACATCGTTAAGACAATTCCTGCTAAATGAAAAATGAAAGCTAATATTAATAGGCGTTTCATTCCAATGATATCTACAATGGTACCCCCGAATAACATAGCTAGCGGAAAGCCTAAAAAGGCAGTCGAAGCAATCGTACCTAATTGAGCAGGTGAAAGGTTAAACTCAATACCTTGTTGGCTAAGCACTCCGGCTCTAATACCAAAAGATAAAGAAGTCACTAATAAAGCCAGACAGCTGGCTACAAATAGTTTGTTGGTTTGAATGTTTTTTGACATAAATCGTTCGTTTTTGGTTGAGTCAATCGTTAATTGAAATTGAATATAAAAAATAATTTTTATACTCTCTCCTTTTACGTTCAAGTTTAACTAAAAAATGATAAATTTAGAAAGGCATAAGCATGACAATTGCCAACCATTTTTAAATGATAAAGGAATTTATAAAATGAAATTAAAAGCTACATCAAGAAGAACTTTTTTACAAAATACTGCTAAGCTTGCAGTGGGTTTTTCAATTATTCCAAGACATGTATTAGGTAAGGGTTTTATTGCGCCCAGTGATCAACTTACCAAAGGCATCATAGGCTTAGGTGGCATGGGACGAGGTCATATTCCTTATGCTAGTACCAGAGTCGTTGCCTTATGTGATGTAGATGCTACGCATTTGGCAAGTGCCCAAAAAATAGTAGGTGGAGGCGTAAAAACATTTCATGATCACAGAGAATTGATTGCACTACCCGAAGTAGATATCGTACATATCGCTACGCCCCCTCATTGGCATGGTATCATGGCAGTAGAAGCAGCAAAAGCGGGAAAAGATATTTGGTGTGAAAAGCCTATGACAAGAACTATTGGAGAAGGAAAAAAAGTAGTAGAAGCAGTCAAAGAATATAAAAGAATGTTTCGCTTGAATACTTGGTTTCGATTTGAAGATAATTTTTATGGGATGAACACTACCGTAAGACCTATTAAAAAATTAGTGGAATCTGGATTACTAGGTTGGCCATTAAAAGTAACAGTAAGTAAAACCACTGGGTTTGATTGGAAATTTTATTGGGTAGGAAAAACGAAGTTAGAAGAACAACCTATTCCTGCCGAATTAGATTATGATAGATGGCTAGGACCTGCGCCCTACAAGCCTTATAACGCACATAGAGTACATCAAACTTTTAGAGGTTATTGGGATTATGATGGAGGAGGTTTAGGTGATATGGGACAACATTACTTGGATCCTATTCAATATTTTTTAGGCAAGGATGAAACCAGTCCCATAAAAGTAGAAGTAGATGCCGAGCAACAACATCCAGATGCATGCGGTACATTTCGTAAAATTACCTACACCTATGCCGATGGTTGTCAAATAATTTTAGATGGAGAAGCGAAAGATCCAACTGCTGCTTATATTGAAGGCCCTAATGGAAAATTGTTCAATGGATTTAAATCGGATATCCCTAATTTAAAAGAAAAATTAGCCATGATGCCAGACCCCGTGCCACAGGTGACTAATTTTTTGGATTCAGTAAAATATAGAACTCCATTTGCATTAAATGAATCCAATGGATTTAGATCTTGTACCATTATTAATATGGGTAAGATTGCTTTACAATTAGGAAGAACCTTACATTTTAATCCAGATACACAGGAATTCCACAATGATACAGAAGCCAATTTTTTAATCAACCCTCCCATGAGAGGACCATGGACTATTTAGTTAAGGATTATACAATGTATCCATCTACAAAATCATAAATTAAGAATACCATTATTATGAAAAAATATTTATACTTATTAGCTTTTAGTGTAGCAATAACTTTACAGACTAATGCACAAAAACAAAATATCGAACAGGCACTAGATGCTTTTCCTTATCAGCAGGTGAGTGATATTCAGAGCACATTACAAAGCATGGAAAATTGGAAAAAATCGGATTGGAAAAAAGTATTTATACTACTTCAAGATGATTCTTTAAAATTAAAACCTACTTATGCAATAGCGGCTTATACACATAAAGCTTCTTTGAATAGTGTATTGTATAAAAAATGGTGGGCCATAATTAGTCAACAATTCAAGAAAAAAAATACACCCTATGCGGCTACTTTTTTAAAGTCACAAATGAATTTATTATCCTCAGAAGAAACAGTGCAAACTTTATTGAGTCAATTAAGTCCGAGGAAAGAAAATGTGGCAGAAGCTCTTAAGCCTATGAATCATGCTATGAAATTATTGGCATTGCAAGATCAAATGCAAGCAGTCATTGAAAATAATGGAAATCATATTGAAAAAAAGAGAATTTTAAATAATGCATCACGCATTCCTACATTAGGTGCGTTTATGTTTATAGGTAAATTTTTACAAGACGAATCCATACAAAAGGATGCTGCGTTAATGGTGACCAGATTAGCGATCAATAATGAAAGTATCAAAGGGCCTATAGTGAGAGAAGTGCTTGAAAAAGCTGTACCCTTTATTAAAGGAGAAGACAGTGCTATCCTAGTCAATAAATTAAAAGCGCACTTATTAAAAATGCCTTACGATTATGGTTTCGTGAACTTATTTAATGGTAAAGATTTAACAGGATGGAAAGGTTTAGTGAGTAACCCTATAGCACGTTCTAAAATGAGTGATAGCGCGTTACAAGTGGCACAACAAAAGGCCAACGAAAGCATTCAAAAAGATTGGATTGTAAAAGACGGATTACTCATTTTTACAGGACATGGAGATAATTTAGCCACCGAAAAAAAGTATGGCGACATTGAAATGTATGTGGATTGGAAAATCACTGAAAAAGGAGATGCAGGAATATATTTAAGAGGATCTCCTCAGGTACAAATTTGGGATACAAGTCGCCGCGAAGTGGGTGCTCAAGTGGGTTCCGGAGGATTATACAATAACACAAAGTACCCAAGCAAGCCATTATTAGTTGCAGATAATAAAATTGGAGAATGGAACACTTTTCATATTATCATGAAAGGGGAAAAAGTGACCGTTTATTTAAATGGAATGTTAGTAACAGATAATGTCATACTTGAAAATTATTGGGATCGTAAAATTCCCATTTTTACAAAAGAGCAAATTGAATTACAAGCCCATGGCACTTATGTAGCTTACCGAAATATTTATTTGAGAGAACTTCCAAGTGAAGCGCCAGTAGCGTTAAGTGAAGCGGAACAAAAAGATGGATTTGTTTCCTTATTTGACGGCACTAATATGGATCAATGGCAAGGAAATATAGCAGGCTATTTATTGAAAGACGGCGCGATAGAAGTAAATCCACAAGCAAAGGGGGGCGGAAATTTATATACTAAAGAAGAATATGACAATTTTATATACCGATTTGATTTCCAATTGACCCCTGGAGGAAATAACGGAATTGGTTTACACGCTCCACTAGAAGGAGATGCAGCTTATGTAGGAATGGAAATTCAAGTATTGGATAACGAAGCAGACATCTATAAAAATTTGTTCCTCTATCAATACCATGGATCTGTGTATGGTATTATGCCAGCCAAAAGAGGTTTTTTAAAACCTATAGGCGAGTGGAATCAAGAAGAGATTTTTTTGTCAGGCACTAAAATTAAAGTGACTTTAAATGGAACTATTATTAATGAAGGCGATATTAAAGATGCAATAAAAAATGGAACAATGGATCATAAAGAACATCCGGGATTGGCCAGAACTACTGGACATATTGGATTTTTAGGTCACGGAGATGTGATTCGCTTTAAAAATATGCGCATTAAAAAATTACCTGAACCAAAAATTACTGAAGCAAAGAAATAAATTTGATTGAAATCAATTTTATTATTTCACGTAAAACACAGCAGGGACGGGCCTTTGGCCAGTAGGGTCGGAAGGTTTAATGGTTTCTTTTCCGTTGACCAATAAACAAGTACTTCCGCCACCATCTAAATTGATGGCTTCATAACAACCTAGTTGTTGAAATAAATTAGCCAACTCGGTAAGTGTGATTCCAGCAGCAATCCCTTTCATCCTGCCTTGTATGGCCATGATAATTAAAGTTCCATCTTTTTTATATCCCATCGCTGTACGTGGATGATAATCTAATATGGCTTTACCCGCAAATTTACGTTCATCATCATTCGTGATATTAATTTGTCCTTCACTCATTAAAACAGGACCGCCGCCATTGGCCCATTTTACTTTCCAAGGAGTCAACTCTTTTAAACGAGTATCATTGACCGATAATTTTAAATTGGAATCTCTAAAAGGTTTCATGACTGTTTGTTGATACAACACTTCTTTGCTATTAGAATCGGTATAGGTATATGCTATATCCATTTTCCCTTTTTTATCCATACCCAAAGCAGAACCTAATACATGGGTGTAGGTTAAGGTATCTCTCCCCTTTGCAGGAATGCTATGAATATTATAAGATACAGGTAAACCTTCCTTTACAACAATATTGACATTGGTATTATGAACGAATTCAAAAAAAGAACTATTCACCACCACATAAGGTTGTCCTATTCGATTATAAAATTGTTGTGGCGTAAAGCGACGATACAAAGTAGTATCTGCCCCCATTTCTAATTTTTTATCCTTCGTGTTGATGGATACATAATAACCTACAAAATTACTATCCTTAAATATTTTCTCTGATTCAAACACTTTGATACTATTAGGTAATACACCAAATTGATTCGTCACATCATTCCATTGCAATACATTAGTTTGAGCATTTACGTCAAATCCAACGCACAATAATAACAATAGTCCTAGTATCTTATATGTTTTCATAATCATCGTATTATCCTTAAAAATAGGACAAAAAAATAACCTCGTCGAATGGACGAGGTTATTTTTTTATAAGTTAGTCTTACTAATTAGTGGCCATATAACATTAAAGAACGAGGCTTACCAGTAGAAAGTGTAACCGTACCATTTCCTTTATACACTAAAGTGTAGTTACGACCTGGTGTAGGTGCGAAACTATTATAACGTGCTAATTCATTCGTAGTACCTGATCTTCTTACAATCAAAGTATCAGAAGTAGTAAAGTAGTTAAACGCAGAAAAAGTAGAAGCAGATCCTGCCCCTTTTGCAGAAAAAATAACTCTGTTATTTCTTGCTGAAAATATGTCGACAGTACTTGCTGCTGTATCATTCCAAATAGCATGCACAAAACGCATACCAATTTGAGATACATCTAATGGCAATATATCATCTTGTAAAATGATTGCTTTGCTTGCGCTTGCTGCTCTAATTGAATCAGTTAAGATAACGCTATAATATTTACCTGGATCTGTTTGGAATGATTTTAAAAATAATTCAGCTGAATCCTTTTGGTTTACAGCAGCTAAACTGAATTTAAAAGTTTGTGGACCAGAAGGCATTGAAAGATAAACGTTCGTTGTAGTAGGGAACGTCTTATCATAAGCAATAGGCGTGCCTGTTAATTTATCAAACGCCAATGTAGACCAGTTCATTCTAGAGACAGTAATGTTGTCTATTTGTCCTGTAATAGTTGCTAAATTGGGTGCTTCGTGAACAATTTTCACAAAGGAATTGGTGCCAGTAATAACAGGTTCCGCTAAATATTCGGTGTCCTTATTACAAGCAACTAATCCAATCACAAGCATGAATGCTCCTAAAAGTATATGTTGTAATGATTTTTTCATAATGTATTTTTTATAAGAATTTTTTATTTTTGAGAGAACCACTGTTCTTTAGTATGATAATCTAATTGAGTGGCTCCAATTCTACCTAATTCATTAATGTTCCATACATATTCAGAATTAAATCGTGGACGAACTCTATATACTAATTTACCAAAGTTGTCTGGGAACAAATCAGTAGGACTAGGTACCACGAAATCGGTGTACACTTGTTTACCCGTTGTTTTATCAACATCAATATAATGGTAACGACGCATATCGGTCCAAGTTTCAAAAGCACCATAAGCATACATAGCGATATACTTTTGTAACATGATCATTGATAATGTTAAGTTAGCAGAACTAGTAGGTACTACTAAAGGATTTGCTAAGAAAGCATCTCTCACCCCTGTAGTTAACACATTCGCTGTAGGTACGTTCGTATTATAATAGTTCATCAACATATCAAAGTGCTTGCTGATACCATCTTTATAGGCAGTTAAGGCAGTTGCTTTATCTCCTTTTAAGAAGGCTGCTTCCGCTCTCATGAAAGCCATTTCGGTAGCAGTCATTACAGGGAAAGGCGCATTATTACGGAAAACAAAACGACAGTTTAAGTCATTCGCAGGAGCTGCGTTGGATGCAGAAACTTGTGCAACCCCCCAGAAATTTTCTGGACGATCGTTTGCTGCTAATACAGTTTGGCCCACATTAGGAGCTACTCCTTTAAATGTACCGTTGGTATTTAAACGCAATAAGTAAATAGCTCTTGGATCGGCAACCCCAGGAAAAGCACTATTTGCACCGCTCATTAAGTTTGCGATAAATGCACTTTGTCTAATTGCTGTTGGAGATGCAGTAGTAGCACCACCTAAGTTCGCTCTAAAAGGTCCCCAGAAATTATTAGTAGCACTCACTGGAGTGGCAGCAAATTTTACTAATGCATCATCGGAACTTTCTTTCATCGCTAAGTTCGTGTAGTAAATAACTGAATCCGCTTTGTAATCTGCTTTATTAGAAAGTTGATTATAAGAACGAGCTAATACACCATATACAAATTTTTTCCATTTAGCAACGTCTCCATTATACATGTAAGCGTCACCTTTAGCTAAATTAGCTTGGCTTGCATTATCTCCGGTTTTGTTTAAATACATTAAAGCTTCATAACATAATCTTCTTACTTCAGTATATACTTCTTCTTGAGTGTCATACTTAAAGGTAATTTGATCGGTGTTGAATGCTTCTTTTAAAATGACTTCACCATGGTATGTGGTTAGGTTTAACCAACTCCAAGCAAAAACAGCATCACCCACACCGGCGTAATCCCATTGTTTGTTTTCGATGGCCCATTGAATCATTTTTTTATTATTTTGACCAATGTCATAATAATGAGAACGCCAAAATGAAGCGGCATTATCAGTACCAGCTGCATATCCCATTCTATCAAAGTTGCTTAATGTAGAATAGTACGTAAAGTTTTGAATGTAGGCTCCTATGTAACGGATATCGTTCATTGGACCATGACCACCATAGTTACCTGCCATAGAGGAAACTATCTGAGGGAGTAACCCTTCAGGCGCGACTTTTACGTCATAGTTAGGGTTGGCGTAAGCTTCGTCAATTTTTTTAGAACAAGCTACACCCATTACTACTAAAGCGCTTATTACTAATAGATGTTTAAAATTATATTTCATATTTTTCAATATTAAAGATTAAAAAGTGGTTCTAATTCCCATGTTAAAACTTACAGGTGCACCCATATTACCGTAGTCAAATCCAAAACCACTTACACCACGGCTAGCTGCAGAGTTGGCTCCAACAGCAGGATCTTGCCCTTTATAATTGGTAATTAGAAGTAAGTCATTAATCGTTAAGAATGCAGACATTGTTTTAGCATATCTAGCAATACCTTCAGTCATGAACTTCTTGATATTATAGTTGAAAGAAATATCTCTCAATCTAAACCAGTTTACATTTTTTTGGATAAACTCTTCTTCTGGCATGGTGGTATAGTAAGTTTGTTGGTAGTAAGGAACAATAGCGATACTGTTTTGAGTAGGTGTTCCTGTGTTTTCTAAACCATCTTTTAAGATACCAGTAACCACTCTTGGAGTTAATCTATCTGCTGTTCTTTGGCTACGACCAATTCTTGTTAAATACATTTCAGTGGCATTAAATATATCTCCGCCCACTTTTAAATCCCATAAGAAGGAAACACGTAAATCTTTATAAGTGATATTGTTTAACCATCCTAAAGTGAAATTAGGGTTTCTATCACCATGTACTCTAAAGTTATTATCTAATACTGGGATACCCGTTGCTGGGTCAATTAAGATTTGTCCAGCATTGTTACGAGCATAACCATATGATGTAATGGTAGTAGTAGGACCTCCTTGTGTTAAACCACCACGAGCGTTAGCATACACCCAAGTATCTGAAATATAGAATTCAGGAACGTTAGTTGGTAATGCAGTAACCTGATTACGCATTCTGTTAAAGTTGAAACGAGTATTCCAAGTGAAATCTTTTTTATTGATGACTTGATAATCCAACACCATTTCAATACCTGTATTTTCATTCGCACCTACGTTCAAAGTATTTAATACATATCCTGTTGCATAACTTGCTCTGAAATTTTCAGCAATCAAGTCTTTGTTTTCAGTTTTGTAATAAGTAATCTCAGCACTTAAGCGATTGCCTTTGAATTTAAATTCAGAACCCACTTCAAAAGTTTTTTGACGCTCAGGAGTTAAGTAAGGATTCGCGTTGGTGAAATCATAATAATATCCACCGCCACTACCTGTGTTAAAGTTTAAGATGGCTTGGTTTGCATAAGGCGCACTTGAACGTGCGGTGCTAGCCAATGACCCTCTTAATTTCCAATAGTTCAATTTAGACTTTACTGCAGGGAAGATGTCTGATAAAATCATACTCACACTTCCTGCTGGATAATCATAAGATCTACTTGAAACAGGGAAAATAGAAGACTCTTCAAAACGATGAGAATAAGTAAAGAATACTTTGTTGTCATAGTTGATAGATGCTTCTCCAAAATAAGCCGCTTGACGGCTAATGTTATAGTTTGGTAAACCAAAACGAGTCGCATTACTATTTCTAATTCTTGAAACAGGATTCGTGTTACCACTATCTGTACGTAATGCATCAGCGATGTCATTACCAAAGATGGCATAAGTTTGAGTTTCATAATCCTGCCACATGTTACCAATCATTAATCGAGTATTGATTTTACCAAAGCTCTTTTTAGCAACGGCAGTAACAGTATGGTTATAACCATAATACTTACGATAGTAGTTTTCTTGCGCTCCTTTTTGAGCTCTTGTCAAGAAGTAAGAAGATGAATCCCATTTAGTATATCCATTTTGAGAATAAGTATCATAACCTACTCTACCACTAATAGATAACCAATTAGTAGGATTGTAGTTAACTGATAAAGTAGCAATACTTCTACTTAACGCGTCACTACTTCTATTTTTGTTTACGTTAAAATAAGGGTTATCTAATTCCCCATTTGGATTACTTACAAACAAAGGTTTTTTAAGACCATCTGCAGTGATCCAGTTTTTAGCATTATCATCATCAGGCCATGTCATCAAACTCATTAAGTAACCACTCACCCCTCTTAAAGGTTTGTCATTGGTACTATTGATGATGCTAAAGCTTGGAGAAATTTCTAATTTCTTGCCAATTTTATGATTGGTAACAATTTTGAAATTGTATTTTTTATAATTGTTATTGGGAACAGGAGAATTTTCATCCACCATAGATCCAGATACTCTTACTGAATTATTTTTCTTACCATACTCTAATGAAATGTTATGTGTTGCAGAGCTGCTAGATTGGAAGAAAGATCTTAAGTTACCATAACGTGGAACATCAGAGGTAAATTTTTGACCAAAATAAGAGAAGATATCACTAGGGACACCGTTCGTACCTGTATCAAAATTGGTCATTAAATCAGGATATCTCACATAAGTAGAAGTTCTAAAGCTATTATCATAGCTCACTTTCATTTTACCATCGGAACTAGTTCCTTTTTTAGTCGTAATTACAATCGCACCAGAACTTGCTTGGCTACCATATAAGGCAGTCGCTTCTGGTCCTTTTAACACGGTAACAGTTTCAATATCATTTGGATTGATATCCGCTACACGGTTGGTATAGTCATTAGATCTATTTTCTGTACTTACGTTAGCAGAAGTTGGTTTTACTGCGAAACCAGTGTTTCTGTTATTTTCAGAAACGGATTGGTTATCGATGATAATACCATCTATGATAAATAAAGGTGAGTTGTCTAAAGCTAAAGAGTTGAAACCTCTTAAAACGATTTGGTTACTAGCGCCCGCTAAACCTGAAGTAGGATTAATAGTTAAACCTGCTACACGTCCTTGTAAGCTACTTACAAAATCATTTCTTTGTGTTTCCGCTAAGTCTTGGCCTTTCAGTTTTTGAACTGAGTAACCTAATTCCTTAGGGTTACGACGAATATCCATCGCAGTCACCACCACTTCTTCAAGGGTGTTGTCAACGGCAGATAATTTCACGTTTAAAGTAGTAGAATTACCTACTCTCACATCTTTACTATCATAACCTACTAAACTAAAAGTCAATGTTTGGTTGGCACCTGCAGTGATTGCAAAGCCCCCTTTGTTGTCTGTACTAGTTGAGGTTCTTGTTCCTTTAACGACAACAGAAACATTTGACAAAGCTGTGTTGTCACCGCTGACAACTTTACCTGTAATTTGTTTTTGTTGAGCATTTGCTACCGAAGCTCCTAAAAAGAGCATCAGAAGTAAGATACATACTCCTTTCTTTTGCATAATTTGTAATCTTTTGTTAATAAAATAGCGAACCGCTATAATCTAGCCTTAAAGCTAGCAAAAATTAGTATATGAAACGTACTGAAAGCCATTTAAATATAGAAGAATTCCATAAGAGGAAAGGGGGGAAAGAAGTTCAAGATGGGTTGGCACCTCATAAAAAAACCTACTATATTGTAAATCAATATATTACAATATAGTAGGCGATCAGATATACAAGAAAAACGTTATTTGTATAATTGATTAAAAAGTAGCTTATAAGTACCTTGCGTTTGGCCTCTAAAAGTAATTTCTGGACCAAAAACGAAAAGCTGTCCCTTTCCTACTTTAGCTTCAAAGGCGGCTACCCCATCTTTTAAATAAGATTGACCAAAAGCCCAACCGCTTCTTAAAGTGGAAGCAGAAGCATACCAAGCCAAAGGAATGACTTGTCTTTGTGCAATGGCATCAGGCAAAATATTAAATACCGGACTCGCATTAAAATACACATCTGCGTTTTGTTGCATCCCCCAATTGGCTGGATAGTTTGGATCCAAGGTAATTTGCATCACGCTTCCTGGAATATAAAATTTTTCACCCGGCAAAGATTTTTCTTTTCCATTCACCACTTCTACTAATGCATTTTTAACAGGTAATTTTAAATGATACGCTAAGTTGGCGCTGGAACCAATCGTGATTATTTTACCTCCTTGTTGTAAAAAGTTTTCTAAAGCAGGGATAGATTTTTTTGCTGAAATATTTCCAAGCATGGAATGAAACTCCGCAGGAATTTCTTCTGTTTTAGGTTCTCTTTCTTCATAAGGCGAAGCTGCTTCTGGTGTTAATGCAGGAATCGCACCTTCCACAAAAACAAGCACATCATAGGAAGCATTTAAATTTGCAGCATCAATTTCTTTTGGATAAATAATTTTAAAAGGGAAATGAAATTGTTCAAAAATCCATCTTACCCAACCTGCCGAAATAGATCCTCCATATTTATCCCATAATGCAATGCGCAATGGTTTAACTATTTCTTTTGCGATACTATTTTTATCAGTAACGCTTGTAAAAATAACACCCTGTTCATTACTAATTTTAGAAACGATTTCTTTGAATGTAGAAAAATCTTTAAACTTATCCGAATAACTTACAAAAAATTGTTCCTTGTTTTTTGTTACGGTCGCGCCTTCTTTTAATAATTCATTTACTGCAATAAAAGAGGCATTATCTTTCGTTGCAAAACTATACCCATAGGTATTTAATTCAGAATTGTTTATTTTTCCTGTTGGCTTTTGAATTTCGCCATAGGCAAGGGTTTCAAAGGGACCAGTGAAATCATCTAAGATACGATCAAACTGAATTCCCATCGTAAATGCAGGCGTCCAACCAGCTGCATCATAAGGTCTTACGGGAGGTCCACCTGGATATAAAAAATCGTTTGGATGATCCTGTGGTTCAAACATATCTAACACATGTGGACGAAATGCTTGATTGGTTTTTACAATGTAAGAGCCCGCCAAATAATTTTTTCCATTCACTGAAAAATTTGCTGTTGCTTTTTCTACTCTAATGCCACTATTGATTAAAATATTAATAAACGAAATAGCCGTTGTGGATTGATTCAGTGGAATAATATATCCTCTTGGATCACGTAGTGAAGCTTGTTTATAAATGCTTTCGAAATTAGGATTTGGTAGTGAGTCTGCTTTAATAATTTTTTTATTGGAAGCAATCACGTCATTTAACATTTCTACTTTTTTAGGAGAGAGTGTCCATGCATCTTTACTTCCTGCTTCAATACTATGACGACCCATGGTGTATATATTATACAGCAATTCATCTTTATATCTTGCTGCATAATTTAATACCGCATAATTAAGTGAAATGGAATAATCAATGGAGTTTTTGAAGAACCATTTTTGTGGAGTGATGGGAAATGGTGTCGCACTATTGGGGATTAAACGTTGTGGTACTAATGGAATAGTAGAAGGCGTTGGGTTACCAATAATTTCGGTTAATAATCCAATAATATTATGGTAATAAGCGGTCGTTCTTAAGCCTCCATTCCACCAAGTGGAATACACCGAACCTCCCTTCATCGTATACCCAGGCTTGCTTTCAGCGTTCAAACGACTACTCATAGCTGCCCCTAAAGCGTCAATACCGGTCACTAATAAAGGATCATACACATAATTAAATGGATCACGGTAAGGAGGACCTGCTACTACCGTTCCTGGAGGGCCTGTTTGATGATGATTATATAAAATTTGTGGCATCCACTCAATATATTGTTGACGTGACATATTTCGTGACTCGCTCATGTTCATCATAAAGAAGTCGCGGTTATTATCGTGTCCAATATATTTTTGATACAATCGAGGCAAATTATTGGTGGTGCGTTTTAAGGTATCCTTGGATTGCATATACCAATTAGAAACTAATTCCTGTCCATCCGGATTCGCATGTACAAATAATATGATAGTCGATTTTAAAATACGTTTTGTTTCTTCATCTTCACGCGTAATAATTTGATACAAGGATTCAATCCATTGATGAATTCCAACTACCTCCGTCGCGTGTAAACCGCCATCAATCCACACTACAGCCTTTCCTTCGTTGGCTAATTTCTTAGCTTCTTCATTGGTCAAGCCTTCAGCGCGCGCTAATTTTTGTGCAATGGATTTATATTTTGACAACTGTGCTAAGTTGCTAGGGTCTGAAACAATCATCATGTAATGATTACGTCCTTCTTCTGTTTTTCCTATCACTTGCAATTTTACTTTTTTAGAACTTGCTGCTACTTTTTGCAAATAAGCTTCGGTTTGAGTAAAAGTGGCTAAATGATAATTGTCTCCAATGTTAAAACCAAAATGAGATAATGGAGTGGGCACTTTTTGTGCCATAGATGTGAGGCTGAAGGAAAATACAGCCCATAGAATAAAAATAATTTTACGCATAGTTGTTTGTTTTAAAATCACTTCAACAATTTATATTTTTTAGGATTCAAATGCTAATAATTCGGCCTTTTTTACATGAATGTTGCCTTGTTTTTTGTAATTTACCCTTGCTACCATTATGTTATATGATAGAATTATCTCATAATGCTGTAGCCTATTTTGAATTATAAAATTTCTTGTATGAAAATGATACGTTTCCAAAAAGTATGTACGATTTCCTTCATGTGCGGTTTATTCATGATGATGTTTCAATTGAATGCAACAGCTCAGCGTAAAAAATCAACCGAAACAGCAGTTGTTACGAGCGAAGTAAATAAAGTAACACCCGACTCCACTTTTAAAAATTTGAAGTGGCGTAATATTGGACCCTTCCGCGGAGGAAGAGCGAATACCATTTCGGGGGTAGTGAATAATAATAAAAAGTTTTATGCTGGATATACGGGCGGTGGCGTTTGGACGACTACTGACGGAGGTATTTCATGGAAAAATATTTCTGATGGTTTTTTTAAAGTAGGGAGCATTGGTGATATTGCTGTTTCTGAATCCGATCCCAATGTTATTTATGTAGGAACTGGAGAACATGCGGTACGTGGTGTCATGACAAGTTATGGTGATGGCGTGTATAAATCTACCGATGGTGGAACGACTTGGAAAAATATTGGATTAGAACAATCACGTCATATTTCTGATATCTGTATCAATCCTACGAATTCCAATATTGTTTTTGTAGGAGCGCAAGGAACAGTGCATGGACCTAACAATGAACGAGGAGTTTTTAAAAGTATAGATGGTGGAGCGACTTGGAAAAAAGTATTATACATTAATGATAGTACGGGTATTTCATCTCTTTCGATGGATATGAATAATCCACGTGTATTATACGCTGCAGCTTGGGAACATCGTCGTTTTCCTTGGACGGTATCTAGTGGTGGCAAAGGTTCTTCTATTTGGAAATCGACAGATGAAGGAAATACTTGGACTAAATTAACAGAAGGCTTGCCTACCGAAATGGGAAAAATTGGTATCAGTGTTTCTCGTGTTAATTCTAATCGTGTTTTTGCAATTGTTGAAACAGAAAAAAAGAAATCAGGATTATACCGTTCCGATGATGGTGGAAAAAATTGGGCACTATTATCAAACAATCAAGATATTTCATCTCGTTCTTGGTATTACATGAAAGTGTATGCCGATACTAAAAATGAAAATGTGGTGTATGTGTTAAATGCACCTGTGATGAAATCCATTGACGGTGGAAAAACTTTTCAAAATGTAAGTGTGGGTCATGGTGATACACACGATTTTTGGATTAGCCCTAACAACAATAATGAAATAGGATTAGCGGATGATGGTGGTGCCGAAATCACCTATGATCAAGCAAAATCTTGGTCTTCTATCATGAATCAACCTACTGCACAATTTTACAGAGTGAATACCGATAATGTATTTCCTTATAAAGTGTATGGTGGTCAACAAGACAACTCATCTGTGATAATCGCTAGTAGAAACAATAGTGGATCTATTGGTGTTCGTGATTGGCAAATGGGACCAGGTTGCGAATCAGCTTATCTAGCTTTTGATCCCAATCATCCTGAATTAGTTTGGGGAGGATGTTATCAAGGTTATATTTCTGTATTAAACACGAAAACCAACGAACAAAAAGATGTGCAAGCTTATCCAAGTTTAAACTTAGCAATACAACCTAAGGATATGAAGTATCGTTTTAACTGGAATGCACCCATTGTAACTTCTGTTCATAATCCTAAAGTGATTTACCATGGGGGTAATGTTTTATTAAAAACCACGAATGGCGGTTTAAGCTGGGAGGCGATAAGTCCCGATTTAACAAGAAATGATAAAAGCAAACAAGGACCCGGCGGTATTCCTTTTACCAACGAAGGCGCAGGAGGAGAAAATTATAATACTATTTATTATGTGATAGAATCGCCTTTGGATGCCAACACTATTTACACAGGAAGTGATTGCGGATTCGTACAGGTAACTACAGATGGCGGAAAAAATTGGAAAAATATCACACCACCGGATTTAGCAGAATCACAAATCAATAGCATCGAAGCTTCTGCATTTGATAAGGGAGTGGTGTATGTGAGTGCAACAAGATATAAGTTTAATGATTATGCTTCTTACACTTATAAAACTACTGACAATGGTGCCACTTGGACCAAAATCAATAACGGAATTCAAAAAGATGATTTTGTAAAAGTGATTAGAGAAGATAAAAAAGTAAAAAATATTTTATACGCAGGAAGTGAACGTGGATTTTATATTTCCAACGATGCAGGTAATACATGGTTGCCCTTTCAATTAAATTTACCCATTGTACCCGTGACCGATTTAATGATTCGTGACAATGATTTAGTAGCTGCCACTGCGGGTAGAGCATTTTGGATTTTAGATGATTTAAGTGCGCTACAACAAAATGCAAGTTTTGCAGAACCTAATGCCATAGCTATTAGCACGCCTAAAGCGTCCTATAAATATGGTGGGGGAAATGGATTACCTGATAAAGAATATCACGAGGGTCAAAATGCACCAGAAGGTGTAATACTAGATTACTTCTTACCAAAAATAGAAGATAAAGACACCGTGTCTTTACAAATATTATCTAGTAATGGAAAGTTGGTAAGATCTTATTCCAATATTAAAGATGCCAACTTTAAAAAATATCCAGGAGGACCTGCTCCAGAAACTGAATTAAGTGTAGATAAAGGACACAATCGTTTTTTATGGGACTTCAGAACCAATGCAGTAAAGCCTGATGTAAATGGGGTATATGTCATGGGAAGTTATGAAGGATATGCTGTGCCACCAGGAATATATACAGCACAACTAAAACATAAGAACAATATTGCGAGCACTAGCTTTACAGTATTAGCCAATCCTTTTATGCAAGCGACTGCTGCAGATTGGGAGGAACAACAAAATATACTAAACACTATTGTAAATGCTATTGGGGATATTCATACTGCAGTGAACAACGAGAGAAAGCTTAAAAAACAATTACAATATTATAGCGACAATTTAACAAGTAACGACAAAACAAAATCAATCATAGAAGAAGCCAACAACTTAATTAAAAAAATAGATGCTTGGGAAGCAAATATTGTTGAAAGCAGAACTCAAAATGGTCAAGACGTCATTAATTGGCCTAGTAAATTAGGAGTAGAATTTTTCTTCTTGAAAGGATTGGTGGATGCAACAGATCCTAAAGTAACACAGGGCGTGAAAAATAAATTAGCAGACGTACAAGTACTTTGGAAAAATGAAAAAGCAAAGTTAGACGGAATATATACTGCGGTCAATAGCTTTAACAGCTTATATCAAAAGGCAAACATTGAAGCGGTTCAAAAATAAAAATGAATTTGAAAATAATTTATAAAATAATAAAGTCATTACGTTAAACTCAAATAATATGAAACCAATTTTTATAGGCGTTGCCATGATGTTAGTATATCAAGTAAATGCACAAAATGCAGTGGCGTTATCTAAACCCACTGGGGATGTAGATATGAAAACATTTAATTTGTACAATCCCTATGAAAATGTAGATTCTGCAATTAACGTAGCGCTCAAAAAAGCAAGTAAAGAAGGGAAACATGTTTTTTTGCAAATGGGAGGTAACTGGTGTATTTGGTGTGCACGATTTAATCAGTTTACAACGAGTGACAAACAAATGGATTCCTTAATGAAGGCCAACTATATTCTAGTGCACGTGAATTATTCCAAAGAAAATAAAAATAAAAAGGTTCAAGAAAAATATGAATTTCCTGCACGATTTGGATTTCCTGTTTTTGTAGTTTTAGATGCGAAGGGAAGAAGATTACACACACAAAACAGCGGCTATTTGGAAAAAGACAAAAACTACAGCAAAGAAAAAGTGATGGAATTTTTGGAGAGCTGGACTCCCGATGCTTTAAATGGTGCAAAGTATACTTGGTTAAATTAATCATCTTGATGTTTCGTTCCAACCTATTTTTATCCCTTTTATTAGGTGGTTTTATAGTCTGCTTAGTTTCTTGTAATCGCTATAAACTCCCTATAAAACTCGCAGTTAAGCCTATTAGTGGGAGTGAATTTTACAATAGCATACAGGGAAGTGATTGGAAACTAAGGGACTCTTTGGTCATTGAAAATGTGCTGTCAGGAAACATACCTAATTTTTATACTCATTTCACGCCAATTAAAAGCACATGGGTCAATAAGCAACAACAGCTTATTCCCATTACATATTATGTGGCTAAGGATTATTTGAGTGTGGGTACCAATGAAGATTTTGCAAGAGTTCCTATTACCCCTATGGCTGCACAAAAAATTGCAGATAGTTTGCATTGTTTTTTACCTACTCCTAAAATGGTGGACGAAATATATGAACAAAGCAAAATAAAGCTTGCACCTGTTCCCCTTTATATTTACAGAGATAGTACTATTACCATGTGGCAACATCACTTGATGATTGAAGGGCAAAGAAAAAATAAAAAAGGATTGATTAGCGGTATTAAAAAAGATGTGGTCTTAAGTAATAAAGTAATGTTGCAAGGAAAAAATAATAGAGTCGCAATTTATGGATGGCATCAGTTAAATGGCAAAGTGATTCAACCGGTTTATGCAGGTCATGTTAATTGGTATGTCGATTACAGTCATGGCATTCGATTCGTGTATGAAAAAATAAAAGTAAATGGACACTGGATGCACTATCAGGATGTTTTAAAAGATAGTACACTCAAGGGTATTTTAACCAATGAAGAAGGTCCAGTATTATTGAAGTATTAAATTTTGAACACTCGCTAATAATCCAATAGCCGTGGTGTAATCGTGTTTATGCTTTCTTTTCAATTTCTTTTTGAGGAGTTCGGTATACTTTTCGTTGATAGTTTGATGTGGATTTATTTTACCATAAGACAAACTAGGATCATTTTTTTGAGCTACTAAAAATACCTCATCATACACTTCTTTAATAGATGTTAATTTAAGTCGAGATAAATTATATAAATGAATGATATCAAGAATTAACCAAACCAATTGTTGATTTCCTTTCTTAGAAATAGAATCTTCAAAAGTCACATATCCTGACTGTGTAATATCATAACTTGGAATGGAAGGAGCTGCTGTGACTAGTCCTCTAAATGGGAAAAGGGATTTAATTTTTATATCAGAAGCTGACATCATTACGGAACATTCAAAGTGCTGGTGCAAATAATCAAATTGAATGGTTCCTTGTAGTTGACCTTGAATATTGGATTCAATGTTCAAGACAAAATCATTGGTCCCTTTTTGGGATGCTAATAAAGTGTTGTCGTGCGTTACAAACATGGCATGAAATTTTATGGTTAAAAATTCACACCAAGAAAAATTCAGAAGGAGTTACGTTTCATTTTTGACGGTAAGTCCTCATCGATTTTAGCACCGTGAAGTTCGACTCTCTCGGTTGCTACCCATTGAAGGGTTCTTGATGATGGAACAAAGATACTATAAATTTGCAAAAAACAAAAACCCTGTAAATATTTGATTTACAGGGTTTTGAATTGATATTAGCATCCAAAGAATAGCTAACATATTCAATTAAAATCAGGGCTCTTACTTAAAAAGTTCAGCCAATTTCGAATTCAACGCCTCGCCTCTTAAATCCTTACCTATGATTTTGCCTTGCGGATCAATTAAATAGTTCTGTGGGATTGCTTGAACACCATACATTACTGCTACATCGTTTTTCCAATATTTTAAATCAGACACCTGCGTCCAAGTTAAATTGTCTTTATGAATGGCATCTAACCATCTTTGTTTGCCTGTAGGTTGATCCAATGAAACTCCTAAAACAGCAAAACCTTTAGTATTATATTTATTAAAAGCTGCTACTACATTTGGATTTTCTTGACGACAAGGTCCGCACCAGCTTGCCCAAAAATCAACCAACACATATTTACCTCTAAAAGAAGAGAGTGAAACAGGAATACCTGCGGTATCATTTTGCGTAAAATTCATGGCTTCTCTTCCAATACCTGTTTTTTTAGCAATATCAATTTTATCTGCCATTTCTTTTCCTTTCACAGTGGATCTAACAATAGCAGGCAATTTTAAAAATAAAGGTTCTACTTCATCTGCATTAATGCTGTATCCTGCAAAATTGCTGAATGCATACATGACGATAGGTGAATTTAAATTCGCTAAAACAAATTCTTTTTGTTTCGCTTTCATTTCAGCATCTAATTTCTCATAGTCTTCATCTAATTTTTTCATGCCTGCTTCATCCTTCTTTTTATATAATTCATTATAAGCAGCACTTAACGCTTCCGTTTTGTCCGATATAGGTTTAATAAAGTCATTTAATTTTTTATACTCAATATGAGCTTTAGATCCTTTAATAGTCGCATTGGCAAAGGAGTCCGCACTATTCACTGTAATCATAGAGTTCTCTAAATAGATAGGAGTGACATCTTTTTTATACGACATGATTCGCTTCGTCTTGTTTGCAGTATCTACCTTATAAGAAGCACGTAGATTCGCTAAAGTAGGTTCTACCAAAGTTCCCTTCAACTCATATTTTCCATTGACTACAACCGCGCTATCCTGTGTAGAAGTGCCATTAAAATAATAAGATAAATATACTTTAGTTACCGTTTCTTTAACTTTAGAAACATCCCCCTTTAAAACATATTGTTTTTGCGCGCGCAATTGAGCTACTGCGGCTAAGAAAACAATGAACATTATTTTTTTCATAGTAATTATTTATTATTCTTCTAAAGATACGAATTATTAAGCGGCTATAATTTAGTTAATAACTTGCCTGCTAATATTTTTTGCCAAATAGCATAGCCTTTTGCATTCATATGTAAGTTGTCAGCAATGAAAATATCTTTCATCACCGTCCCATCTGGTAACAACATAGCAGCTTGCACATCTATAAATTCAGTATTTTTTTGTTTGTTCAAAAATTGCGCAATCAATTGATTGGTAGTGATATATTTCGCTTCCAAATGCCATCTTGCTATACTAGGTTTTAAGGAAATAAATGTGATTCTAGTACCGTTACCTAATTTATTGCGGATAATATGAAATAAAGTGGTAAAACGTGCTAAAACAATCTCAGGGGTAACTTGATCATTGTTTGCTAAGTCATTTTCACCACAATAAATAACTACTTGCTTGGGTTCATATTGTAAAATAGTTTCTTTCGCATATTGAGTCAATTCTTCTAAAGTAGAGCCGCCAAAAGCACGATTCACAATGGGATAGCCCGGAAAGTATTGACTCACATCTTTCCATTTAGTAAAGGATGAACTTCCTGCAAAAACTATTTTCCCTTTTAAAGGAGCCACAATACTATCTGAATGCGCAAATGCATCTATCTCATTTTGAAATTTAACAGACTGTGCTTGTAATCCGTTTGCTTGGAACAATATAGTTATAGCAACTATTACAATAGTTTTATAAAATTTATTTTTCATAGTTTGTTTTAAAAAATATTTATTGAACCGTTTTAATGGTTTCAAATTTTCCATTCATGAATACTTTTGCAACCGTGTTGGTAGATGATTTTATTTTCACATTCGTAACAAGCCCTTTACTCCATGTCATTTCAATTTCATAATTGCCTCTTGCTTTTAAACCTTTAATATACCCTGAAGACCATGCTTTAGGAAGAGCGGGTAACAATTCAATATATTCGGAATTAGATTGCACTAACATTTCCGCCACCGCTGCAGCTCCGCCAAAATTGCCATCAATTTGAAAAGGAGGATGAGCGTCTAATAAATTAGGATAAGTGCCTCCCTTGTTATTATAATTTTCTTTGGTTTCATCGGGTGGTACATATTTTAATAATTCACGGTACATTTTATAGGCGTGTTCGCCATCTTTTAATCTTGCCCATAAATTAATACGCCAACCCTTTGACCAACCTGTGGTTTCATCTCCTTTAATTTCTAAAGTTTTTTTAGCAGCAGCTGCAATCAAAGGAGTTTTATCTACAGTGACATGTGTTCCGGGATACAATCCAAACAAATGACTTTGATGACGATGTTTAGGATCAGCATCAGCCCAATCGTAATACCATTCTTGTAAATTTCCTGCTTTACCCACTTGATAGGGATGTAAATTATTAAGTGCAGTAGCTATACTATTTGCAAATAGAGTATCGGTTTTTAAAATCTTTTGGGCAGCAATCACATCTAAAAATAATTCTCGAATCATGGCTAAATCGGCAGTGCCACCAAATAAAGTCGCTCCTTTAAAACCAGTATTGGTAACAAAATAATTTTCAGGAGAGGTAGAGGGTGAGGTGATTAATTGACCTGCACTATCAGGCACCAGCCATGCCAAACAAAATTCTGCAGCACCACGCATGATGGGGTATGCTTTTTGTTTTAAAAAATTTTGATCCTGGGTAAATAAGTAATGCTCCCATAAATGAGTAGATGCCCAAGTGCCACCCATGGGCCAATTGGCCCAACTTGGATCGCCGTTACCAAAATTACCCACTGGATTAGACATTGCCCATATATCAGAATTATGATGTGACACCCATCCTGGCATATTGTAAAATGTTTTTGCAGTGACTTTTCCAGTCGTAGAAATATTATTTAAAAATTGCAAGAAGGGTTGATGCATTTCGGAGAGGTTCGTGTTCTCCGCCAACCAATAGTTTTCTTCTGCATTAATGTTCATAGTATAATTACTAGACCATGGTGGCTGTAAATAAGGATTCCATAAACCTTGTAAATTAGCGGGTACTGCGGTGGTACGTGAACTACTTATCAATAAATATCTACCATATTGAAAATAAAGTGTTTCTAGATAAGGATCTGATTCGCCATTTGCATATCTTTTTAATCGCTCATTCGTTGGAATATCTTTTGGCGTGACTCCATCTAATTTTAAATTCACTCTATTAAAAAAAGATTGATAGTCTTTCACATGTGACTTCTTAACATCCTCCCAGCCCTTTTGTATTGCCTTATTTAATTGCGTTTGCGCTGTGGCAACATTATTAACGCCATTCGTGGCAGGATCTTTATCGTATCCATTAAAGCTTGTTGCCATAGATACATAAATGGTAGCATCCGTAGCATCTGCTATACTAATGGTAGAATCTGAATGTGAAATTTTTCCGTTACTCGATTTAATTTGAATGAAAGAAGAAAAACGAGTGCCTCTTTTTTTATCAAACAAAATAGAGTTGCGCGTTTTTTGAACATAATTAGGATCGGCCTTCACAGGAGCCACCCCATTGGTTTGTAGTACTTGATTATTGACCGAAGAAGTATGCATTAACAAAGATTCAAAACGAACTGTAAAATTTAAGGCCCCTGTTTTTTTACTTGTTAAGTGAATGGCAAATATTTTATCAGGATTTGAAACCAAGTATTCTCTTTCAATAGTATTCGTATTGGAAATGCTTTTCACTTTTGCAATGGCATTATTCAAATCCAATTCACGATAGTAATCCGTAATATAGGGGTCATCGTTAAAGTCAATTAGCATGGTGCCCAAAGGCGCATAAGACTCCGAAAATTTACCTTGTAATTTTTTGATGAGCTCTCCTGCTTTTTTATAGTTTTTTTCATCTAAGGCTTTGCGTACCGCTGGTAAATTTTTATAGGCTTGGGGATTCATATTTGGATTCACAGGCTCACCTGACCATAAAGTAAGATCGTTTAAATATATTTTATCGGTGGAGATGCCGCCAAAAACAGTAGCACCTTGTTGTCCATTACCTAAAACCAATGTTTCTTCAAAATAAGTAGCGGGTGCATCATACCATAATTTAAGTGGAGAGGTCACTGGTGCAGCTATTTCAACAGAAGAGGAGGTATTGGCCTTATTCGTCTTATTGGTGACAGGTTTGCTTCCTTTGGTTTGTTTTTTTTGTGCAGAAAGATGAGATGCAAAGAATAAAATAGCAAACAGTAAAACAATTTTACGCATATTGGAAATATTTAAAATATAGAGTAGGTTAAATTAAGTCAATTTCTATTAAATTATAACCGAAATACCTTTAAATTTATAAAAAACAATTCATGGAAGTACATCATCCTCATAGTCATCATGGTCCCAAAAAATGGACTGAACATTTTTTAGAATTTTTTATGCTTTTTTTGGCGGTGACATTAGGTTTTTTTGCAGAAAATCAAAGAGAACATTATGTAGAACAACATAGAGAGGTTCAGTATATGCAAAGTTTAGTAGAGGATCTTAAAAATGACACTATTGAATTTAATAGGGCCACCAGACAAAATAATAGGCTTGTTAATTATTTAGATACAGCACTTGCCATTTTTTATAAAAACGAATGGAATGATAGTACACATAAAAAATTATACTTAGTGAACTTGAGTTATTTAGGAGGACTAAATGTATATTTATCAGAACGTACCGAATCTCAATTAAAAAATGCTGGCGGATTAAGACTTATTCGAAATCAAAAAATTACCGACGAAATTGCAGAGTATTGGCATTTATCTGAATATGGAAAAATTTTTAGTAAAACCTACGATGAGCTAAAAGTCATGGCACGTGAAAAATCATATTCCATTTTTGATCAGAAATATTATAATAATATTACAAGTGGTGCAGTAGGTACTTCTGTAGATAAAAATGCAAAATTGATGACTTATGATAAATATGTTTTAACAGAATTTGCAAACAGGTTATCTCATATTAAAAATGCGACAAAAAATGTTCAAAAAGTTATTATTGAAAAACAAAGAGCATTAGCTATCAAATTAATCAATGATGTAAACGAAGCTTATCATTTAGAAGAGCACGCAAAGGGGGAATAATTGGATTGCTTAATAAATATCTAAATCATTTCCGCTCACAATTGGGCCTTTATAATAAGATTTGATTTCATTGAATAAGCTTTCAAAGCTAGCGCTAAAAGGAAGCTGATGAGTTAACACTACTAATTTAGGATGTACTTTATTGGCAATGTCTGCTAATTGCTTCGTGGAAGTATGAAAAGTAGAATGATATAATTGCCATTTTTTTTCACGCTTTGATAAACCTTCCATACTATACACTTCATGCACAAGAATATCACAATCTTTCGCATTCTTAACTAGCTCTTCGCTATACGTGCCATCTCCAGAAACTACAATTACTTTATCCTTTGTTTCAAAGCGATAGCCGAATGCATTTTTCCATGCACCATGATTCATTTTAAATGCTTTCACTAAAATATTGGAATCGCGATAAATAATACCAGGTTGAATTTCATGTACGTTTACTTTATATCCTCTTGCATCGCCTTTTTCTAAGCCATGAATTCTAATATTCATGTCTTCTTGATAAGCAGATAAAATATGATTCGTCATATTTTTCAAACCAACTGGACCGTATACTTCTAAAGGGGCATTTCTGTCTAAGACCGCTGGCGTAAAAATAAAATCTGAATAGCCTGCTGTATGATCACTGTGTAAATGAGTGATGAATAATTTTTTTAATTGCGCAGCTTCTAAACTAGGAATGCCTTTGCTACTTGCTTCACTGGCTCTGCGAACGACACCTGGTCCGCAATCCACGACATAAGAAACATTGTTGACTATGATTGCCAAGGAGGGTCCCGAACGTTCTGGATTGGCGAAAGGAGTTCCAGTTCCCAAAAGCACCAACTGCGTATGATGAGCTTGGGCTAAAACATTTTTAGAGGAGACTGCAAAAACAAGGAGTGCAAAAAATAATGAATACGCTTTTTCCATTTTATTCTTCATTCAATTTTATTCATTTATTTTAAGGATGAATCACTTTTTCAAAAAACAGAATTTGTCCATTTACATCTATTCCCTCAATACGTAATTTATACGCTTTTGTAAAACGATTGTTTTTAAATCTAACTTCAAAAGGAATATCTGGATTCTTAGAAGTGATTACCGCAGGATTCCAGTATAATGTAGTGCCTGCATTTTTAAACATATACTCATTTTCATCGGTTATATCCTCTAATGATTTAGAGGTATGGTATCCTTTTATCATAGTATTGTCTGAATTATGAGCATAGGCTTCTGATTTGTCAGAAAACTTTTTGGTATAAATAGATACTGCACCGCCACCACCACCAAAAGGTTCACCAAAAAATATGGGTCTAAATACTTTAATATAACCAATAGATGTTTTAGGTAAATCTCTTACAAAATCATAATCTACCTTGACCTCATCTAAATAAATACTGGTTTTTTGTCCTCTCCAAGTAAAGGGTGATTTATAAGCTTCATCACCAGGGTTAAAACTACTAAATCCACCTGCTGCATCTTTAGAAAAATAATTAGGATCATAAGTGATTCCTGGAACTGCAGAAGTAATATAATTCCCTAAATCAAAAGTGGCTTCAAAAAAGGGATCGTCTTCCACATTTAATCGATAGGCATTCCCTCCATCAAATAAACCTGATGCATACATAGCATCTAATTTATTTAGCTTGTAAGTAGGGTCAGATTTCACTACTGCTTCTTTCAAAGTAGTCAGTTTTAATAAAGAATCTAATTGTAGGGATTCGCTTTTTACTTTAGTTACTTTATTACTTATTAGGTGATCAAAATAATAAGCAGGTAGGGTGTTGTCTATTTTTAATCCGTCCAAACTACTATGAAAATTAGTGTCAATAGTCACTACATAATCTTCCTTGAAGTAATTCGTGCCATTTAAAACGCCTCTAGCATAAACAGTATCAAAAAATAAAAGATTACTAACACTAAAACTACTATCAGGTTTTACCAATGCTTGATATAAATTTATTTTTTTATTAGGAGCTCCTACAACCACATTAATAAAAGGAGGTAATTGTGTTTTTTTAAAAATTCCTTTTTTAACCAACACTTTACCCGTAATAGATAAAAAAGAATTTTTAGTATCCAATGTTTGATTATAATTAGGAGTTATATTTTGCTGACGAACCAAGGAATCAAATGCTTGAATGCTTGAGAAAGAAGTGTCTGTAAAATAGGAATTAATATTATTGTACTTATTATTAGCGATGGAATTGAACAACAATTCTGAGGCAATATTGGTATTGCTAGAAGGTATATCTGCATCAATCACAGATACGCTAACGTTGGCTAAAGGAAGTGACTTTATTTTCCAAACATTAATTCCACCAGGCTCTATGCTTATAGTATCTAAGTTTAAAGTAGGTGTTGCCAAATACTTATAAGTATTGTTAAAAATATATTGATTAAGCAATGTTTGGTTATCATCATTAGTAATAACAAATTGATAAAAGCCATCCTCCAGTAAATTAGCAGGAATTTTTAAAGCTAATTTTTTCTTGGTAGATAGTACATAATGATTATTAAAAATAGTATCCGTAGCAGATAAAATTTGAAAAGTGACCCCTTTGATATTCAAATCTGCATTGTCCACATTTACAGAAACAAATCCAGCTTCTTTCACTACCGCTATTCTCGAATTTTTATTATTTACCGTTGGGGTAGGATTTGCAATGGTTGAATCTTTCGTAAGAGTTACTTTAGAAACAGATTTATTTAAAACATAAATTTCCTTTTGAAAATAATTAGGATACGTTTTATTAAGTTGATTTTTATACACCACCATGGTTAAGACACTAAAGGGGTAATTTTTGGGGATTTTAAATTGTCCGTAAGCGCTTGATAAATAAGATAAATAGGTTTGATGGTCAATTAATTTTTTATCTGGGCTATAAAAATCAACATTAATGTTTTGTAAATTGGTGTCTAAAGATTGTTCATTATGTGCATATACTTTAAACCACACAAACTCATCGGGGCTATATAGTTCCTTATCTATATGTGCATAGAGCTTTGTGATAGTGGGTATGGGATCTTGAGCATTTACTGCAGTAGTAAAAAGAATAAAAGGCACAAGAATAAAAAATCTAATAAGGGTAAGAATTGGTTTCAATGGAAAACGATTATTTTTATGTATAATTTCTTTTATAAAATTAAGATATTAAAGTAATTAACTTTTGTATTTTTACTCAGTTTAACATTTTATGAAAAAAATATTTTTATCATACATTTTAATTTTCTTCTATTTAATTGGAGCAGGGCAAGGTATGATCAAAGGAAAGGTGATAGATAAAGACTCTAAAACACCCATTGAGAATGTCAATGTATATATCAGTAATTCTTCTATAGGTACCAGGACCGATGCCAATGGGTTATTTACATTAAGAACTCCCGCAGCTGGAAAGTTTGAACTAGTCTTGTCAAGTATGGGTTATGCCACCAAAATGGTTCCTTTAACTATAGAGGAAAAATTGGATAATTTAACCATTGATTTATCTTCCAAGGCCAACGACTTGCCCGAAGTGGTATTAAGAACTTATATTAAAGATGGATGGAAACTTTGGGGGAAGTTTTTTTTGGAACAATTTATTGGGTCTTACCCCATCAATGCCGATTGCAAAATTTTAAATCCTAAAGTGATTCATTTTCAGTTTAAAAGAAAAGATAGTGTCTTAAAAGCTTTTGCAGAAGAAACCATTTTAGTGGAGAATAAAAAATTAGGGTACCTACTTCATTATGATTTGATTGAATTTTCACATGATTTTTTAAATAATCGTACATTTTATCAAGGTTACCCATTTTTTGAAGATTTAAAAAACAGCGAAACTAAAAAAGTAATCAATAAAAGAGAGGAGGTTTATAAAGGATCCTTGATGCATTTTATGAGAAGTGTATTCACCAATCAAATCAAAGAAAATAATTTTGAAGTAAGAAGGATGGTAAAAATTTTGGACCGAAATGGCGCGAAAATTATAATTGATGGAAATGCTAATTTAGAAGCTACGGACCAAGTGAGGTATGAAATGGCTAGTGATTATTTAGTAGGTGATAGTATTGCTTATGGAATTTCAGATAACTCGGTTGGGATGTATTTTAAAAATTATTTATTAGTAGCTTACAAAAATAAACAAGCGCCTTTTTTTTATACCAGTCGATATCGTTCCAATTTTAATTTGCCCTATATAAGTTCCGAATTAACATTATTATTACATCAACCATTAATGGTGTATCCTAATGGAAGTTTCGCAGAATCTAATAACCTATTACTCTCAGGATACCTAGGCTGGGCCGAGAAACTAGGCAATATGTTACCTTTTGATTATAAACCTATTAAAAAATAAATTTTATTTTTTTGGTTTGGTATCTACTGTTTCTATCTCAAAAACTAAAATTGAATTAGGTGGTATTTTAGGGGATCTTGTTCGAATGCCATATCCTAAACCCGATGGAATTACTAGTTTTATTTTATCTCCAATATGCGTGTTATCTAAACCAATTTGCCAGCCTCTTATTAATCTACTTAATGGAAAGGTTCTGGTTTCCTTGGAGGTTTGATCAAATACAATATCAGTGCCTATTACATACCCTTTGTAAAAAATAGTAGCCGTATCGGTCATATGCACTAGTTCAGATCTTGATGATGTTTTCATTAAAGTAAAATAAAGTCCGTCTTTGAAATGAATCGCATCTGTTTGTTTGCTTTCAATCGCTTTTTGAATGAGGTAGGTATCTAATTGAGATTGCTCAGTGCTGTCAATATCTGAAAAGGGTGTAAGGATTGGATTTTGTAGCACATTGGATTTAATTTTTAACCAAGGTCCACTATCACGTTGTCCCCAGCTATCTATAAAAAGATCATCTAATGTAGCATTCGTTGGATAAGAATTAAAAGCATTTGCAGAAATTATATTTTCAGTAGAACCATTGATTCGAAAGCTAGCAATGAGTTTCCACTTATTTAATTCAGGAAAATAAATATACCCTGAATAAACAATAAAATTTTCTGCAGAGTCGCTTGCAGTGGCTATGTATAATTTATATTGACCTTCCTTTTTTACATCAAAGTCCCAAGAAACAGATGATTTAGATACTACAACAGTTTGTAATCCACTAGACAATAAAGTACTGGTATTAGGTACCTCAAAAACTATTGAACTCTTTTTCTTACTTACATTCAAATACAATTTGGATTGATTAGTGGCAATACCTAGTTTCCCCTTTTTGCCTTGTTCAAGTAAGGATGTTTTAACGGTCGTAACGATGGAGGATAGTTTTGTATTAGCGCTAATGGGTAATGGAGTAGAAGCTAGCTTTTGACTAAAACCAGTAATAGTATGCATCCATAAAATCGCTCCAAGGATTAAGTATTTCATAGTGAGTTCAATTAGAGACTAAACTTACAAACTAAATTTGGAATTCAAACTAGGGACAATTATTCTCAATCATCTATATCTCAACGAGTTAAAAATAAAAATAATAAATATGGATCAGATATTTGAGTAAATATTTAAATTTAGGTAGGCAACCGTTATAGTTTTAAACTAATTCTTTCGATAAACCTTAAACAATTTCGATTGTCAAAAAAATATAAAATCTCCATAAATAAATGCATATGAAAAAAGTATTTGGAATTATAGGGCTGTCTATCATGTTCAGTGTATTAGCTTGGGCTTGTTCTAAAAGTAAGATTGAACCAGTAGTTACTTTATTAGCGGATGAACAACCCACTGCTTTAGCAAGCTCATTAGAAACAATCATCAATGCTCCCGTTGTAGTGGATGCTACCACTACCACAGATATTGTTATAGTAAGTTATCCCTCTTTTATTACTACCGACTATTTTGGATCCGTAAAAGTAACAAGCGAACCAGCCAAAACTTTAGATAGTAATGCCTTATGTTTAAATGGCTTAGAAGTAACAAAAGCACAAAAAGAAAAACTAACAGCAGCCAATACGAGCAAGCAATCTTGTATGGAAGCGAATAGATTAGTGTTAAATAATTTAGATAGAGAATTAGAAGC
>CANBSH010000006.1 GCA_947372105.1 Chitinophagaceae bacterium
GACTGCTGTCCAAAATACCTACCAATATGCATTGCAAATGATTCAGCAAAATGGAGGTAAGGTGAATGGTGAACTTATTTCATGGCCTGAACAAAAAGTAACTACCGCTCCTTGGGAAGATGCTTATCCTCATTTAGTATTTGATAAAAAACTTTCTGTTTTTGACAAAACAAATTGGACTTCAAAAGGGGATTGGAAAATGTATAATGAAAAATCTTGGGATGGTAAATCAGAAAGGCCGCAAGCGCTTATGTCTGCAACTAAAGGCGATGAAATTACCTTCAGTTTTGAAGGAACAGGAATTTCCATTGCAGGGAATTGGGTGAAAGATGGCGGGAAAGCTGCTATTTATGTAGATGGAAAATGGCATCGTAATATTGATACTTATTTTGATTATGCACAACAAGAACACCGCAATATTACATTATGGAATGACTTTAAATTAAAACCGGGGAAACATAATGTGACCATCCAAGTCAAAGGAGAACATCATCCTAATTCTACTTCTTCCAAAGTGTACATTACCGAAGCTGTGGTATATAAAACAGCACCTAAAAAAAGTAGCGTGTATACTTTTCCTAGAAACTAATTGTATCTTAAAATCTGTCTTTAGTTTTCTACCATGTCATACAGGTGATGAATCAAACCATCCGCCAATCCAATTTTTGGAACATGAATCTCATCAATATTTGCCCATTTGCAAATCGCATTATAAATAGTAAGTGCAGGAACAATCACTTCTGCTCTATCTTCTTTAATCGTATATTTTTTCATCCTTTCTTCAACGCTCAAAGGATCCATTTCCTTGAAAATATCTTTCAGGGTATCAGATGAAATAGATTTATTCGTTTTGGCCCCCACTATTGCAAATATCTTATTGATATTACCGCCAGAACCAATGCCAATCATGTTTTCGTATTTTTTAGCAAGTTCTTTTAAGGTGTCTTTCATCTCCTCCCAGGTTTCATCTTTTACTTTATTCGTTAATAAACGAACCGTACCAATATTAAAAGATTTCTGTAGGACCACATTTGATTTATGGTATAATGTAATTTCTGTACTGCCGCCACCTACATCAATATAGATATAGCTTTTATCCTTGTCTAAAAATTCTGCAATATGATTTTCGTATATAATTTCTGCCTCTAATTCACCAGATATAATTTCAATCTCAATAGAAGTTTCCGATTTTATCTCTTTGATAATTTCTTTCGCATTTTCGGCGTCTCTCATGGCGCTTGTGGCACAAGCCATATAATGTTCTACTTCATACACTTTAAGCAAATTGCTGAACGCTTTGATGGTGTTTATAAGCATCTTCTTTTTAGTTCCGCCAATATATCCTTTTTCAAAAACATCAAAACCTAAACGCAAAGGGATTCTCAATAAGTTTAATTTATTAAATTCTGTTTCTTTCCCTTTTTTGACCACCTCACAAATTAATAATCTGGCGGCGTTACTTCCAATATCTATTGCTGCAAGTACCAATTTTAATATTTTTTACCCATTAAATAATGATAAGTTTCTACCTGAGATTTGCAGGCCTTCTTTCTTTCGGAAGGTACATAATTATTGCTTAATTCTGAATCTAAAATTCTAGCTTTTTTGTTGTCTTGTAACTGGATATTTAAGATATCAATCAACTCTCTTTTTATATTCTTATCTAAAATTGGAGTGGCTACCTCAATTCGGTGGTCTAAATTACGTACCATCCAATCCGCGCTTGAAATATATACTTTCTCATTGCCTTTGTTATTAAAAATCATGACCCTTGCATGCTCTAAATATTCATCCACAATACTAATTGCATTTATTTTATGACTTAATTTTTCCTTTACATTCTTCAAGGTTAAAATTCCACGTATAATCAAGTTTACTTCTACGCCTTCTTTGACTGCTTTATATAAGTGGTCCAATAATATTTGATCGCTCAGTGAATTTAGTTTGATGGTGATTTTTGCTTCTTTACCTTGTTTTGCAAATTTTACTTCATTGTCAATGAGTTTCACAATAGTACTTCGCATATTGACTGGGGAAATCAATAAATTTCTAGATTTACTAATGGGTTTAATGCCTGCATGCCAATTTTCCAAATAGGCGAATACTTTATTGGCTTCAGTCAATAAAGTTCTTGATGCGGTCAACAAACAATGGTCCGCATATATTTTTGCTGTTTTTTCATTCAAATTTCCGGTACTTATAAATCCATATTGTATCGTCTTATTATTTATCTTTTTCTGAATCACACATAATTTAGCGTGCACTTTGATATTGGGTATTCCCACAATAACATTCACGCCTTCTTCCTCTAGGACTGTTTTCCACTCCAGGTTTGCTTCTTCGTCAAATCTTGCCTTTAATTCTAAAAATACAGTTACTTTTTTGCCATTTCTTGCTGCGTTAATTAGTGCATTAATTACTTTAGAGTTGCTTGCTAATCGGTAAGCTGTGATTTTAATGGAATATACCGTATCATCCATCGCGGCTTCCCTCAATAAGTCAATGACAGGATCAAAGCTATGATAGGGAAAATGCAACATCACATCCTTTTTCAAAATCACTTCTGATACCAATTCTTTTTTCTTAAATAATGGATGCGAAAAAGGGCCTGGTCGTTGGTTCTTTTCGGTTAAGACTTCTGGAAAATCCATGAAGTGCCTAAAATTATGAATATGCCCCCCTGGTATAATACTACTCTTACTGGTAAGCTTTAATTTTTTAATTAGAAATTCTAAAAGTTCCGCATTCATTTCTTTGTCATATACAAATCTTACAGGTTTTCCTTTCCTCCTACTCTTAATTCCTTTGGAAATTTTATCAACAAAATTAATTCCTACTTCTTGTTCAATATCTATTTCGGCATCCTTTGTAATTTTAAAGACGTTCGCTTCAAAATGATTGAACTTGAAATGAGAAAAAATAAAAGGGAGATTGAATTTTATAATATCTTCTAGTAATATAATTGTTTGTTTATTATTCACGCTAGGTAAAATAACAAAACGACCAATTGACTTAGACGGGATTTCGATCAAAGAAAACTTTTCATTATATGCGTCTTTTTTATTTCTCATCACAATCGCTAAATACAAGCTCTTATCTCTCAAATAGGGCAATTCAGGGAGGTTATCAATCATTAATGGAATGATGTAAGGTCGCACTACATTATCAAAGTAATTTTTCACAAATTCCTTTTGTATTAAAGTCAATTTTTTCTCGTTGACTATAACTACATTTCTTTTTATTAATTCTCTATTGATGTTATTCCATATCCTTGTAAATTCACTTTGCTGCTTTAATACAATAGTTTGTATTTCCTCTAAAATCAAATTTGGCGATTCAAGTATATCAATATTTGTATTTTTCTTTTTATCTATTAATTCAACCATTCTTTTTAATGTTGCTACCCGCACTCTAAAAAATTCATCTAAATTGTTGGAAAAAATTCCTAAAAATCTAATTCTATCTTTTAAAGCTACCGTGGGGTCGTTTGCTTCTTGTAATACTCTAGCATTAAAGCTTAACCAACTAATATCTCTTGGAACATATTTATACTTCATCTTTTCATAAAATTGATTCATAAAATTATAGGTTCTTACTCCAAGTAATATTCTCTTCATAATTTGATAACATTAAAGTAATGTTTAGGAAATATTGCATTTACATGCTTTTCCGTTATTTACACAAACTTAGATCATGGAAAAAAGACCAATGGAAATTTGTATTTTAAGTGATTTACATTTAGGTACATTTGGATGTCAGGCCAAAGAAGTGCTTAATTACTTAAAAAGTATCCAACCTAAAACGCTTATTTTAAACGGGGATATTATAGATATCTGGCAGTTTAATAAACGTTATTTTCCAGCGAGTCATATGGCAGTCATTAAGCAAATATTTAGCATGGCCAGTAAGGATACAAAGGTAATCTATATCACTGGTAACCATGATGAAGCTTTACGCAAATATGCCGATTTTGAAATGGGAAATATTCAATTGACTGATAAAATTGTATTTGAAATAAATGGCGAAAAAAACTGGGTGTTTCATGGAGACGTTTTTGACAGAACCACCAAGGGTAGCGCCAAATTATTAGCTAAGTTAGGAGGGTACGGGTATGATTTACTTATATTGATTAATAGCCTCTTGAATTGGTGGATGAAGATCATGGGAAAGGAGAAAATGAGTTTTAGTAAAAGTGTAAAAAATGGAGTTAAAAAGGCAGTTTCATGGATTAATGATTTTGAACAAACTGCAGCCGAACTTGCTATTGAAAATAAATATCAATATGTGATATGTGGCCATATTCATCAACCGCAACATCGTGTTTTTACCAATGAAAAAGGTTCCGTGACGTATTTAAATAGTGGAGATTGGATTGAAAACTTAACTTCTTTAGAGTATTATGACAAAGGATGGAAATTGTATCAATATGATCCTAAGAAATTCGAAAATGTTTCCACTATCAGCAAAAACAAAATTATTCATTTGCAAGAGGAATTGAGTGTCATTACGCATGAAGTTGCATTTCAAGTTTCTATGTAATGAAAATATTTTATGCCATACAAGGAACAGGTAATGGCCATGTGAGTCGTGCCGTACAATTATATCCTTATCTTAAAAAGTACGGAGAGGTTGACTTTTTTTTAAGCGGGTCCAATGCTCAATTAAACTTAGACATCCCCATTAAATATAAAAGTAAGGGCGTCAGCTTGTTTTATAAACCTACCGGCGGGTTAGATTATAAAAAAATTGTGCAATCACTTTCCTTAAGCGTCATTAATGAAGCTAAAGAATTGCCCTTGGATCAATACGATTTAATCATTAATGATTTTGAATTTATAACTTCACTATCCTGCAGTTTAAAAAAGAAAAAAAGTATACAATTTGGCCATCAAGCTAGTTTTCAAAGCAAATTAACTCCTCGTGCAAAAGTGTTTAGCCCTATTGGAAATTTAGTGTTAGAGAAAATGGTCAAAAGTACCGACTATTTAGGTTTACATTTTTCTTCCTATGATAAAAATATTTACAATCCTATTATCAAGGATGAAATCATAGAGGCAAATCCAATTGACGATGAACATATTACGGTGTATTTGCCGCAATACTCCATCCATTATCTGACTCCTTTTTTGCATCAACAAAAAGGAACACATTTTGAAGTATTCACTAAGGAGGTAACGCAAATCACCAATTCCAAAAACATTACCTATTACCCCATTCATAATCAAGTTTTTACAAGTAGCTTGATTAGATGTCATGGAATTATTACTGCCGGGGGCTTTGAAACTCCTGCGGAAGCTATGTATTTGAATAAAAAAATATTAAGTATACCCATCTTAAATCATTATGAGCAAGCATGTAATGCTGAAGCCATGCGAGCAATGGGGGTGATGGTATTAAAAAATATGGATGACGAATTTCCCGCTCAATTTACAAAATGGTTACAAGAAAAAAATAAAGTTCAGTTTCAATTAACACATCATACAAAAGATATTGTTCAACAACTTATCTCAAAAGCGCCCTATAATTAAAGCCCTTACAATTAATTAAATTTAAAATCATTAAAATGTATTTATTAGTCAATCAAAAAAACGAAACGGTAGCGTATGTGCAAAACATGATGATTTTAGACGCAACACAGGAGCATGTCGTTGGAATCTTAATAGGAGATTGCTTTTTTGGCAAGAAAGAGCACAAGCAAGTGGGTAAAATATTTAATAAAACTGCTTATTTAGTCAACGGAGAAATAGCAGCCAAATTGGTTTTAAATAAAGACTATAAAAGCGCTTCTATAAAAAAAAGTTTAATGAATGAAGCCTGGGATATTTTAATGAATATCACTGAACATACATCTACTTGGATTAATGAATCTAAAAAGTGGAGTAAGTTAAGTTTGATAGATCATTTAAAATAAAATATATTTGTATATAAGCAAATGTTTATGCAAATATCGTCCCCCAAAAAAATCCTACTTCTATTTTCCATTTTAATCACCAGTACTCATTTCTTTTGCACTTCTAAATCGGTAGATAGCACTTCGAATACTTGTGATCCTGCAATAAGTTTTAGCAAAACGATAAAACCTATATTAGACGCGAATTGCAACATGCCTGGATGTCATGATGATCAGGTTATTACTGCTTTGAAGGATTTTCAAACTGTACATGATGGTGCTGCTCAAATTAAATTATCCATCATGACAGGCAAAATGCCTAAAAATAGAACCATCACTACAGCAGAAAAAAATGCCATTTATTGTTGGATTGACAATGGCGCTAAAAATAATTAAACTGCCGGGAACCATTCAGCGAACTTAGTTAAGTCCACATTGCCTCCCGATAAAATAATGCCCACCTTTTTTCCTTTGAATAATTCTTTATTCCGAAGTGCTGCAGCAAAGGGGACTACACAACTTGGTTCTACAATAATTTTCATTCTTTCATAAACCAATTTTAGGGCTGCTTTTATTTCTTCCTCAGAAACTAATAATATATCAGTTACATGTTGTTTGATAATTCCCAAGGTTTGCTCACTTAATGTGGTCAATAATCCATCCGCAATGGTATTTATAAAGGGTGCTTTTTCTACTTTGCCCGATTTAAAACTGAGAATAGCATCGGCTGCTCCTTCAGGTTCTCCTGCATACACTTGTAAGCTGGGCTTTAAATAATGAGCTCCCAAACTAGTTCCTGATAATAATCCACCACCACCTACAGGCGTTATCACAACATCTAATAAAGGCACTTCTTCCAGAAATTCTTTTATGCAAGTAGCTTGGCCAGTAATCACTCGATAATCATCATAAGGGTGTATAAATTCGGCACCTGTTTCGGCTACTACTTTTTGGAGTGCTGCTTCTCTAGCTGCTTGATTGGATTCACAAATGATTACTTGGGCACCATAGCCTCTTACTGCATTTACTTTTACTTGTGGAGATGATTGAGGCATGACGATATAGGCCTTTATACCTAATGTTTTTGCAGCAAAAGCTAATGCTTGTGCATGATTGCCAGAGGAATGAGTGGCAATGCCATTTTTGAGTTGTTCAGGGCTTAAACTTAATGTGGCATTCATTCCCCCTCTAATTTTAAAAGCTCCAATTTTTTGAAAATTCTCGCATTTGAAATAAAAATCAATGCCCGACATTTCATTAATGCTTTGACAGGTTAAAACGGGGGTTTTATGAATATAGGGCTGAATACGTTGTGCCGCATCCAGAATGTTTTGTAGTGTAATTTCCATAGTTAAATTTATACAATAATACTTTGTTTGCAAAATTGGGTCTCCAAGGCTAAATTATTGCATTTTCCACTTGAATAGAAGCAATTATTTTCATAGTTTTAATAGGTTGTATTGGAACGTATGAATGACTCTAAAAAGTTTTATTGCAAATAATTAGATATGTATTTATTAGGATTGGATATAGGGACGTCTTCTATTAAAGCTTCTGTGGTGGAAATTGCTACGTCCCAATGTGTTGCTTCCACTCAATTTCCAGATGCAGAAACTCCTATCACTTCTTTACAAACAGGATGGGCTGAGCAATCCCCTGCGACTTGGTGGGAGCATGCGCAAGCCGCTATTTTAAAATTAAATGCATCTCGAAAATACGACCCGCAACAAATTCAAGCGATAGGCATCTCCTATCAAATGCATGGCTTGGTATTGGTAGATAAAAATAAAGAAGTTTTAAGAGACAGTATTATTTGGTGTGATAGTAGAGCAGTCGAAATAGGAGAGCAAGCGTTTCAATCTATAGGTGCCGAAAAATGTTTGAGTTATTTATTAAATTCTCCCGGAAATTTTACGGCTTCTAAATTAGCATGGGTCAAAAAAAATGAACCTGAAATTTATAATCGCATCAACAAAATAATGTTGCCTGGTGATTTTATTGCTATGAAGTTAACTGGAGAAATTACGACAAGCATTTCTTCCTTATCGGAAGGCATTTTTTGGGATTTTAAAAACAATGAACTATCACATGATGTGATGCAACATTTTGGATTTGATCAAAATCATTTTCCAGTAATTCAGGATGTATTTAGTAACCATGGTCATTTACTTTCAACAGTAGCTAGCACTTTATCTCTAAAAGCCGGCATACCCATTACCTATAAAGCAGGCGATCAACCTAACAATGCATTATCCTTAAATGTATTAGAACCGGGTGAAGTGGCTGCCACTGCAGGAACTTCGGGAGTTATTTATGGAGTCACAGACAAAATTACCTGTGATCCGCAATCAAGAGTGAATACTTTTGCGCACGTAAATCATACGCCGCAGACAAACCGATTAGGAGTTTTGTTATGTATAAATGGTACAGGTATCATGAATAGTTGGGTTAAAAATAAAATAGGAGCTGGTCTTACGTATCCTGAAATGAATCAACAAGCAAGTCAAGTTGCAGCGGGTAGTGATGGTTTGCAAACTTTTCCATTTGGTAATGGTGCAGAAAGAATTTTTAATAATAAAATTATCGGAGCCCAATTTTCTAAAATTGATTTGAATAAACATAGCCATGCGCATATTTTTAGAGCAGCACAAGAGGGAATCGCATTTACTTTTAGATATGGATTAGATATCATGCGCAGCAATGGAATGCAACCTAATATTATAAGAGCAGGACATGCTAATATGTTTTTAAGTGAAGTGTTTACAGAAGCTTTTGTAAATGCCACTGGAGTTCCTGTTGCTTTATATCAAACAGAAGGCAGTGTGGGTGCTGCAATAGGTGCAGGTATTGGACATCATGTTTATGCAAATGCGCAAGAAGCCTTCGCTCAAGTGAAACCCATTAAAACGGTGACACCTACCAAAGAAAAAATGTACAATGAACTTTATTCAAATTGGTTAATCACATTGAATAAGAATTTATAATAATTGATCAAACTAAAAATAATGTTATGTCAGTAGTATTAGGAGAACAAGAATTTTTCAAAGGCATTCCTAAAATTAAATTCGAAGGAGTAGGATCTGATAATCCTTTGGCCTATAGATGGTATGATGAAAACAAAGTGGTAGCAGGAAAACCAATGAAAGATTGGTTTCGTTTTGCAGTCGCTTATTGGCACAGTTTTGTGGGCAATGGAGCCGATCCTTTTGGTGAACCTACTTTATTATATCCTTGGAATGAAAAATCGGATGCTATAGCACGTGGCAAAGACAAAGCAGATGCTGCATTTGAATTCATCACTAAATTAGGATTGCCTTATTATTGTTTTCATGATGTGGATGTGGTGGATTTCACCAATGATATTCATGAAAATGATAAACGCTTACAAGCGCTCACTGAATATTTAAAACAAAAACAGCAAGCGAGCGGTGTGAAATTGTTATGGGGTACTGCCAATGTGTTTAGTAATAAAAGATACATGAATGGTGCTTCTACCAATCCTGATTTTCATGTATTAACACATGCAGCCACCCAAGTGAAAGGGGCTATAGATGCTACCATTGCTTTGAAAGGAGAGAATTATGTTTTTTGGGGAGGACGCGAAGGTTATATGAGTTTGTTGAATACCCATATGAAACGTGAAAAAGAACATTTGGCAAAATTTTTACATACAGCAAAAGATTACGCACGTAAAAATGGTTTTAAAGGAACTTTTTTTATTGAGCCTAAACCTTGCGAACCTACCAAACATCAATATGACTATGATTCCGAAACCGTAATTGGTTTTTTACGTCAATATGATTTATTGAATGATTTTAAATTAAATATAGAAGTGAATCATGCTACCCTTGCTGGACATACATTCCAACATGAATTACAAGTGGCAGCCGATACAGGTATGTTAGGCAGTATGGATGCCAACAGAGGGGATTATCAAAATGGATGGGATACCGATCAATTCCCTACTAATATTAATGAATTAGTGGAAGCCATGTTAATCATTGTGGAAGCAGGTGGATTCCAAGGAGGGGGTATTAATTTTGATGCAAAGCGTCGTCGTAATTCTACCGATCCTGCAGATTTATTTCATGCTCATATTGGTGGCATTGACACTTTTGCTCGTGCACTTATCACTGCTGATGCGGTATTACAACAATCCGATTATAAAAAAATAAGAGCCAGCAGATATGCTTCTTTTGATAGTGGCAAAGGAGCTGAATTTGAACAATCTAAATTAAGTTTAGAGGATTTAAAAGCCTATGCCATTGCCAATGGAGAGCCAAAAGCGATAAGTGGTCAACAAGAACTTATCGAAAACATTATAAATCGTTATATTTAGTTTATAATGAATTCTACCTCTTTAGCAACACCGTCAAAACTAGGATTATGGACTAGTACTTCTTTGGTATTAGGCAATATGATTGGCGCAGGAGTTTTTTTAATGCCTACTACCTTAGCAAGCTTTGGCGGGATTAGTGTGGTGGGTTGGGTTTGTTCAGCGTTGGGTGCTTTTTTATTAGCCAAGGTTTTTGCGAATTTAAGTAAGATTATGCCTATCGCCGATGGAGGTCCTTATGCTTATTCTCGAAGAGGCTTAGGGGACTTTGCAGGATTTTTAGTAGCATGGGGGTATTTAGTTTCTGTATGTTGTGCCAATGCAGCCATTGCTGTTTCTTTTATTAGCGCACTAAGTACTTTTATTCCAGCATTAGCTACAAATCCTCCATTATCTATTGTCACTGGACTTGGAATTATTTGGTTTTTAACTTGGATAAATTCATTAGGCATACTTACTTCAGGTAAAGTTCAATTGGCATTAACAATTTTAAAAATCATACCCATTCTTGCGATAGGTATAGTGGGTTTATTTTTTATTCATATTCAAAACTTCATCCCCTTTAATAATAGCGGCACTTCCACTTTAGCAGCCATTACGGCAACCACTACATTTACTTTTTATGCTTTTTTAGGCATTGAATGTGCTACTATTCCTTCGGGAAGTGTGGTGAATCCAGAAAAAAATATACCTAAGGCAACTATTTATGGAACACTCATTGCAACTTTTATTTATATCTCCAGTACCGTGAGTATTATGGGAATGATTCCTTCTAGTCAACTACAACAATCAGTGACTCCTTTTGCGGACGCCGCTGTATTGTTATGGGGAGAGGCTTCTAAATATTGGGTAAGCGCTGGCGTTGCGATTGCTGCAATGGGGGCATTAAATGGATTTATATTAATTCAAGGTCAATTACCTTATGCGTTAGCGAAGGATAAATTATTTCCAGCTGTATTTGCTAAAACTAATAATAAAGGCGTGCCTGCTATTGGAATGGCCATTTCTAGTGTATTTATTTCACTTATTATGTCGATGAATTATACAAAAGGCTTGGCCGCACAGTTTAAATTTTTAATTCTGTTATCTACCTTAACTGTTTTAATTCCATATTTATTTTCTACAGCAGCTTATTTAATTATTCGTTTTCAATATTCATTTAAATCCGCTTTTCAAAAAGCGATGGCAATAGCTTTAGCTTTATCTGCTTTTTTATTTTCTATGTGTATTGTAGTTGGATCAGGCCAAGAAGTGGTGTATTGGGGATTTTTGTTGTCTATGTCCTCGGTTCCTATTTATGCCTGGGTAGTTCGAAAAAGAAAACTTACTGATGTAACTGCAAATTAATAAATCATTTTATAATTTATTTTTCTCATGAGTTCAACCGCACATTCTGAATACGGCACCATTCAACAACTTTTTATAAAAAATGTACAAGCTGCATTTTTAAATGATGAACACATTGCAGCGCATTGGGAAGCACTTAATTATTTAGGTCAACCTAATATGCAACAATCATTATATGAATATGCTTCCTTTGAAAACATACTTCAATCCCAGGGCGCACAAATTTTTTATTTTCCAACAGATGACTCTGTGAATATGGATTCGGTATATTGTAGAGATGCTGCTATTGCGACTAATCAAGGAATGATTATTTGTAATATGGGCAAAGAAGGCCGTAAAAACGAACCCTTGGCGCAACAAAAAGCTTTTGAAGCGAATGGGATTATAGTATTAGGGGTGATTCAAGCGCCAGGAACTTTAGAAGGTGGTGATGTGGCTTGGTTAGATGAAAATACATTGGCTGTTGGGCACACTTATCGTACAAATTTAGAAGGCATCAAACAATTAACGGAATTATTAGCACCTCAAGGGGTTCAAGTGATTACTGCTGACATGCCTCATTATAAAGGGCCTTCGGATGTGTTTCATTTAATGTCGGTATTAAGCCCGGTAGATAAAAATTTAGCAGTGGTGTATTCTCCTTTAATGCCGATTGCTTTTAGAAATATTTTAATAGAGAAAGGATTTGATTTAGTAGAAGTTTCTGAGGAAGAATTTGATAGCATGGGTTGTAATGTCTTGGCAATTGCGCCTCGCGTTTGTTTGATGGTAAAAGGAAATCCTAAGACAAAAGCAGCTTTAGAAAAAGCAGGATGTAAAGTCATTGAATATGAAGGTGCTGATATTAGCGTGAAAGGTGGCGGAGGTCCTACTTGTTTAACTAGACCCATCACTAGAGGGTAATTATTAATTTAGATCATTATTTATCCATCTATTTAACTAACAAAATAACTATCTATTTAACTAACTAACTCTCCATCTATTTAACTAACAAAATAACTATCTATTTAACTAACTAACTAACTCTCCATCTATTTAACTAACTCAGCATCTATTTATCTAACTATCTATCTAGTTATCCATCCATTTATCTAAGAGGTTTTAAGCATTCCAATTCCATAATACAATATCCCAGCCAGTACCCACTTGCTCAATCACGCCAATAGTTTCAAAGCCTATTTTTTGATGTCTCTTAATGGATCTTTTATTGGCCTGTGAAATATCTGTCACTAAATATTTATAATTTTTTGCGTGTAGGTTTTTATAAAATTCATACATCTTAGCAACCCATCCTTGTCCTCGATGACTTTTACCTACACATACTTGCCCCACTAAAATATAGTTTTCATTTTTTAGAAATCTGCCGTTGTAGGAAGTAGCGTCTAATGTTTGAAATAAATGATCCAATTCAGGGTGTTCTCCTAACACTTCTTTATTAGTAACAATAGTATATCCCACTACTTCTTCTCCTTCTATCACTATGATGGATGGATGTATATCATGCATTTTTTGAAGTAAGGATAACTCATATTCCGAAGTCAAAAATCCTTCTTTCATGGCTTCCTCCTCCCCAATAAGTTTTCTTAAATTATTGGTTTGTAATTGCTTTAAACCTATTAATTCTTTTTCTGTTTCTACCAATTTCAATACTGCCATAAAATTTTGTATTAAAACTTAATAATATTTTTTAGAGAATGGTACACTTGATGTTTCCATTTTTGTTGCATAGGAGAGGTGTAAATTCCAGTCATACCTGAAGTAAAGTATGCCATCACACTCGCCAATCCAATATATAATCCTGCTGACAGCCCAAATATTTCTATTCCCAACACAATGGAAGCAATGATGCAATTTGTAGCGCCTGCAAATACTGCAACAAATCCCATCGCAGCTAATAAGGCCATGGGCAAAGGAATGAACCAAATTAAAATATTACCTAAAGTAGCTCCTATGAAAAAAAGTGGAGTGACTTCTCCTCCTTTGAATCCTGCACCCAAGGTAAATGCAGTAAGTAAAATTTTAATTAAAAAATCATAATGGCCAGCAGGATGTATAAAGGCATCTACGATTTGAGGTATTCCTAATCCAATAAATTGGGTGCTTCGAGTGGCTACAATAAAAAATGCAATAAAAATACCGCCTATAAAAGGACGTAATGGCGCCCACTTTATTTTTTGAAATAGCCCATGAAATTTATTTTTTGAAAACACGAATAAATTAGCAGCCAAACCAAAAAATACGCCAGCAAGCAACGCCAAAATTATATTTATGAAGGATAATTCAGGGAGAACTACAATGGAATAATGCGTATGTTGAACGGTCCAAGCTAAACAAGTGTAGTGAGCGATATAGGCTGTTGCTACACTAATAGCGAGTACCCCTGGAATTGATTTTTTTACCACCAATATTTCTAAAGCAAAAATGGCGCCGGCTAATGGTGTTCCAAATACCGATGCAAAACCTGCGCTCATTCCAATTAACAATAAATACCCTTTTTCTTCCGAATCAAATTTAAATACATTGCTAAATTGATCCGCAATACTTCCTCCCATTTGCACAGCAGTGCCTTCGCGTCCTGCAGATCCTCCAAATAAATGAGTGAGTAGTGTACTTAAGTAAATCATCCATCCCATTTTGAATGGAATTTTTTGTTGTGATTGCTGAAATTCTGAGATCAATAAATCATTTCCTTTTTCAACATCCTTGCCTCCATAGTAATAGCCCAAACCAATGATGAATCCTGCAATTGGTAAAAAATTAACGATCCAAATATGATGTTGTCTAAATTCAGTGACTTTATCTAAACTCAATAAAAATAAAGCCGAGGCCGATCCGGCTAATAGCCCGACTATAACACATATTGCTATCCATTTTAGCCACTTCATTTAATGGTCTCCTTCTTTTTTCTTTGTTAACATCACTACAGCAATAATGACCCAAACAATATTCACCAACATGGATGGATATGCTTGATGATAATAGGTATTTACCACAAAAAATATCCCGCCAATAATGTTAGCAGTCACATATAATTTACTTTTTGCAGATAATCGACCGGTTATATTGAGTGCATAGGATCCTACAATTAACAATGATGCAATCCAACCTAAAACCTCTACTAGTATAGTCATGCACTAAAATTAAGTTAAATAAAATAAAGCCTAAACCAAATGCAGGTCAAACTTCCCATGAAATCCAAAATATTCAGTAATTTTATTAAAGTATGGAAAAATCGTATCATAAATTATTAGACAATAACAAAAAATGGGTGGCAGATCAGTTATCTATTGACCCTACTTATTTTGATAAATTAGCCCAAAGCCAACATCCTGAATATTTATGGATTGGATGTTCCGATAGTAGGGTGCCAGCTAATCAAATTACCGGAACCCAACCCGGTGATGTTTTTGTGCATCGTAATATTGCCAACATGGTCATCCATAGCGATATGAATATGTTGAGTGTTTTATCTTATGCCGTGGAAGTATTAAAAGTGAAGCATATTATTGTTTGCGGACACTATGGTTGTGGAGGGGTTATGGCAGCTATGGAAAACAAACAGTTTGGATTAATTGATAATTGGTTGAGACATATTAAAGATGTTTATCGTTTACATTATAAAGAATTAAATAGCATTCAAGATAAAAAGCAAAAAGCAGATAGATTGGTGGAATTAAATGTAATAGAGCAAGTACAGGATTTAGGGAAAACATCTATTGTGCAAAATGCTTGGAAAAGAGAGCAACCTTTACATTTACACGGTTGGGTGTATGATGTGAAAGACGGCCTCATTAAGGATTTGGATGTTAATTTTAAAGGTACTGACGATTTACACAGCGTATTTCATTTGGATTAATTAGAAATTCTTCAATCTTCGATCTTTTGCTTCTTCTTTTTATGGGGTGGTTTTGTTGAAGCACTTCCCTCTTATTTTTCATTTTTATTGAACTGATTTTCAATAGTTTATCAAATTTTCGGTTGATTATTAAAGTTAATACTAAGTTCATGTTGAGTTAACAATTAGGTAACATAGGAGTCTAATATTTGCGGTATAAATAATTACATCGTGAAAAGGTTACTACTCTTAATTTGTTTTACTGTTACAGCATTCATAGCACAAGCTCAAAAAGCTAAATTATCTGGTAAAGTCACTAGTGCTCGAAACGAATCCTTAATTGGGGTTACCATTACTTTGAAATCGGACAGAAATCAAGTAACTAAAACCGATGTAGAAGGTAGATTTAGTTTCAACATTGATGTTAATAAAAAATACAGTGTTGTTTTATCCTATGTGGGCTATAAAACAAAAACACTAGAAGACATCAAAGCAACACAATCTGGTGAAGAAGTAACATTAGATGTGTTATTAGAAGAATCTGGAGTTAAATTAGCAGATGTTACGGTGAGTGCTAATAGATCAAGCAATAAAGGCGCTACAGACAATGCCTTAATTTCTTTTCAAAAAAATACTAATACAGTGGCTTCGGTTATTTCAGCAGAATCTATTAAACGAAGCCCAGATCGTAATACTGCAGAAATTTTAAAAAGAACACCTGGTACTTCTATTCAAGAAGGAAAGTATATTGTTGTTAGAGGTTTAGCAGATAGATATAACCAAGCTATGTTAAACGGTATTTTATTAACAAGTACCGAACCTGATCGTAAAACATTTTCTTTTGACTTATTCCCAGCGCAAATTATTGATAATATTATTATTAATAAAGCATTTGTGCCAGAATTGCCAGGAGAGTGGGCAGGAGGTTTGATTCAAGTAAATACAAAAGATATCCCTACAAAAAACTTTTTGAATATTCAAATAGCAACAAGCTATAACGCGCAATCTACTGGTAAAGATTTTTTCAAAGATAAAGGAGGTAAAACAGATTGGTATGGTATTGATGATGGAACAAGATCTTTGCCTAATGGGTATACTACTAAATCCAATTTTGATACTTCAAATGTCGCATTTAAAACTTCTTTAGGTAAAACGATGGCGAATAATTGGGTGCCAGTAAAATCTGTAGCAACACCTAACTACTCTTTTCAATTAAATGGAGGTTTTTCAAGCACATTATGGGGTAAGAAAATTGGGGGTATGATTGGTGTAAACTTTGCTGAAAATCAAAGAATACAAGACAATTTAAATCAACAAAATACTTTAGAAGCGAATAAGTTTTCGATGATTTACAAGTATGATGATAAAAAATACATTACCGATATTAATATGGGAGCAATTGCTGGTTTCTCTATTTATTTGAATCCTTTAAATAAGATCAGCTATAAAGCAATTGTAAACGTAAAATCTAATAATTCATTTACGCAAAGATTTGGTAATGAATATTCAAGAGGTGATTTGATGAAAGGGAATGAATTTACTTTTGCTCAAAACACTTTCTTTACCAATCAATTAAATGGTGAGCATAGTTTATCTAACAAATTGAAATTTAATTGGTATGGTGCTTTTAATATTTTAGATAGCTATAGCCCAGACCAAAGAAGATTATTATATACAAAAAGCGCAACTGGAACAGATCCATATGTGTTGAATATTTCAAATTCATTATCACAACAATCAGGAAGTCGTATTTTTCAAAGTTTAAGTGATTATATCTACACAGGTGGTGGTGATTTAACGTATAAGTTAAAACAAAATACTATTAAAGCAGGTTATATGATTCAAGTGAAGGATCGTATTTATGATGCTGCCTTATTTGCTAATTTTTTACCTAAGGATAATCCAGCTTTAAGAGCTTTGCCAGCTGATGTGGTATTTGCTCCCGAAAATTTTGGTAACGGTACAGACAATATGTTTGGGTTTGATGCCATCAAAGGACGTAATTTCAGATACATGGCAAATACCATTTTAAATGCGGGTTATTTGCAATTTGACAATAAAGTGTCCGAAAAAGTAAGAATGGTTTGGGGTTTACGTGTGGAAGATTTTGATCAATTGGTGGGTAGCGTGAAAGTGTGGGATCCAAGACACACTTACTCTAAAGTAACAGATTACTTACCTGGTCTAAATACTACCATTAAATTAAATCAAAATAGCAATTTAAGAGTGACAGCTTCTCAAACTGTGATTCGTCCCGAATTAAGAGAATTATCTTTCTTAAACATATTTGATTTTGAATTAAATGCATCTGTTCAAGGTAACCCTAATTTAAAGCGTACTAAAATCACGAACACAGACATTAGATATGAATTATATCCAGGTTCTGGAGAAGTATTTACTGCTGGGGTATTTTATAAAAATTTCGAAAACGCAATTGAGCAAATTTTTAGTGAAGGATCTGGTGGTGCTAGCACTTTCTCTTATCAGAATGCAAAAAATGCCATTACATATGGTGTGGAGTTAGAGGCTAGAAAGAAATTAAATAAGTTCTTTACTTTTCAAGCAAACGCTTCCTTGATCAATAGTAAAATAAAGGATGAAAATTTAAAATTGGAACGTCAATTACAAGGACAATCACCTTATTTAGTAAACGTAGGTTTATTATATGATGTAGTTGAAAAAGGTTTTAATGCTACTTTATTATTCAACCAAATTGGGGAGAGAATTTATTTAGTGGGTGATATGCAAGCAGGATCTGCTTCACCAGATATTTACGAAGCTCCAAGAGCTTTAGTGGATTTCCAAATGAGTAAAAAAGTGATGAAAAATAAAGCTGAAATTAAATTCACGGTTTCTGATTTATTAAATAAAGAACAAATATTCTATCAAAATTTAAGTACAAACAACGTGAAGTATGAAAAAGGAATTGATGCAGTTCGTTTTTCTAGAAAATTTGGCAGCATATTCGGAATTTCCTTTAACTATTCATTATAACACACAAACAATACATTAAAAATTTTTTTAAATACAAAAAACAATGAAACAGCTATTAATTTTATCATTCGCTTTTTTAGCCATTACAGGTTGTAGAAAGATCGAAACCGATGGAGAAAAAGAAATCGTAATCGTAAACCAGCCAGTAACTCCTTCTGGACCTACTGCAAATACAGTTACATTATCAGGAAGAATCACAAAGGATACCACTTTGTATGCTAAGGATTTTAACTATTTACAAGGATTGGTGTATATCACTAAAGGTGTAACATTAACCGTTCAAGAAGGTGCTACTGTAAAAGGAAAATATTCTGGATCAGATGTATCTGCTTTAATTATTTGTAGAGGGGCTAAGTTAATAGCAAAAGGAACTGTAGATAAGCCTATTGTATTTACTTCTGCATCTGCAAATCCACAATCAGGAGACTGGGGTGGTATAGTATTATGTGGTATTGCACCTATTAATACCAGCTTTACTGTAAACGGCACTTCTGTAACTGGTTTATATCAAGTAGAAGGTGGTGTTGATAACGCAAATGGTGATGGTTTAGCAGGTGCTGGTGATGCAGCATTCCCAACTGTAAACCCAGCTGACAATTCTGGTATCTTACAATATTTGAGAATTGAATATGCAGGATATGCATACCAACCTGATAAAGAAATTAATAGTTTAACAATGGCTGCTGTAGGTAGTGGTACTACTATTGATCACATTGAAACAGCTTTTGGTAAAGATGATAGCTTTGAGTGGTTTGGTGGTACAGTGAATTGTAAGTATTTAATTGCTTATAAAGGTCAAGATGATGATTTTGATACAGATAACGGCTATAGCGGTTATGTACAATTTGGAATTGGTATTCGCGATTCATTAATTGCTGATATTTCTAAATCTGAAGCTTTTGAATCAGATAACAATGCTACCGGTACTACAGCAACTCCAAAAACAACAGCGGTATTCTCTAATATGACTGTTATTGGACCAAGAGCCACTTTATCTAATGTAGGTAATAGCTTATTTTTAGCGGGTGCGCAAATTAGAAGAAACTCTGGTATCTCAATTCAAAACTCTGTTTTCATGGGCTGGCCTACTGCATTATTAATTGATGCTGGTTTAGGTGCTCCAACCGATTTGAATATTGCAGATAGTACAACCATTCGTTTTAAGAATAATACTTTAGCTGGAAATACTGTGAATGTTGCTTATACTGCAAGCACTTCAGCTCCTACTGGTGCAACTACAGCAACTATGTTAGCATGGGTTTCAAATCCAGGTTATGGCAATGCTATTACTACAAACGCAATAGATGCAAAGTTGATTCAACCATTCAATTATACAATGTTTGATCCTACTCCATACGCAGGTACTGCAGGTCCTTCTGCAGCTAATTTACCAGTGGGTGTTATAGGCAACTTCAACTATGCAAGCAATGGTGATTTTACCGATTCTAAGTTGAAAAATGCTTTCATCAAACCTGTTACTTTTAGAGGTGCAGTGGGTTTAAATGGTGATGATGCAACATGGTGGAAAGGTTGGGCTAGATTTAATTACTAGAATATAGTTTGACGATATACAAAGGCTGGCTTCGAAAGAAGCCAGCCTTTTTTGTGCGTTGGTTTTTGTGATGCTCTTATTTCATATAATCCATCTATTTATTCTATTCTATTCAACACACTTAATAATTTGTTCATCTTCTATTAACAATTTGGCAATATTTAATTGTGAAATTTATGTTACTTAATTCTTACGCATTGAATACGGCCGTAATAACTCATTTTAATATTCGAAAAGCACAGCTAAATGATGTGATGCATTTTCAAGAGGCTATTAGCATGCATTTGAATAAAAATTGGAATGTGATGGATTTTGACGAATTCTTTAAGAAGAAATTAAAAGATAAGGAATATACTTTTTTAATGATGGAGGACGATGAAAAAAAAGTAGCTGGCGGTGTGATATTACAATATCGTCAAACATTTTTAGATAAATTTCCATTCATAGAAATACAAGATTTTTTTGTAACACCCAAGTATCGAAAATTAAATGCTGCTGAATATTTATATCAATCCATTGAAAAATTAGCTGTCGAAAAAAAGGTTTTTAAATTACAAGTGGGATGTTATATGAATTCCACGCTCAATCAAAATTTTTATGCTAAGCGTGGGTTTAAAGTATATAAAAAATTATATGTAAAGGATGTGTATTAAAAATGAAGGTGAATTAAAAAAACAGCGTCTGGTTAAATTAAATATTTACAAAATTCCATAAAAAAAGCCACTCCGAATTTCGGAGTGGCTTTTGCTTTTATAAAACCAAAAATCCATTATCCATTAAATGCTTCAGATACACCTTTGTGTAATATTTTTCCGGCACGAATATTCAAACCTTTTGCTAAAGCTGGATTTTCGGCACAAGCTTTTTCCCATCCCTTATTAGCGATAGATAACGCATAAGGCAAAGTAGCTTGTGTTAATGCACGTGTAGAAGTTTGTGGAACTGCACCAGGCATATTCGCCACACAATAGTGCAATACATTTTCTTCCACATATACCGGATTCTCATGTGTAGTAGGACGACAAGTTTCAATACAACCTCCTTGATCTACTGCCACATCTACCACCACCGATCCTGCTTCCATGGTTTTTAAATCTTCTTTCTTAATTAAGTGAGGTGCTTTTGCTCCGTGTAATAAAACCGCACCAATCACTAAATCGGTATGAGGTAATTTTTCACGAATCGCTAATACAGTAGAATATTGTGTTACTACATTCGCAGGCATCACATCCGATAAATATCTTAATCGTGTTAAATTCGTATCCATGATGGTTACATTCGCCCCTAAACCTGCAGCCATTTTAGCAGCTTGGGTTCCTACAATACCGCCCCCTATAATTAATACTTCAGCAGGCTTCACACCTGGAACCCCACCTAATAATTTTCCTTTTCCTCCAAATGGTTTCCCTAAATAATAAGCTCCCACATTAATTGCCATTCTTCCTGCCACTTCTGACATTGGAACTAATAAAGGCAATGATCCGTCAGGTAATTCTACTGTTTCATAAGCAATACAAACTGCATGAGATTTCATCATCGCGTCCGTTAATTCCTTGGAAGCTGCAAAATGGAAATAAGTAAATAATATTTGACCCGCTTTTATTAAAGGGTATTCAACAGCTAAGGGTTCTTTTACTTTAACAATCATCTCGGCAATATCATACACTTCTTTTGCTGTAGCCAAAATGGAAGCACCTGCATTTTTATAGGCTTCATCGGAGAAACCAGATCCTGCACCTGCATTAGTTTCTACATAAATAGTATGGCCTTGTCTGTTTAATGCATCCACTCCTTCGGGACTTAATCCTACTCGGTATTCTTGAATCTTTATTTCTTTAGGAACTCCAATAATCATAAAATTTGTTTTTATTTCTGTACAAATATCACTCACAAGGAAATATTCTTTTAATTATCTAAATATTCAGTAAAAATTATGGTAAATAACGCATTATATACAAAAAAGAGGTATTTTAGAGTGCAAAATCACCTTTTTACAGAAATAATTTCGTTATGGCCATTGACAATATTGATCGCTCCATTTTAAAATTGTTGCAAAAAGATGCATTAGCCACTTTAAAAGATATCAGCAAGCAAGTGAATCTTTCCTTAAGTCCTACCCATGATCGCGTAAAAAGATTAGAAGCCGAAGGGTATATCCAACAATATGTGGCTTTACTTGATCGTAAAAAATTAGAGTTAGGATTAGTCGTGCATTGTCAAGTGACTTTAGACAAACAAACCAAAAGTCATTTTTCAGAATTTGAACAAACCATTGCTCAATTTCCAGAAATCATTTCCTGCAGTTTAGTATCGGGCAGCTTTGATTATTATTTAAAATTAGTAACCAAGGATGTAGAAACCTATAATCAATTTTATCAGGAAAAATTAGCAGTGCTTCCCATGGTCGCTCACATTAATAGTTTGTTTGTGATGGATGAAATAAAAATCACCACGGCACTTCCTATATAATAAATATGGCATATATGCCTGAATCAAAAAAGTATTTATTTTTTGTTGGGCTGAATCAAGTCCCAAAGGTTCCCATATATATCTTTAAATACAGCTACCAGTCCATACTCTTCTGCATGAGGCGCAATGGTGAATTCTACTCCTTTGGAAGTATAAAGTGTATAGTCCCTTTCAAAATTATCTGTAAATAAAAATAAAAATACTCTGCCTCCAGTTTGGTTTCCAATATGTTTTTCTTGTTCTGGTGTCGCCGCTTTTGCTAATAACAATTGACATCCACCCTTGCTGCCATTGGGTTCTACTATCACCCACCTTTTAACGTCAGACAATACAGTATCTTCTATTAAAGTAAATCCTAATACATTTGTATAATATTGAATGGCTTCATCATAGTCTCTAACGACTATACTTATATGCGCTAATTGTTGTGACATCAATGAGTTAGATTAAGTTTTTAAAATAAATAATGGTATTTGCTATTTTAGTTTTCTTTTTTTAAAAATAGCATTTATTCTATATCTGATTATATTTTATATATCTTCATGTCTGCAAACGGTAAGCTTACAAAATAAATGTTTATGACTTCGATATTCCATATCATACATTTTTCTTCTTCGAAAACTTCGACTTCGAAAACTTCTTCTTCGACAATTTCGACAATTTCGACAATTTCGGCAACTTCGACTTTGATTTCAAATTTGATTTATGACTAAAGTTAAAAATATAATTTTTGATTTAGGCAATGTTTTATATGACATTGACTTTACTAAAATGTACGAATCCTTCATGGCTTTGGGCATCCCTAATTTTGAAACCTACTTCACACTCAATCATTCGAATCCTTTATTTTTTGAATTGGAGAAAGGACAATGTACCAAGGAACAATTTTTTGATGGGTTTCGTAATATAGCCCCCGTCGCTTTAAGCAATGAACAAATCACAACCGCTTGGAATTCCTTACTTATAGGGTATAGAAAGGCTGCGATCAATTGGATTTTAGAAAACGATCGCAAATTCGATATCTACCTATTCTCCAATACCAATCAAATTCATTTTGATCATTTTATACCTGAATTTGAAAGAGAAGTGGCAGATGTCCCTTTTGAAAGTATTTTTAAGAAGGCCTATTTTTCTCATCAACTTGGAATGCGTAAACCAGATACGGCTTCTTTTATTCAAATAATTGAAAATGAATCACTTATAGCTGAAGAAACTTTATTTATTGATGATAATGAACCCAATATCAAGGGGGCGGCATTGGTAGGGATGCAAACCTTACATTTAAAGGAAGGGATGAAAGTGCATCAATGCATACATGACTTTTTATAACAAATGGCAGCTCCTATTAAATCCTTCTCCAGCATAAATTCTTTGTACTAAATAATTTCTTACTCCTATCTTGCACCTAATTATTACTTAACTTCCTCAAAATCAATGTATTCCTCCTCTTTGGGGGTTTCTTTTTTGGGTGCAGGTGTAGGTCCTGGAGGGGGAGAAGCTTGCTGTCTTTGCTCCGTATTTTGCCTTACATTTTTAATTCCATCACTTACTGGAACTACTATATTGAAGATCAATTTGTATAAAAAGTAGATCATTAAACCGTAAAAAATCAACTTACTCATATTGCAAAAATAAGGGCTATTCTAATATTTTATGGTTATTTCATCCCTATTTATTACCTTTGGCCCAGTGTAAAAGCTATCGAAGGGAACGAAATCGTTCCCTTCTTCTTTTTTAAATATGGAACCAAACGTATTAATAGATAAAGTAAAAGCAGTTATTGATCCTTTTTTAGAAGAGGAATCAAGTTACTTTATTGTGCAAATTAAAATCAAGCCTACTAACAACATTAAAGTGTTTTTAGATGGAGATAATGGTTTGCCTATTGAGAAATGTACTTTTTTTAATCGCAAATTATATAAAGCGATTGAAGAAGAAGCTTGGTTCCCGGAAGGTGATTTTTCTTTGGAAGTTTCATCCCCTGGGGTGGACGAGCCCTTGTTACTAAAAAGACAATACAATAAAAATGTAGGTCGAAAAGTACAAGTAACCATGTTAGACGAAACCATTAAAGAAGGAAGTTTAATCACTGTAGCCGAGGCGGATATTTTATTGGAGTGGACCGAAGGAAAAGGGAAAAAAGCAGTGCAACAACAATTGCTTATACCTTTCGAAAATATAAAATCAACAATAGTTCAAATACAATTTTAACAAATCATCAAGCAGTGCTTGAAAAAAAAGTATGTTATGGCAAGTATAAATTTGATCGACGCATTTCAGGAGTTTAAAGACGCTGAAAATATTGATCGTCCTACGATGATGAAAGTGGTGGAAGATGTTTTCAAAACTTTGATCCGAAAAAAGTATGGCAGTGATGAAAACTTCGATGTCATTGTGAATGCAGAAAAAGGTGACCTTGAGATTATTCGTCGTCGCCAAATTCGTCCAGATGATGATGTAGATAATCCATTGGAAGAAGTGTCTTACTCTTACGCAACCACTATTGAGCCTGACTTTGAGATAGGCGAGGACTTGTATGAGGAAGTAGACATTCTCGATTTTGGTCGTCGTGCTATTTTAGCTGCAAAGCAAACTTTAGCATCTCGTATTAATGATTTAAAGAAAAACGTTTTAGTTAAAAAATATTCTGATAGAATTGGCGATATCATTAACGCTGAAATTTATCAGGTTTGGAAAAAAGAAGTTTTATTATTAGATGAAGAAGGAAATGAATTAATTCTTCCTAAGACAGAACAAATTCCACAAGATTTTTTCAAAAAAGGAGAAAACATTCGTGCTGTAGTAGCAAGAGTGGATATGAAAAATAATTCACCTGTCATTATTTTATCTAGAACGAATCCTTTATTCCTTGCAAAATTATTAGAAATAGAAGTGCCTGAAATTTTTGATGGTTTAATTACCATTAAAAAGATTGTTCGTGAACCAGGAGAACGTGCTAAAGTAGCCGTTGAATCTTTTGATGATCGTATTGATCCAGTCGGTGCTTGTGTGGGTATGAAAGGAAGCCGTATTCATGGTATTGTTAGAGAATTGAAAAATGAAAATATTGACGTTATTAACTACACGACCAATACACAATTATTAATTCAACGTTCATTAACACCTGCTAAGATTAGCTATATGAATATTGATAATGATACTAAGCGTGTGGAGGTGTACTTAAAAGCGGATCAAGTTTCTTTAGCGATTGGTCGTCGTGGAGTGAATATCAAATTAGCGTCCGAATTAACCGGCTACGAATTAGATGTGTACCGTGAGGATGAAGAAATCGTTGATGAATTTGATATTGATTTAGATGAATTTAGCGATGAAATTGAAACTTGGATTATTGATGAATTTAAGCGTGTGGGTTGTGATACAGCGCGCAGTGTCATCAAGTTAAGTCCAGATGAATTAGAACGCAGAACCGACTTAGAAAAAGAGACTATCGCAGACGTGAGAAGAATCTTACAAGAAGAGTTTGATAAAGGTGAATAACCTTGATTTTTGAATATATATTTGTATTAGGTGACTCGTCCCAATGAATCGTAAAGATAATTAGGGGCAAAAAACAACAGAATGTCAGAATTGAAACTACCAAGACTGTTAGCAGCTGCTAAGGAATTCAACATCGGTCAGGATACCCTGATTGAATTCCTAGTAAAAAAAGGTTTTCCTAAGGATGACCTAAAGCCAGCAGCTAAATTAACAGAGGATCAGTATTATTCTCTACAAGCCGAATTCCAAAGTGATAAGGTAGCTAGAGATAAAGCAGATCACGTTGAATTGCCTAAGAATGCCGTTACGGATAAGGCTAAAAAAGAAGAAGACACTGCTAAAAAAGCAGCGCCTGCTAAGAAGGCTGTTGAAGAAGTGCCTCCAGTGGTGGAAGAAGTTCCAGTAGCAAAAGCACCAAAGGCTCCTATTGTTGTAGAAGAAGCTCCAGTGAATATCAAAGCGCCTGAAGTTGAATCACCTAAAGTGGTTGATAAAATAGATCTTTCTCAAATTGATTCTTCTACTCGTCCTAAAAAAGGAACCAAAAAAGCAGAAGAACCTAAAGCGGAAACTCCAGCAGCTCCAGCAAAAAAGAAAGTCGTTAAGGCTGAAGAAAAAAAAGTAGCACCTCCAGTAGATCATTCCATCGCACCCGAAAATGTGCATGGTAAAATTGAAAATATTCAAGCCACTCGTTTAGAGGGTCCAAAAGTGATGGGTAAAATTGATTTACCTGTCAATAGCGATACACGTCCTAAACCAATGAGTCAGGAAGAAAAACGTGTTCGTAAACGTATTCCAGTGCAAGGTGGAGGAGGCAACCGACCTAATCAACCTCAACAAGGAGGACAACAAGGCGGTAATCGCCCAGGGGGCAATCAACAAGGTGGCAATCGTCCAGGACAACAAGGTGGTGGGAACCGTCCAGGCGGTAATCGTCCAGGTGGTGGTGCTGGTGGTCGTAATAATAGATATGCGCCTCAAACAACTGAGCAAAAAGAAATTGATCAAAAAGCAATTCAAGATAAAATCAAAGAAACTCAAGCTAAATTATCTGGCGGGGGTGGAAGAGGTAAATCATTGAAATCAAAATATCGTCGTGCTAAACGCGAAGAAGCTGCAGAAAACGAACAAAACGAAAATCCAGAAAATAATAAATTACAAGTGACCGAGTTTGTCACAGTAAGTGAGTTATCAAGTTTGATGGACGTAAGTTTTGCAGACATCATTAGCAAGTGTATGAACTTAGGTATCATGGTTTCCATTAACCAACGTTTAGATGCAGAAGTCATTGAATTAGTAGCGAGCGAATTTGGCTTTGAAGTTGAATTTATAGGATTAGAAGATGTGGATGAAATGGATGAAGAAGAAGAATTAGAAGACCAAGCTAATTTAGTAGAACGTCCTCCTATTGTTACTATTATGGGTCACGTAGATCATGGAAAAACTTCTTTGCTAGATTATATTCGTAATGCCAATGTAGTAGCTGGGGAAGCCGGTGGTATCACGCAACATATAGGTGCTTATGAAGTGACTTTGCCTAATGGTAAAGCCATTACTTTCTTAGATACTCCAGGTCACGAAGCCTTTACTGCGATGCGTGCGCGTGGTGCTAAAGTAACTGACATTTCTATTATTGTAGTAGCTGCGGATGATGCTGTGATGCCTCAAACAAGAGAAGCGATTAGTCACTCTCAAGCGGCAAGTGTTCCCATGATTTTTGCAGTGAATAAAATTGATAAAGACGGAGCGAATCCTCAAAAAATATATGAGCAACTTTCTCAAATGAATATTTTAGTAGAAGCTTGGGGTGGTAAATTCCAAAACCAAGAATTATCTGCTAAACAAGGTTTGAATGTAGATGCTTTATTAGAAAAAGTATTATTAGAATCTGAAATTTTAGATTTAAAAGCGAATCCAAATCGCGAAGCAACAGGAACTATTATTGAAGCCTCTTTGGATAAAGGTCGTGGCTATGTAGCAACCATCTTAGTTCAAAATGGAACTTTGCGTCAAGGTGATTTAATTTTATCTGGACAGTTTTATGGTAGAGTGAAAGCGATGTTTAATGAGCGTAATCAACGTATTGAAATTGCACCTCCTTCTACACCAGTAGTGATATTAGGTTTAAATGGCGCCCCTCAAGCAGGTGAAAAATTCAAAGTATTTGATGATGAATCAGAAGCAAAAGAATTAGCCACTAAACGTGCTCAATTATTAAGAGAGCAAGGTTTGAGAACTAGAAAACACATTACATTAGATGAAATTGGTCGTCGTTTAGCATTAGGTAACTTTAAGGAATTGAACATTATCATCAAAGGGGATGTGGATGGTTCTGTAGAAGCCTTAAGTGATTCATTGCAAAAATTATCTACCGAAGAAATTGCTGTTAGAGTGGTATTAAAAGGAGTTGGACAAATTTCTGAGTCAGATGTATTGTTGTCTGCTGCTTCTGATGCTATTATCATTGGATTTAACGTTCGACCTTCTATGCAAGCTAACAAGTTAGCCGAAAATGAAGGGGTAGAAATTAAATTATACTCTATTATCTACAACGCTATTGATGAAATTAAGAGTGCGATGGAAGGTATGTTAGAACCTAAGATTCAAGAAAAAATTACTGCGAACGTGGAAGTACGTGAAGTGTACAAATTTGATAAAGCCACCGTTGCTGGATGTTTTGTATTAGATGGTAAATTAAGTCGTAACAGTAAAATACGTATCATCCGAGATGGTATTGTAGAATATCCAAAAGGCGAAGGTCAAGCTGCCGAATTAGGAAGTTTGAAACGCTTTAAAGATGATGTGAAAGACGTGGTTTCTAATATGGAATGCGGATTGACCATCAAAAACTTCATCGACTTAAAAGTGGGTGATATTGTAGAAGCATTTGAAGAAGAGGAAGTAAAGCGTACTTTATAAAATAATTAAGATTTGATAGTTGGGTAAACCGCACATCTATCAGACCTTTGAACATTAATGAAAATATTGATGAAACTAGTTAAACTTGTTGTTTGTATTCTTTTTGTAAGCTTATCAATCAATTCGATAGCGCAAACAAAAAAGGTGTTAGCCGATAAAATTGTAGGCACTGTTGGCGATAAGTTTATTTTAAAATCGGATGTGGAGAATGCTTTGTTGGATTTAAAAAGACAAGCGCAAGGTCAGGAAAACGTGACTTTGCCTAATAATTGTCAAGTGATGGAGCAACAAATGATCCGTAAAGCCTTGGTATTACAAGCAGAAAAAGATTCTATCGTAGTGACTGAAGAAGAAGTTGAAAATGCCATTGATACTCGTATTCGTAGTTTCTTACAACAATTTGGATCTAAAGAAGTTTTAGAAGAAGTAGCTGGTAGAAGTATACAACAATTGAAAGAAGATTTCCGTGTCATGATTAAAGAGCAAAAGTTAGCTGCGGAAATGCAAAATAAAATTGTAGACAAAGTAAAAATTACTCCTTTTGAAGTACGTGCATTTTACAATAAAATTCCCAAGGATAGTTTGCCTTTATACGAAAGTGAAGTAAACATTGCCGAAATTGTAATTCATCCCAAAGCGAATAGAGATATTGAAGAATATGTGATTAAGCAATTAATGGACTATCGTCATCAAATTGAATCTGGTGCTAATAAATTTGAACAATTAGTAAAATTGTATTCTGAAGATCCAAGTGCTAAAGAAAATTTAGGACAGTTTAATATTAACAGAAACGAAAAAAATTGGGACCCTGCATTTATGGCTGGTTCTTTCCGATTAAAAGAAGGGCAAATTTCTGCCCCTATTAAATCCAAATTTGGGTATCATATTATTCAATTAGTTTCTCGTTCGGGAGATGACGCAGTGGTCAAACATATATTACGTATACCTCCCATTACCAATGACGAAATTAATGATGCTAAACATTTATTGGACAGCATCCGTAAGGAAGTGCTTGCGAACAAAATGGCATTTGGGGAAGCGGTTAATAAATTTAGTGATGATGATGCAAGTAAATTTAGCGGTGGTTCCATCACCGGCGCAGATGGATCTAGTTATGTAAACATAGACCAATTGGATAAGGACATGGTGGTGTTAATGAAAAATTTAAAACCAGGTGAAATTTCAAGTCCACAAGTATACAATGATGATCGTGGTCGCAGAACCGTTCGTATTATCTACTTTAAAGAAAGAACAGAGCCACATAAAGAAAATTTAAAGGAAGACTATAACAGAGTTTCTCAAAGAGCCTTAGAAGAAAAAAAGACAAAACAATTAGAAAGCTGGTTTAAGGAGCATATCCCCAATTATTATATTTTTGTAGATCCTGAATTTCATGGATGCGCGGAATTGACCGATTGGAAAAAAGCAGCTGATGCAATAGTTTCCGAAAAAGTGAATTAATACTCCATCATGAGCGATGACATCAAACACGAATGTGGCTTAGCTTTCATTCGATTAAGAAAACCACTTTCTTATTATCTTCAAAAAAGAGGATCAGTTACCTACGGCCTTAACAAATTATACTTGTTAATGGAAAAACAACATAATCGTGGTCAGGATGGTGCAGGCTTAGCTACTTTAAAATTAAATATAGAACCCGGAAATCCTTTTTTATATCGTCTTCGCAGTAATGCGCAACAACCTATTGCAGATTTATTTTACAAAGTGGGTTTAGAAATCCAAGAATTGGAAAAATTCCAACCAGATATTTCTAAACATCCTGGATTAATGAAAGGGCATTTACCTTTTATGGGTGAAATTTTATTAGGGCACTTACGTTATGGCACACAAGGAAAAAATAATGTAGAGTTTTGCCATCCTTTTATTAAGCGCAATTTGGTCCCCGGAAAAAATTTAGCTTTAGCAGGTAATTTTAATTTAGTTAATACCGACGAACTATATCAACACATTAATATGCAACCTGGTGCTTTTGAAAAAGAAAGTGATTTGGCTGCGATGATGGAAGTGGTGCATTATTTTTTAGAGGAAGAAGAAAAATTAAATCCTAATAATCCCAATATTGTAAACGTACTTAAAAAGGCGGTGCCTTTATTTGACGGCGGTTTTACCGTGGGTGGTTTAGTAGGGAACGGATATAGCTTTATTATGCGAGATGCCAATGGTATTCGCCCTGCATATTATTATATAGATGATGAAGTCATTGTAGCAGCGAGTGAACGCGCCGCTATTCGCACCACATTTAATGTAGCCGAGAATGAAGTATTGGAATTGATGCCAGGCTGTGCTTTAGTGGTGGATGATGCAGGTAAATATAGTGTGGAACAAATTGTGGCACCTAAAGAAAGAAGAGCGTGTTCTTTCGAACGTATTTATTTTTCACGCGGGAGTGATGAAAAAATTTATCGTGAACGTATTGCATTAGGAAACCATTTAAGCGTGCGCGTGTTGGATCGCATTGAAAAAGATTTAAAAAATACCATTTTCTCTTATATTCCAAATACTGCCGAAGTAGCGTTTTATGGTTTGGTGAAAGGAATGGAAGAATATTTGAATAAAATTAAAGTAGAGCGTATTTTAAGTTGGGGAAAGGATATTGATCCTGAGAAGTTGGAGCAAATGGTGAATCGAAAAATTAGACAAGAAAAAATCGCCATTAAGGATGTTAAATTAAGAACATTTATTACCGAAGATGCGAATCGTAATGAAATGGTTCAACACGTATATGATATCACGTATGGTACCGTGCGTAAGGATGAAGATACTTTAGTAGTTATTGATGATAGTATTGTACGCGGCACGACTTTAAAGGAGAGCATCATTAGAATGTTATCCAGGTTGTCTCCTAAAAAAATTATCGTAGTGTCTTCTGCGCCACAAATTAGGTATCCAGATTGTTATGGAATTGATATGAGTAAGATGGGTGATTTTATTGCTTTTCGTGCTGTGATTGCTTTATTAAAAGATAAAGGCATGGAAAACGTGATCGAGGAAACTTATCAAAGAATTAAACAATTAGATACATCGGGCGAATTACATACCGAAAATGTGGTACGTCAATTATACAAACCTTTTACTCCCGAAGAAATTTCTGATAAAATTGCCGAATTAATTACTCCCGAAAATTCTAATATTCCAGTGGAAGTGATTTATCAAACCATTGAAGATTTACATGAATGTTGTCCTACCAATACTGGAGATTGGTATTTCACAGGCAATTATCCTACTCCTGGTGGCAACAAAGTTTGTAACAAAGCTTTTGTGAATTTTATTGAAGGGAAAAATGTAAGAGGGTATTAATCCAACTTATACTCGATAGCAAATTGCATTAATATTCATGCCTGCTCCTACGGAAGCAAAAATGACAATATCACCTGCATGTAATTCATGCTCCTTGTATTTCCCTTTTTTTACCATATCATATAAGGTAGGGATGGTAGCTACCGAACTATTTCCTAATTCATGAATGCTCATGGGCATGATATGTTCGGGAGCAGTACGAATATTGTATAATTTATAAAGGGCTTTAATAAATCCTTCATCCATTTTTTCATTGGCTTGATGTAAGAAGAATTTTTTTACATCATGAATATCAACACCCGCTTTTTCAATACACTCTTTCATAGCAATAGGCACATTTTTAATAGCGTATTCGTATACTTTACGGCCTTTCATTTTAATGTATCGAGTATCTTCCACTCCTTCGGGGTGATATGATTTTCCTAGGTATAAAAAGTAAGTTTCATCTACGCAATGGCTTTGTACACTAGCGGCCAAGATGCCACTATTCGATCCTGCAGGTGCTTCTTCCACAATACAGGCTCCTGCTCCATCACTAAATATCATACTATCTCTGTCATGCGTGTCTATGACACGGCTTAAAGTTTCGGCACCAATGACTAAACATCTTTTCGCCATCCCCGATTTAATAAACGAATCGGCTTGAATGACTCCTTGTATCCAACCTGGGCATCCAAACAAAACATCATACGCTACACAATTAGGGTTTTTAATACCCAACTGATGTTTCACACGGGAGGCTAATGCTGGAATCGTATCGGTTTGAATCGTTCCTTGAATAACGTTTCCAAAATTGTGTGCGAATATGATTTGATCAATGGTTTCAGGATCAATGCCTGCATCTTGAATCGCCAATTCCGCAGCCTTGGTGGCTAATTCGGAGGTATTCATATTTTCAGGGGCATACCTTCTTTCGTAAATACCTGTGATATCTTTAAATTTTTCTACTATTTCGGCATTGGGTGTCGCAATCAATTGTCCATCTTCGCCATAAAAAGTATGGTTAATGAATGATTCATTGGTGATTACAATATTTGGAATGTAACTTCCTGTTCCGCTAATAATAGTTGCCATGGGTATAATTTAGCTGAGTAATTGAATGGATGTTATCTAAGATAAGATATTTACCTAAACCTTAGATGTATTTATCTCCTTTATGTCTTTTCACCTCTGCTACATATTCTTTAATGGATTGTTCTTTTTCCTTACTGCAAATAAGTAACACATCTTTGGTATCTACAACAATAAAATCATCTAAGCCTTGCAAAACCACTAATTTATCTTTTGGTGCGTTCACCATACATTTTGTTGCATCAATCACAATCACATTATCGGATGCTACTGCATTACCAAAATAGTCTTTCTCCATATTATCATAAGCACTATTCCAGGTTCCTAAATCACTCCATCCAAAACTAGAAGGAATCACAAAAACGTTAGATGCTTTTTCCATAATAGCAATGTCAATAGAAACATTGGTGCACTGAGGATAAATTTTTTGAATGGCTTTCGCTTCTTGATCTGTATTGAAAGCAGTTTTTTCTTGATCAAACAGCTCATACATTTCTGGCTGATACTTTTCAAAGGCATCTAATATAGTGGACACTTTCCAGGCAAAAATACCTGCATTCCATAAAAAGTCTCCGCTGGATAAAAAGGATTCCGCAATTTCTAAAGTAGGCTTTTCGGTAAATGTTTTTACTTTATAAATTCCATTGGCTACTTCTAAGCCTTCATATTGAATATAACCATATCCAGTATTGGGATGGGTGGGCTTAATACCTAGCGTAGCTAATGCTTTGATATTACTTACAAAGTCTAGTGCTTGTAATGTTATTTTTTGAAAATTATCTTCTTCTAAAATTAAATGATCACTAGGGGCTACTACAAAAGTGGCTTCAGGATCTAATTGTGCTAACTTAAATGAAATATAAGCGATACAAGGTGCCGTATTTTTTTTGCTGGGCTCTGCTAAAATATTTTGAACAGGAATTTGAGGCAATTGTTTTTTGACAATATCTACATACTCTTCCGAAGTAACTATGAATATATTTTCGGTGGGAATAAATTTAGCATACCTATCAAAAGTCCATTGAATTAATGTTTTTCCAGTATTTAAAACGTCTAAAAATTGTTTTGGATAAGAGGTGCGACTCATGGGCCAAAATCTACTTCCAATCCCCCCAGCCATAATAGCTACGTAATGATGTTTATGTTGCATAACAACTTTACTTGTTTTTTAATTTATAAAATCCCCTCTTTCATTAAGTCATGAATATGTATCATGCCAATGTATTTTTGACCTTCAGCTACAATGAGCTGGCTAATGTCTTTTTGTTCCATTAAGGACAAAGCTTCTACCGCTAATGCATTAGGTGCAATAGTAATAGGTCCTGTGTGGTAAATATTTGCTGCTGTTAAATCTTGAATATTTGAATGTTGTTCTAACATTCTACGAATATCTCCATCGGTAATAATGCCTAATACATTTTCTTGTTCATTGGTTACTACAGTGGCGCCTAATCTTCCTTTAGAAATATCTATTATCACTTCTTTAATGGAAGTGCTTTTTTGAACACAAGGTTTTGCATTTACTTGTGCAATACTACCTGCTGTTAAAGTAAGTCGTTTTCCTAAATTACCCCCAGGATGAAATTTTGCAAAATGGGTAGCATCAAATTGATTTAGTTCCATTAAACAAATGGCTAATAAATCTCCCATCACCATTTGAGCAGTGGTAGAAGAGGTAGGTGCTAAATTATTAATGCAGGCTTCTTGAGTTATAGTTGTATTAATGATATGGTTAGAATGTTGTGCTAAATAACTACTTGTATTTCCCACCATTCCGATGATTGGATTGCCAAACTGTTTGATCAGCTGTACTAAATTTTTGATTTCAGGGCTTTCTCCACTTTTGCTAATAATCATCACCATGTCTTCAGGATGAATGATACCAGAATCACCATGAATGGCATCCGCCGCGTGTAAGTATATGGCAGCACTCCCTGTTGAATTAAATGTAGCCACTATTTTTTGTGCAATGATGGCACTTTTTCCAATGCCACTAATTACTAAACGACCCTTATTTCCATGAATTGCTTCCACCAATTGGACAAAAGAACTGTCTACATAAGATTCCAATCCATTAATTGCAGCAGCTTCCATTGCCAATGCTTTTTTTGCGACTGATCAAATATCTATTTTTTTTGCCATTTAACCAATTTAAGGACACCCCTTGGGGAGGTGCAAAGTTAACGTTTCATCTACTTTACACCTCAATTTTTAATAAAATGCCAAAAATTAGCAGTTTCAAAAAAAAGGGGTCAAAATTGAACAAATCATGCCGTATTTTCGTTAACTTAATAGGACTCGTAATACAGAAATGATTGATTTTAAGTAATTTATAATGGCAGCGACTAAAAAACCTACTTCTAAAGCCCCTAAAACCCCCTCCAAGGAACCCACTATGGATAAGGCAGCCTTGGTAAAGGCCTTGGAACAACATTTTGGTTTTTCTGAGTTTAAAGGCACCCAGGAGAAAGCTATTATGTCCCTGATGAGCGGTCGTGACACTTTTGTGATCATGCCTACCGGCGGGGGTAAAAGCTTATGCTATCAATTGCCGGCTTTAGTATTACCTGGATGTGCCATTGTGGTGTCTCCTTTAATTGCCTTGATGAAAAATCAGGTGGACTTAGTGAGAGGGTATAGTGAAAAGGATGATGTAGCGCATTTTTTAAATTCTTCTTTAAACAAGGGTCAAATTAAAGAAGTAAAAGCAGATTTATTAAGCGGGAAAACCAAGCTTTTATATGTAGCTCCCGAAACTTTAACCAAGCAAGAAAATTTAGATTTTTTTAGCGATTTAGAAGTTTCATTTTTTGCAGTAGATGAAGCGCATTGTATTTCAGAATGGGGTCATGATTTTAGACCTGAATACAGAAGGCTAAAAGAAATGATGGAAGAAATAAATGACAAAGCACCTATCATCGCATTAACCGCTACTGCAACGCCCAAAGTGCAAAGCGATATTGTTAAAAATTTAGCATTACGTGATCCTGAAGTTTTAATTTCTTCTTTTAATCGTGCTAATTTATATTATGAAGTTCAGCCAAAGACTAAAAAAGAAGTTACAGTAAAACATATTGTAAAATACATATCACAACATAAAGGGAAAAGTGGAATTATATATACTTTAAATCGTAAAACCACCGAAGAGTTAGCCGAATTATTGATGGCTAATAATATTAAAGCGGTGGCTTATCATGCAGGCTTGGATCAAAAGCTGCGCGCAGATAGACAGGATCAATTTTTAAATGAAGACGTCCAAGTCATAGTAGCAACCATTGCATTTGGAATGGGGATTGACAAACCAGATATTCGTTATGTCATTCATTATAATATTCCCAAGTCTATTGAAAATTATTATCAAGAAACAGGACGTGCAGGTCGTGATGGATTAGAAGGTAATTGCATTTTATATTATTCACATAAGGATGTCTCTAAGTTGGAACATTTTTTAAGAGACAAACCTTTAAGTGAACGTGAAGTAGGAGCGCAACTGATTGATGAAACAGTAGCTTTCGCCGAAAGCGGAGTGTGTCGTCGTCGAAGTTTATTACATTATTTTGGAGAAGATTGGGCAGAAAAAGATTGTGGTAATTGCGATAACTGTTTACACCCTAAGGAAAGTATAGAAGCTAAAACTCCCTTAGTACATTTACTTCAAGTCATTCAAGCTTTAGACGAACGTTTTGTAGCAGATTATGTCGTGCAAATTATTTCGGGAGAGTATACGCCTCAAATTGGGTTGTATCGTCATGAAAAACTAAGTGTATTTGGAATTGGTAAAGAGCAGGATCCTTTATTTTGGAATAGTTTGATACGTCAAGCGATGTTGGAACAAATGATTCAAAAAGATATTGAAGAATACGGCTTGTTAAAAGTAACAGCTAAAGGCCAAAAGTTTTTGAAAAAACCTGTTAGCTTTAAAGTCACCTTGAATAATGTATTTGATGATACCAATGTAGACGATGATGATAATGATACGGAAGCCAATGTCACTGCTGCAGCGGATGAAACACTTTTTGAAATGTTGAAAGAACTACGTCAAAAAGAAGCTAAAAAAATCGGTCTTCCACCTTTTGTTATCTTTTTAGAAAACTCTTTACAGGATATGGCTACTTTGTATCCTACTAAATTAGAAGAGTTGGATCGTTGTCAAGGAGTCAGTAAAGGGAAAGCTATAAAATATGGCAAACCCTTTGTGGAACTCATTGATAAGTATGTCACTGAAAATAATATTGAAAAGCCAGATGATTTTATCATGAAATCGGTGGCCAATAAATCCAGCAATAAAATTTACATCATTCAAAATGTAGATAAAAAAATTCCGTTAGAAACCATTGCAAAAAATAAAGACTTACGTTTAGATGCATTGTTGGAAGAGATGGAAACTATTGCTGCAAGCGGCACTAAATTAAACTTAGATTATGCCATTGATGAATGGTTAGATGAATATGATCAAGCTGATATATTAGAATACTTTAGAACTTGCGAAACTTCTTCTTTACAAATTGCTCAACAAGAATTAAGCGAAAATGACTATAGCTGGGAACAGCTCAAAATCATGCGCATTAAATTTTTGAGTGTAGTGGGTAACTAATTTTTAAAACTCCTTAGTTGTTCGTGCTGTAATTCTCCCCTTTACTTAAATAAGTTTTGACTCTGTCCGCTACATTTTGTCGCACACTTAAGTAATATAAATTGTAATCGGCAATATGGTAATTAGGAGTAGTGTATAAAAAATTTCCAAAAAATTGAGGCTTAGGTGTCCATAAAATTCCATCATGATTAATAGCGCCGGCAACTTTAGGAGTAATCACTTTAAAATTATATAAAACCGATCCTTTGTTATTTTTACGATCTACTTGTGTAATTTGATCACTCCAACTCAATGGGTTAGTTACTATTGATTTATAATTTTCTTTTTCTACAAATTCTGGAATATAACCTTCCTTATACGTTCTCCATGCACAAATACAACCTACTGCATCTGGGGTACTACAAGGTTTAAGTTGAGTATAATCGGCAGGATTGATGGCCATTCCCACCACATAAGCAGCTACTAATTTTTTAGCTAAAGGCTTGTCATCAAAATATTCTTTTAATAATCTTTTAGCATGCGTAGATCCTTGACTATGAGAGGCAATAATAATGGGTCTTCCATTGTTATAATGGGCTAAATAATAATCAAAAGAAGCTTTTACGTCTTGATAAGCGAGTTCAAATGCGGCCATTGCTTTTACAGTATCAGCATGTCCAATTGGTGAATAACTTTTAATATGGGCTTGTCGGTATCTTGGTGCATAAACCTTACCCACTTCATTAAAAACACTAGCTTGGTTTAAGATGGTTCCAAAATCGGTGCTAATATTTGTTTTTATATCCTTTAATGAAGCGTTCCATCCATAGGGCTTAGTGGTATCCAAGTAGGTGGTAGGGTGTATAAAAAAAACATCTACTTTATTAAGTGGGTGGTAATTTTTTGCCAACTCGGCGGGTAAACTATCTGAGGGGTCTTTTTTTTGAGGATGGGCAGCCCAATAATCCAAATTGCTATAATCAGGGAGGTCATTCAATGCCATCTGCTCATATTGTGACTTAAAAGTGGTGTAATTATTTTGAGCACAACCACTTACTAAAAAGACTATTAACAAAACGGCAAAAGAACGCATAGGAAATATAATTTTGAACATAATAAGAGGACAAAGTTAATACATATTATACATTTGACTCTTTAAATGGATAGGTGGTTTAATGCTTTTCTCTTACAAGTTTTACGCAAGCCCACAATTATCACATCTTCTTATTAAAAATTAATTTATTTTTAAGCTAAACCCAGCCTTTGCGACTTTTGCGACATATCCCGTTTTTGCGTGCTGTATTTAACTATAGCATTACTGCCTTTGGAGGTCCTCAGGTGGCAGTGGGGTTAATGCAACACCGATTTGTAGATCAAAGAAAGGATGTGACTGCCGAGGAACTGATGGAGTATAATGCTTTTTGTCAATTGCTTCCTGGGGCTTCTTCTACCCAAACCATTATTTTGATTGCTTATAAAAGAGGCGGTGTTATTTTGGCATTTTTTACTTTACTTATTTGGATACTTCCTGCTACTATTATAATGGGTTCATTGGCTATTTTAGTAAGTCATTTTGAATTTAAAGGCACTTTAAAAAGTCTTCAATTTCTACAACCTATGGCAGTTGGTTTTTTAGTAAGTGCGGCATTATTACTGTATAAAAAGGCAATTAATAGCACTATCACTGTATCTATTTTTATTTTTACAGCCTTCCTCACATTTATTGGATTCAAAACGCCATGGACCATCCCCATCACTATTGTTTTAGCGGGCATTGTCACTAATTTTAGTAGCAAGCGAATTCCCGATGACGGAGCTCCTCCTAAAAAAGTAAATTGGAATAGCCTTTTTATTTTTTTAGTATTATTTATGACAGCGGGATTTTTATCGGAACAATCTACTCGCCAAAATTGGACGTATCGTAAAGCGTTTAATTTATTTGAAAGTAATTATCGATTTGGAAGTTTGGTTTTTGGCGGGGGCGATGTTTTAATGCCCATTATGTATGAGCAATATGTGTCGCGTCCTCAATCAGCGATCGTAAAGAAAAACAAAAGGGATGTGTTAAAGATGACTAGCGAGGAATTTTTAACGGGTTCGGGTTTAGTACGTGCCATACCTGGTCCTATTTTTTCCATAGCAAGTTATACGGGTGCAATGTCTTTTAAAGACAAAGGTCTAGCTTGGCAAGTGGCGGGTGCCATCATTGGAAGTGTAGGTGTTTTTCTTCCCAGCTTTTTAATTGTACTTTTCTTTTTTCCTATCTGGCAAAAACTAAAAACATTTGCTGTTTTTTACCGTTCCTTGGAAGGGATTTATGCAGCCATAGTGGGTATTATGACTGGTGCTTCCATTTATTTAATGAAGGACTTATATTATGAAATTGAATTGGGGCAACCACTTTATTATGTAAGTTATTTACTTGTTTTTTTAGCGAGTACTTTCTTGTTGTATAAACATAAATTATCCCCTCAGTGGATTGCCATTTCATGTATCGTATTAGGTGTTTGCTGGACTTTTTTTCAATAAAAAGGTAAAAAGCTGTTAATTGTAATTTTGGAAAGCCTATTTTAATTTTTCCTTGCTTAATATTGCACACAACATGTTAAAAAGGATTTGCATTTTTTTACTGGCCACTCTTTTTTATATACAATCAGAGGCACAAGCAGTTACTATTCAAGGAACAGTATATGATATTTCAGGGAGACGTCCTATTGAATCAGTGATGGTGTATAGTTCTGCGAATCATGCAGTCACCGATTCTATGGGCAGGTATATCATCACGGTCAAACCAAAGGATTCCATTTGGTTTTCATTGTTTGGTAAGAACACTCAGAAATATCCGATTGATACTGTCGAGGATTTACGCAACTTTAATATCATGATTCATGTCACTGGATTTGATTTGCCTGAAGTGCGCGTGCGCAATTCTTATTACAAGCTAGATTCTATCCAAAACAGAAACGATTATGCCAAGTACTTTAATTACCAGCCGCCTGGATTGAAGTTGAGCAGTAGTCAAAACTTGTTTGGGCCTAATGGACTTACTATTGGATTTGATTTAGACGAAATCATAAATTCATTCCGTTTTAAACGAAATCGCAATTTGCAATTTTTACAAAATAGATTGATTTCTCAAGAACAAGAAAAGTATGTCAATTATAGATTTACTAAAGTTTTTGTCAAAAAGCTGACTCATATTGAGGGGGATGAATTGACTAAATTTATGGACTATTGTAGGCCTGATTATGCCGTTCTTGCCTTGCTAAATGACCTAGAATTAGGCTTATATATTGAAAAAAAATATGCAGTCTATAAAAAAGCACTAGGCATTGGGTTGACTATCCCTAAATCACCCAATGAGTAGATCACTGCCACTCATCTATTTTTGTGCTCTAAAAAGCATTTTTTAGCTATCTTTAAAGCTAAATTCTTTTGCTTTGAGAAAAATTAATTGGATGGCTTTAGCAGCAACTATTTTAATTGCTGCCTGTTCCGAAAAACCAAAATCTGTTGACAAGTTCAACCCGAACGCAGCCGTATCTGTAGATATTGCTATTGCTGAAACACAAATCGTCGACAAGACGATTGAAGTAAACGGTTCGGTTCAAGCCAATGATTACATTGATGTGCGTCCTGAGACCAATGGACGAGTTGTATTTTTACAAATTCCAGAAGGAAAGCTAGTCACTGCAGGTACTGTTTTGGCAAAATTAAATGATGCTGATTTGCAAGCGCAGTTGGAAAAAATAAAAGTACAATTGGAATTAGCCAACATCAACGAACAACGCAACAAACAATTATTGAATGTAAAAGGGATTAATCAAAGCGATTATGATATTTCTTTACAACAAGTGAAAAGCTTTAAAGCCGACATGGCTTATACGCAGTCATTAATTGACAAAACTATTGTTAAAGCTCCCTTTACTGGTCAATTAGGTTTAAGACAAGTAAGCTTGGGTGCTTTCATTAATAACACAACTACCATTGCAACTTTACAAAAAGTAGATCAATTGAAAGTAGATTTTACTTTACCTGAAGTGTATCAATCTTTTATTAAAGTGGGCAAAAAAGTAAAAATTGAAAGTATTGGAAATGATGCTGCAAAATTATCAGCAACAGTTTCTGCTATTGAACCTCAAATTATTGCGACAAGTCGTAATATAAAAGTGAGAGCTACTTTACAAGGAAAATTGTTACCTGGTTCTTATGTGAAAGTATTACTGGGTGAGAATGTACAAAAACCAAGTATCATGGTGCCTACCAATGTAATTATTCCAGATTCAAAAGTAAAGCAAGTGGTTTTAGTGAAGGGTGGAGTTTCAAAATTTGTAGATGTAGAAACTGGGTATAGAACTCCCACTGCTGTTGAAATTACAAAAGGAATCAATCCAGGCGATAGTGTGATTGTAGCTGGGATGCTTTTTGTTAGACAAGGAAATAAAATAAAAGTGGGAAAAACACTTAAGATTGCTGATATCACAAAATAAGTGATACCCCATTCAAAATTTACTTTTAAACATCATTACTAGATGAATATATCTGAACTTTCCTTAAAACGACCAGTGCTTGCCACTGTGATGAATTTAGCACTTATTCTTTTTGGGATAGTGGGGTTTACTTATTTGGCATTGCGTGAATATCCTGCCATTGATCCTCCCATTATCAGTGTGCAAACCAATTATACAGGAGCGAATTCTGAAGTCATACAAAGTCAGATTACAGAACCTCTTGAAAAATCTATCAATGGTATTCCGGGAATTAGAACTATTACTTCCTCTAGTTCGGTAGGGTCTTCTAATATTACGGTCGAATTTAATTTAGGAGTGAATTTAGAAACTGCAGCTAACGATGTTCGTGATAAAGTGAGTCAGGCAGCACGAAGTTTACCAGAAGATATTAGTAGTCCCCCCATTGTTTCTAAAGCAGATGCAAGTGGTGATTTTATTATGATGATGACGGTGCGAAGTAAAACAAAGGGATTGCTAGAACTTACCGAATATGCTGAAAATGTTTTACAACAAAGATTTCAAACCATTGACGAAGTAAGTAGTGTAGGGGTGCGCGGAAAACGTCAATCGATGCGTATTTATCCCAATACAGATTTATTAAATGCATTTGGAATTGCATTCAATGACATACAATCTGCATTGAATAAAGAAAATGTGGAATTACCTGCAGGTCGTATTTACGGTAATAAGTCAGAATATATTATTAGAACTTTAGGTAGATTATCTACTGAAGCTGATTTTAGAAATGTTATTTTAAAAGAAGATGCGAATGGTATAGTGCGCTTAGGCGATGTCGCTAAAGTAGAATTAGGACCAGAACAAGAAGATCAAGGTATGTATTATAACGGTGTACCTGTTGTGATGCTAACTATTTCGCCACAACCAGGAGCCAATCAAATTAAAATTGCAGATGAATTTTATAAAAGGTTAGAAGAGGTTAAAAAACAAAACAAATCAGATATTGAATTTGCGATTCCTATTGATAACACTAAAAATGTTCGTAGAGCATTACAAGAGGTAAAGGAAACCATCTTCATTTCTTTTGCATTAGTAGTATTAGTTATATTCTTCTTTTTTAGAAACTGGCTAATTGCGATTCGTCCATTAATTGATATTCCCATTTCATTGATAGCTACTTTCTTTATCATGTACTTAGCGGGGTTCTCTATCAATGTACTTACTTTATTAGCGATTGTATTAGCCACTGGATTAGTGGTAGATGATGGCATTGTGGTCACGGAAAATATTTTCAGAAAATTAGAAGGTGGCTTGCCTTTAAGAAAAGCGGCATTAGAAGGAAGTAAAGAAATTTTCTTTGCTGTTATTTCTACTTCTATCACTTTGGCCGTGGTATTTATGCCAGTGATTTTCTTAGAAGGTTTTGTGGGATCATTATTTAAAGAATTTGGTGTGGTGATTGCATCTGCCGTGCTGGTATCTGCTTTTGTATCATTAACGATTACACCCGTATTAAATGTGTATTTAAATCGTAAAGATGGTAAGCAAGGTAAGTTTTATGAACAAACCGAACCCTTCTTTAAAGGCCTTGAAAATGGGTATAAAAACTTATTGACAAAGTTTTTTAAGATAAGATGGTTTGCCTGGGTGATTGTTATTGCTTGTGTGGGCATCATATTTTTTATTGGAAAAAATATTCAAAGTGAATTGGCTCCTATGGAAGATAAAGGCACAGTGCGTGTCACATTAACAGGAGCCGAAGGAAATAGTTACGAGGATATGCGCGCTGAATTATTTAAAGCGATTCGAATTTTGCAGGACTCTATTCCTGAACAATCATTCACTTGGGGAAGTGTGCCGGGATATGGAGGATCTGGAGGAAGCAGTAGTGCATCGGGTCGTGTAGGTTTTGTTCCTTTAGATGAAAGAAAAAGAACACAAACACAAATTGTAGCTGATATTAATAAAAAATTCAAACGTTTTAAAAACGTAAGGGTATTCTCTATTGAAGAGCAAACCATTTCGGTGGGGTTAATGTCTCGTGGTTCTTTGCCAGTGCAGTTTATTATTCAAAATTTAGATTTCCAAAAAATTCGTACTGTCATTCCTAAGTTTTTAGAAGCCGCCAGAAAAGATAAAACATTTGCCAACGTAGATGTGAATTTGAAATTCAATAAACCCGAGTTTGATTTAACGATTGATCGTATGCGAGTAAGAGATTTGGGATTAACTACTGCAGACGTATCACAAGCTTTGCAAGCAGCCTTTAGTGGCGCTCGTTCGGCTTATTTTATAATGAATGATCGTCAGTATGAAGTCATCACACAGGTAGCAAAACCTGATCGCAATACACCTACCGATATTAGTAAAATTTATATCAGAAATAATCGTGGCGAAAGTATTCCTATTTCAAGTGTTTTAAATATTGAAGAGAATAGTAACGCACCTAATTTATTTCACTATAATCGTTTTAATTCCGCAACCATATCGGCTTCTTTAGCTGAAGGGAAAACGATTGGAGATGGGGTGAAAGCGATGGAAGATATTGCCAAAGATAAATTGGATGAAACTTTCCAAACTGCATTGAGTGGTCCATCACGTGATTACAAAGAGAGCGCTTCTAATACTTCACAAGCTTTAATTTTAGCGCTGTTATTAATCTATTTAGTATTGGCTGCTCAGTTTGAAAGTTTTAAGGATCCATTTATCATTATGATCACTGTACCTTTAGCAATAGCAGGTGCTTTATTATGTTTATGGATATTTGGGCAAACCTTAAATATCTTCTCCGAAATTGGAATCATCATGCTAATTGGATTGGTGACCAAGAATGGTATTTTAATTGTTGAATTTGCTAATAAAAAAAGAGAAGCAGGGATGGACAAATTAGCAGCAGTAATAGAAGCCGCTTCACAACGTTTCCGTCCTATTTTAATGACCAGCTTAGCAACTGCCTTAGGTGCTTTACCTATTGCAATTAGTTTAGGAGCAGCGGCCACTAGCCGTAAGCCTTTAGGTATTGTAGTAGTAGGAGGTTTATTATTTTCTCTGGTTCTAACTTTGTTTGTGATTCCTGCAGTGTATTCTTATATATCAAGTCATAAAATCAAAACTGAAGAATAATTTTAGCGCTTGATTTTGTTATATCATTTAAAATGCCTCTTACATAGAGGCATTTTTTGTATCTTGAAACTCTAAAACAATGTTATGGACAATCAAAGATTCACATCTCTAGATATTTTTAGAGGAATGACTATTTGTTTAATGATTATTGTAAATACTCCAGGAGACGGAGATTTCACTTTTGCACCTTTATTGCATGCACATTGGAATGGGTTTACGCCCACGGATTTAGTATTCCCTTCTTTTTTATTTGCGGTGGGTAATGCAATAAGTTTTGTGCAACCCAAGTGGGATAAATTAAGCAATGCGATTGTATTGTTGAAAATTTTCAAACGTACTGCAATCATATTTTTATTAGGATTCTTGATGTATTGGTTTCCTTTTACAGGCCCCTTATCCGATACGCGCATTTTAGGCGTCTTACAACGTATTGCTTTATGTTATGGAATTGGATCTATCATTATTTTTTACATGCACGAAAGGGTGGTGGTGGTTTTATCAGCAGTATTATTATTATTGTATTGGTATATCTGTATTAATTTTGGAGCTCCAGGGGATCCATTAAGTATTCATGGGAATGCAGGGTATCGTTTTGATACTTGGCTAATGGGTGAAGCACATCAATACCACGGGGAAGGTTTTGCGTTTGATCCAGAAGGATGGTTAAGCACTTTGCCAGCCATAGTAAATGTATTAATTGGATATAGAGTTGGGCGATTCATTCAAGAAAAAGGTAAAACCTACGAAGGGCTCACTCATTTATTTATGTGGGGGGCAGGATTTATTTTTTTAGCTTTTATGTGGAATTATCAATTTCCAATCAATAAAAAATTATGGACCAGTTCGTTTGTGATGTTGACCATTGGGTTGGATATGGTCATCATTGGAACGATCATTTATAGGGTAGAATTACAAAGACAACTTCAGTTTTCTAGTTTCTTTACTGTTTTTGGCAAAAACCCATTGGTGATCTATTTGTTTTCTGAATTATTAGCCACTTGTTTATATACGATCAAGGGTCCAGGAGGATCAGAATCCCTTTATAGTTGGATATATCAAAACACCTTTGCCCATTTTGCACCCTATTGGGGATCCCTAGGGTTCGCTTTTTCCTTTATGTTGGTTTGCTGGCTATTGGGTTATATATTAGATAAATATAAAATATATATTAGGGTGTAAATCTTATTACTCTTTTTCCCCTTTTGTTTTTTTAGGAGCTTTAAACCTTGTACCTTTGCACCCTCAAAACAGTACATGGAAATAAGAAACATCGCTATTATCGCCCACGTTGACCACGGTAAAACTACCTTGGTGGACAAAATTTTACACGCTACAAAAGTATTTCGTGATAACCAGGAAACTGGTGATTTAATCATGGATAGCAATGAGTTAGAGCGTGAAAGGGGGATCACCATTCTGAGTAAGAACGCTTCTGTCACTTATAAAGGCGTAAAAATTAATGTTATTGATACTCCAGGTCACAGTGACTTTGGTGGTGAAGTAGAGCGTGTATTAAAAATGGCAGATGGGGTTTGTTTGTTAGTGGATGCTTTTGAAGGGCCAATGCCACAAACTCGTTTCGTTTTACAAAAAGCGTTACAGTTAAACTTAAAGCCAATTGTTATTATTAATAAAGTGGATAAGGAAAACTGCCGTCCTGACGAAGTACATGATGCAGTATTTGAATTATTTTTCAACTTAGATGCTACAGAAGAACAATTAAACTTCCCTACTTTTTATGGTAGTGGTAAAAATGGATGGTTTAATGAAAGCTTAACACAATGTGAAGATATCACTCCATTAATGGATGGTATTTTAAAATATGTACCAGGTCCAGATGTTAAAGAAGGACATACTCAAATGCAAATTACTTCATTGGATTATTCTTCTTTCTTAGGTCGTATTGCCATTGGTAAAGTAGAAAGAGGAACCATTAAAGAAGGTCAAAACATTGTGTTGGTTCAAGCTGATGGCAGCATTAAAAAGAATAAAGTAAAAGAATTATACGTGTTTGAAGGAATGGGTAAGCGTAAGGTAACCGAAGTTATTTCTGGTGACTTATGTGCGGTAGTAGGATTAGAAGATTTCAATATTGGAGACACTATTGCGGATCCAGAAAATCCAGAAGCGTTACCAATTATTAGCGTAGATGAACCTACCATGAGTATGACTTTTAGTATTAACAACTCACCTTTCTTTGGTAAAGAAGGTAAGTTTGTTACTTCTCGACACATTCGTGATCGTTTAATGAAAGAAACCGAAAAAAACCTAGCATTACGTGTGGAAGAAACGGATAGTGCTGATAGTTTCTTAGTTTTTGGTCGTGGAATTTTACACTTAGGCGTGTTAGTTGAAACAATGCGTCGTGAAGGATATGAATTAACAGTAGGTAATCCTCAAGTATTAATAAAAGACATTGATGGTCGTAAAAATGAACCATTTGAAATATTAGTAGTAGATGTTCCTTCTGAATTTAGTGGTAAGGTGATTGACCTTGTTACACAAAAGAAAGGTGAAATGTTGATTATGGAATCCAAAGGAACCATGCAGCATTTGGAATTTGATATTCCTTCTCGTGGATTGATTGGTTTACGTTCTCAAATGTTAACACAAACTGCAGGGGAAGCTGTTATGGCGCATCGCTTTAATGAATACAAGCCTTGGAAAGGAAATATTCCTGGAAGAAGCAATGGAGTATTGGTTGCAAAATTTGCAGGCACCACTACTGCTTATTCTATTGATAAATTACAAGATAGAGGTCGTTTCTTTATTGAACCAGGTGATGAAGTATACGCAGGTCAAATTTTAGCGGAACACATTAAGCCAGGTGATTTAAATATTAACGCGGTGGAGATGAAAAAATTAACCAATCACCGTGCAAGTGGAAGTGATGATAGCGTTCGAATTACACCTAAGGTTCAATTTACTTTAGAAGAGTGTATGGAGTATATCCAATTTGATGAGTGTATTGAAGTGACTCCTAAGTCGGTTCGTATGCGTAAATCAATGTTAGATGAAAATGAAAGAAGCAAAGCTTCCAAATCTAATAATGGATAATTTCAGGTACAAATAATTAGTACATATCATTTTAAAATGATAGTCTCGATAAAAAAAATCCCTCCAAATTCTGGAGGGATTTTTTTTTGAATGTATCCAAATATTTTAAAAAACGAATGAATTTGTGTGGTGCTTTATTCTCGCTTTATACTGCAATAGGTTTATTTAAAGCAGCCCATAATAAATCCTTTAATTCAACCAAGTTTTTTTGGGTCGCAGAAGAAATAAAGATATGTGGGATGTTAGTGGGTAATTCTCTTTTAATAGCTTCAGTTAATTCATCATCTAATAAATCAGATTTACTAATGGCGATTATAAATTCTTTTTGTAAAAGTTCCGGATTGAATTCAGCTAATTCATTTTTCAAAATTTCGAATTCCTTTTTGTGATCATTACTATCAGCAGGAATTAAGAAAAGTAATACAGCATTACGTTCGATATGTCTTAAGAATCGATGTCCTAATCCTTTGCCTTCTGCAGCACCTTCAATAATTCCAGGTAAATCTGCAATACAAAAAGATCGGTTGTCACGATAGGCGACCATTCCAAGTTGTGGTGTCAATGTAGTAAATGCATAATTGGCAATCTTAGGCTTGGCAGCAGTAATCACCGAAAGTAATGTGGATTTACCTGCATTTGGAAATCCTACAAGTCCCACATCTGCTAATACTTTTAATTCAATTTGCTTCCAGCCTTCAATACCGTCTTCTCCAGGTTGTGCATGTTCGGGTACTTGATTGGTAGGAGTTGCAAAGTTGCTATTCCCTAATCCACCACGCCCACCTTTTAAGAAAATGATTTCTTGCCCATCGGTTAATATTTCTGCCTCCACTTTGCCAGTTTCTTCGTCTTTGGCAATGGTTCCTAAGGGTACTTCAATAATAATATCTTTCCCGTCTTTACCGGTACAATTGTTTTTGCTTCCTCCTTCACCATCTTCAGCATGTACATTCTTATAATAGCGTAAATGTAGTAAGGTCCAAAGTTGTGCATTCCCTTTTAAAATAATATGCCCACCACGTCCTCCATCACCTCCATCAGGTCCTCCTTTGGCAGTGAGTTTATTGCGCATTAAATGTCGTGCACCCGCACCTCCGTGGCCACTTCGGCAAAAAATTCGGATGTAATCAATAAAATTATTTCTTTCAGACAAAGGGAAAATATTTGAGCAAAGTTACTACAATACTTGATGAAATGAATGATTAATACATAATGAAATGAATGATTAATACATAATGAAATGAATGATTTATACTTCATGAAATGAACGATCCATTTTTGAGTAAAAGGATTATTCATATTTTAATGCAGTTTAGATTCTTTAAAAAACAGAAAGCCCCACTCATGGCAGGGCTTTCTTAAAATACATTATAATGTGGGTCAATATTTATTTATAGGAATGTCAATATTTATAGGAGTATCAATATTTATTTAGACAATTTCAAACCATCTATCAAAATAGTGACCATATTTTGTTCTAATTCTTCAGCAGTAATTTTTTTAGTAGAACGATGCCAACTTTCAATACCACTCACTGCGTGTAAGAAAATTAATACTACAGTAGGAGCATCAATTGTTTTAATTTCTTGGTTTCTAATTCCTTCTTCAATAATCGCTGCAATCCTTTTGCGGTATACTCTTCGTTGATTTTGGTAGTTGGATAAATAAGGGTCAGATAAATGTTTCCATTCTCTATCACTCACATATACTTCTTCGTAATTATGAATCATTTCGGTAATATGGAATCGTAAAAGTTTTTCCATTTTAGCTAATGAACTAATATTCTCAGATTCTATTTCATCCATTTTAATCACAAACTTATTAGCCACACTAAATACCAGCTCGTGCAATAATTCACTTTTTGATTTAATATGATTATACAAACTTGCAGCTTCTACTCCCACGGCTTCGGCTAAGTCACGCATGCTTGCTGCTTTATATCCTTTTTCACGAAATAAGGTAGCAGCTTTACTAACAATCACATCCTTACGAGAAATGTTCTTTTCGGTTTTAATTCTGGCCATTTTATTAAAATTTGAATGATTTGTTAGTGTAAAATTAGATCATTATAACTTAAAAACTAATATTTTTTTAAAATAATAGTCATTTTTGTTAGTTTTTTGATTGTCAATGACTTGCAATAATAACTGTAAAAATCGTAGTTTCGCAGCTGTAAATAAATCTAAACACATGTCATTAGTAGTTGTTGGATCTATGGCTTTTGATGCCATCGAGACTCCCTTTGGGAAAAGTGATAAAATTATTGGCGGCGCCGCAACTTACATTGCATGGTGTGCTTCCAATTTCACCACTGTAAAACAAATTTCTGTAGTGGGGGGAGACTTTCCTCAATCTGAATTAGATGCTTTAACAAACAGAGGCGTCATACTAGAAGGAGTGCAAATTAAAAAAGACGAAAAAACATTCTTTTGGAGTGGTAAGTATCATTTAGATATGAATACGCGTGATACTATAGACACGCAATTAAATGTATTAGAAAATTTTGAACCCGTAGTTCCTGATAGCTATCAAGATTGTGAAATTTTGATGTTAGGCAATTTGGTGCCTGCTGTTCAAAGTAGTGTGATTAAGCAAATGAAGAAGCGTCCTAAATTAATCGTTATGGATACGATGAATTTTTGGATGGAAATTATGATGCCGGATTTATTACACACAATTAGTTTAGTGGATATATTATTAGTGAATGATAGTGAAGCACGTCAATTAAGTGGTGAGTACAGTTTAGTGAAGGCTGCTAAAAAAATTATGGCGATGGGTCCTAAATATTTAATTATTAAAAAAGGAGAACATGGTGCTTTGTTGTTCCATGAAAACGAAGTGTTCTTTGCGCCAGCATTACCATTAGAGGAAGTGTTTGATCCAACCGGTGCTGGAGATACTTTTGCAGGAGGGTTTGTAGCGCACTTAGCCAAAACAAAGGATTTTTCATTCAATAATATGAAGTCTGCAATCATTGTGGGCAGTGCCTTAGCTAGCTTTTGCGTAGAAAAATTTGGCACTCAAAGATTAACTGAAATAAATGCAGCTGATATTAAAGAGCGCATACAATCGTTTGTTCAGTTAGTTAATTTTGATATTGAATTAGTGTAAATTTGGTGGAATGTCTCATTCCAATTATTTTTGCCAAGGCGAATTGTTAAAACGAAAAACAAGAAAAGATGAATTTATATAAACATACCAAACAAATCAAGAAACCTATCTAAAGGAAGGTGTGTTTGCATGTATGTTTCAAAATATATTCAAAGCCTTCCGAAATTAACGGAGGGCTTTTTTTATAGCTAGAATCAATAAAAAAATAAAGCAAAAAGTAATAGAGCAAAAAGAAATAAAGCTTAGTAAAATATAAAAAAGAAAAATATGAAAGTTGCAGTAGTAGGTGCTACCGGTTTAGTGGGTACAAAAATGTTACAAGTATTAGCGGAAAGAAATTTTCCTATAACGGAATTAGTGCCTGTGGCATCGGCAAGATCTGCAGGGAAAGAGGTTTCTTTTAAAGGAAAAAATTACAAAGTGGTTACTATGGAACAAGGTATTGCAGCAAAACCTGCAGTGGCATTATTTTCAGCAGGGGGTAGCACTTCCTTGGAGTGGGCGCCTCAATTTGCAGCGGCAGGTATTCGTGTTATTGATAATTCATCTGCATGGCGTATGGATCCTACTAAAAAACTAGTGGTACCAGAAGTGAATGCAAGTGTGTTAACTGCAGAGGATTTAATTATTGCTAATCCTAACTGTTCTACCATTCAAATGGTCGTGGCATTACAACCATTACATGCGAAATATAAGATCAAAAGAGTAGTGGTGAGTACTTACCAAAGTGTAACGGGTACTGGGAAAAAAGCAGTGGATCAATTGTTCAATGAAAGAGGAGGAACCGAAATAGAAGCCAACGATATGGCCTATAAATATCAAATTGATTTAAATGTAATCCCGCAAATTGATGTGTTTTTAGAAAATGGCTATACTAAAGAGGAAATGAAGATGGTGAAAGAAACTTGCAAAATTATGCAGGATGATTCCATTAAAGTAACGGCGACAACGGTTCGTATTCCTGTTGTGGGAGGTCATAGTGAATCAGTGAATATTGAATTTGAAAACGAATTTGATTTAGCAGAAGTAACTACAATATTAACGAATGCGCCAGGTATCATTGTTCAACAAGACGATGCCACACAATTATATCCCATGCCTTTATGGGCGCATGAAAAAGATGAAGTTTTTGTAGGACGTTTACGTCGTGATGAAACACAATCTAAAACTTTAAACATGTGGATTGTGAGTGATAACTTACGTAAAGGGGCTGCGACCAATGCCATTCAGATTGCTGAATATTTAATGGAGAAGGGGATTATTTAAAAGAGAAGTATTCAATGGGTAAATAAATGATTCCTTAAGAAGAGGTTAATTGAATAAATTCTTCTTCGGTAATGATTTTGATAGTAGTAATTTTTTTCGCTTTTTCTAATTTACTACCCGCATCTTCACCAACTACTAAGTAATGCAGTTTGCTACTTACTCCTCCTAGGATATGTCCGCCTTTGGATTCCACTATAGCTTCTGCTTGCGTACGTTTTAATTGCACCAGTGTTCCTGTGAATAAGAAATTTAAGCCATTTAAATTACCATCTGCTTGAGTATGCTCTGCCTGAATCATATTCACTCCTAGTGATTCTAATTCTTGTATGAGTTCAATATTTTTGGGTTCTTTAAAATATTGAAAAATACTATTAGCTACTTTTATTCCAACATCTTCAAAAGATTGTAAGGTTTCAATGCTCATATCTTGCAGATCCAACAAATGTTTGATATGGGTAGCAATCGTTTTAGCGGTGGTTTCCCCAACAAAACGGATACCTAAGGCATAGATCAATCTATAAAGAGGCTGCGTTTTTGAAGTCTCAATAGCTGCTTTTAAATTATCAATACTTTTTTGACCAAACCCTTCTAATTTTCCTATGTTTTCGAATTCCAAAACATATAATTGCGGGATGGTTTTTAAGATGCCTAATTCATAAAACTTTCTAATATTGGCTTCGCCAAAACTTTTAATATCCATGGCATCTTTGCTCACAAAATGTATCATTTTTTCTACCACTTGGGCATCACAGGTGGCACTGGTACAACGCCATACTGCTTCTGCCTCTTCTTTTTCTAGGGGGGCATTACAAGCTGGACATTGCGTTGGAAAAGAAATCATTTTCTCATTGCCTTTTCGAAGCGTAGGGATAGATTGTACTATTTGAGGAATCACATCACCTGCTCTTTCTATGATGACTGTATCGCCCAAGCGTAAATCTTTTTCTTTAATATATTCTTCATTGTGCATGGAGATGCTTGATACTGTTACTCCGCCCAAAGCAACGGCTTTTAATTTAGCTACTGGAGTAACCGCACCTGTTCTTCCCACTTGAAATTCTACATTTTCTAAAATGGTAGTAGCCTGTCTCGCTTTAAATTTGTAAGCAATCGCCCATCTTGGATGATGTGATGTCATGCCAAGTTTTTCTTGCAAGGCGAAATCGTTTATCTTAATCACCAATCCATCAATATCATAAGGAAGGTTGTCGCGTTCTAATTCAAATACACCGCAAAACTCAATCACTTCTTGAATGGAATTAAATAATTTTTTTTCTTTTTGTGGAGATCTAAAACCAAGATTCCATAAAAGTTCTAAAGACCCGCTATGTGATTTTAAAAGAGTAGTAGGAGTGCTATTTTTTAATGGAAGCACGTAACTAATATGATATATAAAAGCATCTAAATTACGTTCTGCAACTTCCTTGGGATCCTTCATCCGTAAGCTTCCTGCTGCTGCATTACGAGGGTTGGCTAAAGTGGCTACTTGTTTTTCTTTTAACTTTTCATTGAAGGAAGCAAAAGATTGTTTGCTCATGATGACTTCACCTCTTATTTCAATTTGTTGTAAGCCATACTTTGATAAAGGAATGCTTAATGGAATGGACTTAATTTGTTTAATATTTTGTGTGATGTCTTCGCCTGCAACTCCATCGCCTCTGGTGCATGCACGAATCAACATATCATTTTCGTATACCAATGAAATACTAGCTCCATCAAATTTTGGTTCCACACAATATTGTAAAGGTATATCTCCAGCTCCTTCTTTTGCTTTTCTGTCAAAATCATTTAAATCATCTGCATTATAGCTGTTTTCCAAACTTAACATAGGCACCAAATGCGGAAGGGTCTCAAAGTTTTGGTTTAAACTATTTCCCACACGTTGGCTGGGAGAATCGACTGTAATTAAACTTGTATCCGCCGACTCAATAGACAATAATTGTTGATACAATTGGTCGTATTCAAAATCGCTAATAAGAGGCTCATTAATTACATAATATTGGTATTCATGAAAGCGAAGCAATTGCTTTAAAGCAGAAAGCTCAATAGTATGAGGGTTAAGAAGGTATTCTTTGCTAAGATCTTGAAATAGTATGATTTGAGCTTGGGTATACATGTGGTAAAATGTCTGCTAAAATACAAATTGTTTTAATCTTTTATTTCGTATTTTGGGACTATAAAACTTTTGAATCATTAAAGGATGGAAAATAACATAAAAGATGCAGTAAAACTGGTCCAATCATACCCTACGGTGCCTCTCACTGTCGATTGTGTCATTTTTGGCTTTGACGATAATTCGTTGAAAGTGCTTACTATCAAAAGTGATTTACCTCAATTCCATGATAAATTGTCCCTTTTAGGGGATACTATTTTGTCCAATGAAAACCTAGATGATGCGGCTAATCGAGTTTTATTGGAAAGAACTGGTATGCAAAATGTGTATTTGGAGCAAGTGCATTCATTTAGTCAACCCAATCGTCATCCAGGTGGCCGTGTAGTAACGACCGTTTATGCCTCACTTTTGAATATCCAACACCACGAATTAAAAATTTTAGAAAACGAATTAAGTTGGCATGTAGTCAAAGAAATTAAAGAAATGGCTTTTGATCATCAGCTCATTTTAGAGACCTGCCATACTTGGTTACAGAAAAGAATTCAAGAGCACCCCTTGGCATTTAACTTATTACCCGAAAAATTTTCATTAAGACAACTGCAAAGCGTATATGAAGCCATCTTAAATATTTCTTTAGATAGACGTAATTTTCGTAAAAAGTTTGCCAGTATGGGATTCTTAATTGATATCAACGAAATGGAAACCAATGTGACGCATCGTCCTGGTAAATTATATTCCTTCGATTTTGCAGCGTATCAAGCTAGAGAGAAGAACTGGATAGGTATTGATTTTTAAAAAACAAGTGGCCTTGCCTATAATTTTAATACCTTTACACACTATATAAATAAGGTTTATTATGATTTATTCAATGACGGGTTATGGCAGAGCGGAAGCGACCTTAAAAGACAAAACTTTCTTAATTGAAGTGAAGTCTTTAAATGGAAAGCAGTTTGATATGAGGCTCAATATGCCTTCTTTATTAAAACCGTATGAAGTAGAAATTCGTAATAAGCTAAATGAAGAATTATTTAGAGGAAGTGTGGAATGTAATATTTCCATCAAATCTAATGGAGCTTCTAAGCCCGTAAGTGTCAATAAAGAATTAGCTAAATCCTATTACCAACCTATTATTGAATTGGCGAACGAATTAGGTATTGAAAAGGATAATATCTTAAGTACCTTATTGAAAATGCCTGATGTGGTTTCCTCTAGTAATGAAGTTTTAACAGAGGATGAATGGAAATCCGTTTTAGCTTTATTACAACAAGCCATTCAGCATTTAATTACCCATCGCAAAGAAGAAGGAAAGTCCATTGAAAAAGATTTATTAGAAAAAATTGTAGCCATAGAAGCACAACAAGCTATCGTTGAAAAATTTGAACCCAACCGTAGAGATAAAATTAAAGAGGGCTTGGTGAAACTATTAGAACAACATGTGGGCGCAGATAAATATGACAACAATCGATTGGAGCAAGAATTGATTTATTATATTGAAAAAATAGATATTTCAGAAGAACGAGTGAGGTTGAAAAATCATTGCACTTACTTTAAGACGATCATGAATGAATTGGATCCGTGCAAAGGAAAAAAATTATCTTTTGTGTTGCAGGAAATTGGCCGTGAAATAAATACGACTGGTTCCAAAGCCAACGACGTTGATATTCAAAAAGCAGTCATTTTGATGAAAGATGAATTAGAAAAAGCGAAAGAACAAATACTAAATGTTTTGTAAGATGACCTGGAAAAAAATGTTTTTATATTTTTTAATCTCTCCTCTAATAGTCTTATTGATGATGGGGTGTGAGCCCATTAAATTGTATGAACAAAATACCATGTTCCCCACACATGAGTGGTCTTCCAAACAAATTAATAAGTACGACTTTAATATCACAGACACCAGTGCCACTTATAAAATATTTTTTGTGATAAGACATCATAACTCCTATCGTTATAAAAATATTTGGCTTGATTTTACAACCCAGTCCCCTCAAGATAGCGCCGTTAAGCAAACACTTAATTTACAATTAGCAGATGATCAGAAAGGCTGGCTAGGCGTGGGTATGGATGATATTTTTGATCAACGTATTCCAATCAATGCAGTTCCCACTAAATTGAAATGGGGAGTCTATCATTTTAGCCTTCAACATACGATGCGTGAGGATCCATTAATGGGGGTACTAGCTACCGGCATTCGGGTTGAAAAAGTACAACCATGAAAATAAATCAGTTTAGTTTCAATAAACTCAAATTTGTCAATTCCATTTATTGGATTTTTTTGACCTATATGGTTGCAGCTTTTATTTGGTGGTATGTTTCTTTGGAAAAGCAAAATTCCGAAATTGCTAATATCAAATTTCAATCCATTTCACTCAACGATCCTGCATTATATGCCAAAGTAAAAAGTATCGAGGCTTTTGAATTACGTAAAAGCAAACAATACATTGGAGAAGGACTCACTTTTTTATTTTTATTTTTATGGGGAGCCATTTATGTATATCGATCTTTATTAAAGCAACTAAAGTATTCAAATCAGCAGCAAAATTTTATGATGGCTGTGACGCATGAGTTAAAAACACCTATAGCCGTCACCCAATTAAACATTGAAACTTTGTTAAAACGTGATTTAGATCATGCGCAACAAAAAAAATTAATTGAAAATACTTTAAAAGAAACCAAAAGGTTAGATACGCTTTGTAATAATATTTTATTGGCTTCTCAACTAGATATGGGAAAGTATGAGTCAGAAAAACAAGTTATTGATATCGCTAACATAGCCCAACAGGCGATTGTTTCCTTTAAGGAAAGATATCCTGACAGAATTATAAATTCTGATTGTAACGATACCGTTTTTATTCAAGGAGAGCCCTTATTAATTCATTTGTTGCTCAATAATTTATTAGACAATGCCCATAAGTATTCTAATATTTTACAACCCATTTCATTAAGAGTTTATTCCAATGCGCTTTCACATATTTTAGAAGTGGCAGATCAAGGAGAAGGTATTCCAGAAAATGAAAGAGAAAAAGTATTTGAAAAATTTTACCGCAGGGGGGAGGAAAGTACTCGCACTACTAAAGGCACTGGCCTAGGCCTTTTCTTATGTAAGAAAATTGCAGATTTTCATGATGCCACTATTATAATTAGCGACCAAGTACCAGCAGGTTCTGTTTTCACCATCACATTTCCTATACGATGAGTGCTCCTAAACCCAACATATTATTAGTGGAAGACGAACTTCATTTACATGAAGCGCTAAAGCTTAATTTAGAAATGGAAGGGTATGAAGTGACTTCTGCATTTGAAGGGCCTAAAGCTTTGAATCAAATACAACATTCCCATTTTGATTTAATCATATTAGATGTAATGTTGCCTGGCTTGGATGGGTTCTCTATTATTGAAACCGTTCGATTAAATAACAATGAAACACCCATTTTAGTACTCAGTGCTAAAAATACAAGTTTGAATAGAGTGCAAGGTCTCAAATTAGGAGCCGATGATTATTTAACAAAGCCATTTAATTTAGAAGAACTATTACTCAGAGTGGGAAAACTGATTCAAAAATCTACCACCACCAATATTCCTATAGCCTCATTAGATAAACATACATTTGGAGGCAATACTGTTTTCTTTAAATTATTGCAAGCAAACACACATCAAGGAGAGACTATTCAATTGACTAAAAAAGAAGCAATGCTTTTGAAATTGTTGATTGAAAATAAAAATACAATTATAACGAGAGAAAGAATTTTGCAAACAGTCTGGGGGTATAATGTATTTCCGAATACCCGCACCATTGATAATTTTATATTGAACTTTAGAAAATATTTTGAGCAGGACCCCAAAAATCCGATCCATTTCATTTCCATTAGGGGGGTAGGCTATAAATTTCAGGATTAGGCCCTTTTGAGGCAATCTTTTTACAATTTATTCGTTAATTCAGGTAGATAAACCTGTCAAATGTCATTAAGTTCGATACAAGATTTTCTATCACCTATTAATTTAGCTCAAATATCCTTGGATGAAGGATATCGTGATACCCAATTGGGTAAACATATTAAGGTGAATGAAGGGAATTTGCCTGATATTTCGGAGGCTGATATTGTGATTATTGGGGCCGGGGAATGTCGCGGAGCAGGATTTGCACTCAACGGACATGTTGCAGCCAATGCAGTTCGTACCGCTTTATATAATTTATATTATTGGCATGCACAAGTGACTATTGCCGATTTAGGCAATGTTAAGATTGGTCAGTCTATCCAAGATAGCTATGCCGCTTTAAGAACCGTTATTTCAGAACTGCTTTTACAGAATAAAAAAATTGTCATTATAGGGGGCTCACATGATTTAACCTTGGCGCAATATCATGCGTATACATCTATCCCCACTTTAGTGAATGCAGCGGTTGTAGATGCTAAAATTGATTTGGATTTAGAAGCTAGATTGCCATCGGATCATTTTTTAGAGGAATTATTTACTGGACTTCCAAATCATTTAAATCATTATTGTCATATTGGTTTCCAAAGTTATTTTATGCATCCGCATATGTTAGAAACCATTGACAAACTTCGTTTTGATTGTTATCGATTAGGAAAAGTGAGAGAAGGCATAGAGGAAATGGAACCCGCAATTAGAGACAGTCATATTTTAAGTTTTGATATTAGTGCGATTCAAAATGCACAAGCTCCAGCCAATTTAATTACACCTAATGGTTTTAATGGGGAAGAGGCTTGCGTGTTAATGCAGTATGCTGGAATGAGTTGGAAAACAAGTACCATTGGGCTCTTTGGATACCAAGCCGAATTAGATGTACATGGAATGACAGCGGTTCAAATGGCTCAAATGATTTGGTATATTATAGATGGGGTTCAAAAAGGAAAAAAAGAAGCACCCTTGGCTGATACAGACCGCTTTAAGGAATTTCATATTGCATTCTCTGATATAGAAACTAATTTTTTACAAAGTAAAAGTACTGGGAGATGGTGGATGCAACTACACAATAACGAATGGAGCCCTTGTAGTTATAAAGATTATTTAGTAGCTTCCAATAACGAAATTCCAGAAAGATGGTTAAGGGCTTTAGAAAGAGAATAGGTTCACCTTCGCAACCTATTTCAAAATACATATACATAGTAGTAGCATTGTTTTTTTTAAGTGCATGTAGTATACAAAAAGCACAAAAAACATTATTGCAAAGTGCTTCTTTAAAAGGCGCCCATGTGGGTATTGCAGTGTATAATGACAGCAAACAAAAGTGGGTAGATCAATATCAAAGTGATCATTATTTTACCCCGGCGAGTAATACTAAAATTTTAGCCACCTATGTGGGGCTGCGTTATTTAGGAGATTCCATACCCGGCTGGGGTGTTGCTGAAAATCAAGACACGCTCTTTTTATTGCCTAAAGGAGATCCTAGTTTTTTACATCCCGATTTTTTGTATCAACCTATATTGGATTTGATTCGCCAAACAAAGAAAAAAGTGGTGGTTCAATATCAAAATAATGCAGACCATTTTGATGTATTTGGTGATGGTTGGGCTTGGAATGATTATGCCGAAGATTATCAGCCCCAACGAACTCGTATGCCAATTTATGGAAATGTGGTCCATTTTTATAATACCAACGGAACTTTACAAACTCGACCTTCTTATTTTTTCAAAGGAATCGTTGGGATGGAAGCAGGGTATCAAAAACAATGGACCCGAAAACAAATAGGAAACTTTTTTTACACGACCGACCAAAAAAATACAGCGAAGTATTTCCAAGTTCCATTTGATGCAAATTATTATAACGCCAATGTACCTGTGTCGTTACTGAATGACACCTTATCCACTTCTATTGATATTCAAAACATTTCTTATCCTATATTAGCAACTGCACACACCATCAAAACAGTGCCAACAGATTCCTTATTAAAAATTATGATGCGCAGAAGCGATAATTTTTTTGCGGAGCAGGTATTGTTAATGTCAAGTGAGCAAGCCTTAGGTAAAATGGATGATGGCCGTTTTATTGATTCGGTATTAAAATCTGATTTTGCTGACTTACCCCAAAAAATGCGATGGGCGGATGGAAGTGGATTAAGCAGATACAATTTAAATACGCCTCAAAATTATGTGGCCATTTTAAAAAAGATGCAAGATCAGTTTGGAGAGGCGAGGGTCACTAATATTTTTGAAAAAGGAGGGGAGGGAACTTTAGGCAGTTATTATAAAAATTTTCCTGGTGAATTACATGCTAAAACCGGCAGTTTAGGCGGACAAATTGCATTAAGCGGTTTTATATTTACGCAAAAGAAACAAAAATTATACTTTTCAGTTCTCGTTTCTAATCACATGAGTCCTTCTAGTGCAGGGGTTCGCAAAGCAGTAGAAGCGTATTTAATAGAAGTGGCTAAAAGAAATTAATTTTCTCTATAAAATACCTTGGTAGTATAGTACGAGTAAAAAATAATCTAAAGTATTAATTTGAATTATTTACTAAATAATCCATCTAAGTAGGACTCTTTTAATTCAATGTAGGTAGGAGCTCCAGAAGCAGTGATATTAGGAATATCGCATTGGCTTAATTGTTCAATAATAGCGTGCATTTCCTTTTGACTTAAAGATTGTCCTGCTTTTATAGCCATTTGACGTGCTAAGCAACGATTCAATTTTTCTCTTTTGCTGTATTTCACTTCATTGCTAAAATGTTTGAACTGTTCTAATAACAATTCAATTGCATTTTTTTCATTCCCTGAAATTACATCGGCAGGTATACCTTGTATGATAAAACTATTGGCGCCAAATGCTTCAATTTCGTAACCAATCAATGCAAGGTCTTCGATCATTTCGGAAAGTAGGATAGCATCGCTTGGATTTAATTCCAATACCACAGGGAATAAACTTTTTTGAGTGGCGTGTGGATGACTCGTAGCTTTTTGATATTTTTCATACAACACTCTCTCATGCGCTAATTGCTGATGGATAATCACACATCCACTTTGAGTAGGTGCAATAATATAAGTATGATGCAATTGTAATAGAGTAGCGTCTTCAATCACAGCCAAACCATCGTCTGCTTTATATAATCCCATAGAGGAAGGCTTCACAATAAAATTTTCTTCGGCCTTAGGTAAGTCTGTGAAAAAGTTTTTCCAATCGGGGTTGCCTGTATTTTCTGAGGAAGGAATAAAATGAGCTTGATTTTTTTGCGTAAAACCAGTATACAAGGATTTTTTTGAAGTGTCTTGTGCTTGTTGATCTGTAAATGGTTTTTGAATGGCATCTAATTGTTGAATGTTTGCATCCAATGAAAAGTCAAGCGATGGAGCGATACTAAATTGTGCTAATGCATGTTTGACAGCTGCTTGTACAAATGCGTAAATAATTTTATCGTCCTCGAATTTTATTTCTTGTTTAGTAGGATGCACATTAATATCTACTTGTGCAGGATCTACATCAATATATAAAAGGTAACTAGGATAACTATCTTTTGAAATAAGTCCGTCAAATGCATTGGCAACAGCATGATGCAGATAAGCACTTTTTATAAACCTGCGATTTACAAAAAAGTATTGATCACTGCGTGTTTTGCGCGCAGTTTCAGGTTTGCCTACAAAACCAGACACCGTTAAGTAATCTGTTTTTTCACCTACCGCTACTAATTTAGTTTGATAACTATTTCCTAAAACTTGAATGGCTCTTTGTTTAAAACTGCCCCCTTCCCAATGATATACATCTTGACCATTACTGGTTAAACTAAAAAACACTTCAGGAAAAGCCAAAGCCACTCTGGTAAATTCTTCAATGATATGTTTGAGTTCGGCCGAATTACTTTTTAAAAAATTACGACGTGCAGGCACATTGAAAAATAAATTTTTCATCGCAATATTAGTTCCTTGTGGATGTGCCACCGAACTGGTGGAGGTCACTTTACTGTTTTCAATTTCCACCATCGTGCCTAATTCATCTTCGGCTCGTTTGGTTTTTAAAGTTACTTGAGCCACTGCTGCGATAGAAGCTAATGCTTCTCCTCTAAATCCCATGGATCTGATTTGAAACAAATCTTCAATACTTCTAATTTTACTAGTAGCGTGTCGGCCAAATGCATTTTGAGCATCGGCGGGGCTCATACCCTTACCGTTGTCTATGACTTGAATGAGCGATTTTCCAGCATCATTAACGATCAATTTGATTTCGGTGGCGCCTGCATCTACCGCATTTTCCATTAATTCCTTTACGGCACTCGCCGGCCTTTGAATCACCTCGCCTGCGGCAATTTGATTGGCTATGTGGTCAGGAAGAATATGAATGGTATCAGACACTTTTTTAACGTATTAAAGTGTGTAAAAGTAGTAAATTTGCCACTTAAAATTTCATCTTATGCTCAGAACAGCGGACATTCAAAAGTTGCCCCATCATTTTTTACCAAAGGACTTTGTATTAACCGATTGGGATAGCCTAGAACCCTACTTTAAAGCCCTTTTGGAAAGGGAAATCACTCAAAAACAGGATTTAGAGCAATGGATGCAGGATTTAAGTGAGTTAGAAGCCTTTATTAGTGAAGATGCTTGTTGGAGACAAATAAAAATGACTTGCGATACCACGGATGCTTCTTTGGAAGCGGCGTTCACTTTTTTCTGCATGGAGATTCAGCCTAAAATACAGCCCTATGCAGATTCGCTTAATAAAAAATTGATTCAATGTAGTTTCACTGCCGAATTAGATGAAAAAGAATATTACACTTATTTAAGATCGGTTAAAAAAAGTATTGAACTTTTTAGAGCTGAAAATATTCCTCTTCAAGCGGAACTAAGTGTGTTACAACAGCAGTATGGTACTATCGCTGGGAAAATGACGATTACGGTGGATGATAAAGAATATACTTTACAACAAGCTGCACAATTTTTGGAAAGTGAAGACCGATCTAAAAGAGAATCGGTGTATATGAAAATTCAAGAGCGTCGTTTACAAGATCAACAAGCGATGCATGATTTATTTACATCCTTAATTGAGAAGAGACATCAAGTAGCTTTGAATGCGGGTTTTCAAAATTATCGTGATTATAAATTTGTGGAGTTAGGTAGATTCGATTATTCAAAAGAAGATTGTTATCAATTTCATGAAGCAGTGAAACTGCATGTGCTTCCTATTATTGATAAAATATATGCACGCAAAAAACAAAAATTAGGTTTAGACACTTTAAAGCCATGGGATACCGAAGCAGAACCAGCAGGAACTTCTCCCTTACGCCCTTTCACAGATGGCAAAGATTTATATGAAAAAACAGTGACCTGTTTTGAACAATTAAATCCATTTTTTGCAGACTGTTTAAAAAAGATGAATGACTTAAAACATTTTGATTTAGAAAGTAGAAAAGGAAAAGCACCAGGAGGATACAATTGTCCTTTAGCTGAATCGGGCGCCCCCTTTATTTTTATGAATGCTGCAGGACAAATGAGTGATGTAACAACCATGGTACATGAAGGAGGACACGCGGTGCATTCCTTCTTAGCACATCCTTTAGCACTGAGTGCTTTTAAAGAATATCCTATGGAAATCGCCGAAGTAGCAAGTATGGCGATGGAATTATTTACTATGAATCATTGGCAATCTTTTTTCGACAATGCTGCGGATTTACAACGCGCTAAAGAACATCAATTAGAGAGAACGATAACCATTTTCCCATGGATTGCAATTATTGATAAATTTCAACATTGGATTTATGAACATCCAGCGCATACTATCCAAGAACGAACAGATGCTTGGGTATCTATAGCTAAAGAATTTTCTACCCATAGTATTGATTATAGTGGGTTAGATGATTTCCGTGCGATTGGATGGCAACGTCAACTTCATTTATTTGAAGTTCCATTTTATTATATCGAATATGGTATTGCGCAATTAGGAGCTATTGGCATGTGGATGCAGTATCAAAAAAATCCAACACAAGCCTTAGAAAATTATATGAACGCTTTAAGTTTAGGAGGTACTAAAACCTTACCTGAATTATATACTACAGCTGGGTTGTCTTTTAATTTTTCACCCGACTATGTTAAAACTTTAATGGAATTTACCAACGAAGAATTGGAAAAATTATATTGTATCTAATAAAAATAATGTTATGCAAAAAAAGAGAATCGGTATTATTTGCTTTTTGTTTTTATGCTTTTTAAACAACCAATTATTATATGCACAAAAGTCCAACACTTCAAGTCCTGCACAAGCGCCTACCAACGTGCCAGTAACCAAAGGCGATCCGGTGATGCCTGTATATAAAGTAGATGGCGTTGAAATGCCATATGTGAAAGTAACTAAATTAAATACCTCTCGAATAGAAAGCATGAATGTGTTGCAACCTGCAGATGCAGTCGCTAAATATGGCACTGCCTATAAACATGGATTGGTGTTAATCACCATGAAAAAAGGGAAGAAATAATTAGCTAGGACGATTATTAGGTCCGTTATCGGGTCCGTTATTAGGTCTTGGCCCGTTATTTGGTCTCGGTCCGTT
>CANBSH010000007.1 GCA_947372105.1 Chitinophagaceae bacterium
AAGCCAATGCAGGATCTCCTAATAAATTAAATTTAAAAGCATTCAAATGATCTCCCCCTTTTTTCCAATGACTCATTTTCGCATATCGCAAAGAGGATCCAATGGTTTTATAATTACCTAATGAATCAGGGACTAACAACTGCTGAATGTATTCGTTATTAATTTCTTTATTAATGTATGCGAATACTAATCTACTTGCTGCCACTAATCCAATGATTCCTTTTTTGTTTTTCAATAAAGCATCCTGTCCTATAGGTTGTAATTGAGGTTGATCAAAAGGAGCAAAATCACAGGAGGCCGTAATCATCAAGGGTAGCTTATCTGCATTATCCCATTGCCGAATATCTTCCTGCGTGATGACCGCTTCTTCGGCCAATCGAGTATAATTTCCATGGCCTGTATAGTTTAATAATAAGCTGCCATTATTCATCATTTGTTTCAATGCAGTGTTCACTAAAGGATAGGTATTGCCCCCTGCGGAATTGACCGCAGGAAATAAATCCAAATATAATTTTTTAGAATTCCATTGAGGTTGTTTCAACTTTAAGCCATAAATAATTTCTTCTGCATGTTGTATGTGTAAATTGTAATCACCATCATCTGCCACCCAAGTAATCTGATTGCGCCAGGATCCCAAATTTTTCCCTGTTTGATATTGTATCAATTTACGCACTGCGGTATCCGCTTCTGCCATCGTTCTCGCAGGAATACGACCTATTGATAAAGCTAAATTTTGAATTGAGTTAGGAAAATTAATATCATCATTGTCAGTAATAATTGCAAAAAAATCATCCGAGGTATAACTCGATAAAATAGAATTAGAAGCTTCGCTTTCGTAAGCAGGTATTTGAAATTGATGATTTACTTTTTTGAGATCAAAATTTCCCATACCCCATAATAATAAATATTGAGGTGGATTTATTTTGTTTTTAGCAGCTTGTTGAAATATATATTTAACGTAATTACGAATAGCGATGGGAGTGGGTTGCCCTCCCCCAAATTCATTAAAAACTCTTGTACTAGATGTGGTAAAGGTTTTGAAACCATGTGCGATGTTATGAAATTTAGCTAAGCTATCTGCATAGGGGAGATAATTGCTGGCACTAATTATGATGTAGTCTGCAGCAGGCGTATTTAATAAAGAAGGATAATCTACCGTTAGTATTTCGGATAGATTAGGTATTTCGAAGGCCTGTTGTTTTAAAGCAAAAAATTCATGTAAAGTATCCCCAGATTGCTGAATGATAGCATTGGTATTTTGTAGTTGAACTCCTAATTCGATGGGCGTTTCGGGGTAGGTAACATCCCATATTTTTACACTCGCATCGGCATTCCCAATTTGGTATTGCAAATTTTTGCCCACACCCCCCACTTCTGCATTTCTAAACCCAAAAGTTTTATTAGAGTTGAAATTAATTTTACGATTAAACTCCATTTGAATTTGATCTATCCACCCTGTGGCACTTAAATTATTATTTGAAAAAGAAATTCCTAATACCGCAGTACTTAAATTAGTACTCTGTAAACTGGATCCTACAACAATTTGAAAAGTGTCTTTTACAATATTGAAAGCATCATCATAAACAAATCCAGAAATAGCAGGTACTGAGGTTGATTTTTGCAGCACATCATTCACCCTTAATTCAAAATTGGAAGGAAATTGTGTAGCTGCTGCCGCATATTTCAAGGACCATTTTACGGAAGCCCCTAAAAGCAATCCCTCTAAATTTAAATTAAAATTTACTTTAGGCGACTTTCCTAAGCCAGCTCCCATGGGGGCTCCTACCCAAAGCTTTCCCGTATTTAAAATGTTTAGAGAATCTTTTTCAATTAAAATACGTTCCTGCATATCATCTACATGCTGCACGGACAGGAAGTTATTATTTACTTTTTGAATTCTTTTGCCGTCTTTTCCTAAAGTGAAAAAATAATAAACCGAATCACCCAACGCTGGTTTGGATGGCTGATATCTGTTATTGCTAGCATCCCATTTCCAACCCACTGCCCCTTCACTATAAAATAAAAAATAATCTTGGGCGTCCAATTGACCATCTCCCCCATCTAGAATTTGAATGGCATTTTCATATAACCCCACTGGCTGATTAGGGGTATTTCTTTCCACTAAAAACGCATTATTAAAATTAAATAATTGTAATTGGCTACTACTAATAGGCAACGAAAACCCCCATGATTTTAGTTGCGCCCCTGTGACCTGATAAATGCCTTGTTTAGACACCGCCAATTTGGCCCATTTTCCATTGGAAAGGGCCACCGATTGTGCATTTAATTGCGTGGCAGAAATGAACAAAAACGTTAAAAAAAATAAGGCACCCCATCTCATGAGCTAAAATTAAGCTTTTACTAACATAAGAATGTAGTTGCATATGAATAAAATGAAGAAAAACTAGTTATATTCGCGATATATTTTATTACCTATTTGTTCAAATATTTACTATGAATTTTATAAATAGTATTTTACTGTTTTTCGCTCTTTTGATCATCGGCCCTGCTGTGTTGCAAAAAACCGAAAATCAATCTTTTAAAACCATCACGACTGGGTTATTAGCTGACAGCAAAAATGATCCTTATGTAGGCATGACTCGTATTCAAGGAGGAACTTTTGCGATGGGGATCAACCAAGAAGATGTTATTGGAGATTGGAACAATCGATTAAGAAGAGTCACAGTAAGTTCTTTTTACATTGACCAAGCAGAAGTGAGCAATAGACAATACAAAGAATATTTACATTGGTTGGAAAAAGTGTACCTCCCTACGAACCAAGATTCGATTGTTTTACAAGCACGTCCCGACACTTTGGTTTGGAGAAGTGAATTGGCATTTAATGAACCTATGGTAGAAGCTTATTTTAGACACCCTTCTTTTAATGATTACCCTGTAGTGGGTGTTTCATGGAATCAAGCCAATGATTATTGCAGATGGAGAACCGATCGCGCGAATGAAGGGGTCTTAACTAAAATGGGATTTATTGATCCAAAAAATCCTGAAAACAAAGCCTTAGGTGCTAATAACTTTAATAAAGAGGCCTATTTAAGCGAAGAATATAATGCGCAACCGACTGCTAAAATAAAAAATAAAAAACCTGCAAAGGGACAAGAAGCACCTAAGTTAAGAGTGAGCTTTGAAGACGGTGTATTGACTGCAGACTATCGTTTACCTACAGAAGCAGAATGGGAATACGCTGCTAAAACAAGTTTAATGAGCAATAATTCACTTATTGAATCTTTTAAAAATGGAGTGAACGCTAAAAATAAAAATGCACAACTTACCTCATCTGATCTTCCTTTTCCTTGGAGCGGAAGCGGTAATAATAATATTAGAGAAACTAAAAAAGGAAAAGGCCAAGGATTATTTGTTGCCAATTTTAAAAACAGCAGCGGTGATTACACAGGCATGACAGGCTATCTAAATGATGGAAGTGGATTCCCTGGCAAAGTGAACAATCACTTACAAAATCCAAGTTTACATTTATATAATTTTGCAGGGAATGTGAATGAGTGGGTAGCAGATATTTACCGCCCAATGAACACTATGGATATGGATGATTTTAACCCTTACCGTGGCAATGTATTTCAGTCGGTAGATACTAAATTACCCAAAGGGAGTCGACGTGATGCCAAAGGACGTATCATTAAAGTGATAGAATCAGATTCTGCTATCAAAACAAGAAACTACGATCATGCTGATGCAATCAATGCATTAGATGGTGATGATAATAATAATTCTAGTTACGAATCAGGTATGAATACCTTGATCTCTAATAAATCTAGAGTGTATAAAGGAGGTAGCTGGAAAGATCGTCCTTATTGGTTAAACCCTGGTACGCGTCGTTTCATGGATCAAGATAAATCATCTAGCACTATTGGTTTTAGATGTGCCATGTCTGCATTTTTTGAAACACCTGTAAAATCTGGTTTATTTGGTTTGGGTAAAAAAAATAAATAAGCTTCATGAATATTCGCATTGGATCAGGCATTGACTTTCACCAACTAGTGGTCGGCCGTGATCTTTGGATTGGTGGTATTCTAATTCCACATACAAAAGGAGCCCTGGGGCATAGCGACGCCGATGTTTTATTACATGCTATTTGTGATGCCCTATTAGGTGCTTTAAGTTTAGGAGATATTGGCACACACTTTCCCGATAACGATGCTACTTATAAAAATATTGACAGTAAAATTTTACTAAAAAGAACATTGGATTTAATTACTGCTAAAGGCTACTATGTTGTAAATATAGATTCCACTTTGTGTTTAGAGTCCCCTAAAATAAAACCTTATGTGATTTCAATGCAACAATGTATTGCAACTATTTTGGGGATTGCAGAAGATGCAGTTTCCATTAAAGCCACCACCACCGAGACTATGGGATTCACAGGTCGCGAAGAAGGTTTAGTCGCAATGGCCACTTGCTTATTGGCGAAAAAATAATTTGCTCATTAAATATTATAAGTATGTCGTATTACTCCATAGAAGATTTATACAAGATATACTTACAACATCCACAAGTACAAACCGATACCCGTAAACTCAAAACAGATGATTTATATTTTGCATTAAAAGGACCTCATTTCAATGGCAACCTTTTTGCGGTTGCTGCGTTAGAAGCGGGTGCCAGCTTCGCTATTGTGGACGAACCTATTCCAAATAGTTCCTCTTTTGAAAATAAAATCATTCAAGTAGATAATGTGTTAAGCACATTACAAGCGTTGGCAAAACATCATCGTCAACAATTTCAAATTCCATTTATTGCTATCACGGGAAGCAATGGAAAAACAACTACAAAGGAATTAGTGTCTGCCGTTTTATCAAGTCATTTTATTACTTATACAACGCAAGGAAATTTAAATAATCATATTGGCGTTCCTTTAACTTTATTAAGCATTCAATCAGATGCTCAAATGGCTGTGATTGAAATGGGCGCGAATCATTTGTATGAAATTAAAAGTTATTGCGAATACACCCTTCCTAATTATGGCCTGATTAATAATTGTGGTAAAGCACATCTAGAAGGTTTTGGTTCTTTGGAAGGCGTCAGAAAAGGGAAAGGAGAATTATATGATTTTATTAAAGCTCATCATGGCATTTTATTTTTAAATGCCGATTATGATTATCTAGTTCAAATGAGCGAAGGGGCCAATACCATTATTAGTTATGGCCATGAAAAAGGAGACTTAACAGGATTAGCCGTTTCACAAATAGGAATGCTTAGGGTAAATTTGACTAAAGGTTGCAATATTGATTTCGTGCAAACACAATTAGTAGGTGATTATAATTTACCCAATGTATTAGCTGCCATATGCATCGGGCTTTATTTCAAAGTACCCGAAGCAAAAATAAAAGCAGCTATTGAAAATTATACTCCCAATAATAGCCGAAGTCAATTGGTGAAATGGAATGATAATGATGTGATTTTGGATGCCTATAATGCGAATCCTAGTAGTATGAAAGTGGCCATTGACAATTTCGCGAACATCCCTTCTACTCAAAAAATTATTTGCTTAGGAGGTATGAAGGAATTAGGTGCGGACAGTATGCAAGAACATCAAGACTTAATTGATTACTTGCAAAAATTTGAATGGAAGCAAGTAATATTAGTAGGTGGAGATTTTAAAGGCTGCTCCCACCCCTTTTTATACTTTGACCAAACAGAAGAAGCTCAAAAATGGCTTTTAGAACAACAATTTCAGCAACATCACATTTTAATTAAAGGCTCCAGAGGCATACAGATGGAAAAGATAATTTCTTAGCATTTTTTTTAAATATCTTTGCACCATGAAAAACTCTTACCTGTGGAGTACCTTAACCAATAAGTGTCCAAGATGTAGACAAGGAAATTTATTTGTTTCCAATAATCCCTACGATTTATCAAATATCACTAAAATGAATGAACGTTGCCCCGTTTGTGGTCAACCTACTGAAATTGAAGTTGGATTTTATTATGGCACAGGGTATGTTAGTTATGCACTTACTGTTGCTTATTTTGTTTCTACTTTTGTTGCATGGAAAGTATTGATTGGAATGACTTTTGATTTAGATGATAATAGAATATTTTATTGGATGGTTACTGCTATTGTTTTACTTCTTTTTATGCAACCTCTGTTAATGCGATTGTCCAGATCCATTTGGTTAGGCTGGTTTGTATCTTATCATAAAAATTGGAAAGAAGATCCATTGGAATACAACGAAAGAATGGACGAGAATAGAAAAGAAATTTAAAAACAGGTCGCGCTGCGCGCCTTAGTTTTTTATTCATTCGCTTCGTCATTAAAGCAAGCTTTATGACTCGCTTCGATCACACGATTGCCGTCGTTTCACTCCGGCTTCCCGTGTGGGGGAGCTAAAAGAAATCAATGACTTTTTACAATACAACCACGGCGCTGCGCGCCTTCGTTTTTTATTCATTCGCTTCGTCATTAAAGCAAGCTTTATGACTCGCGCCTAAATAAAAAACCACCCCGTGTTCCGGGGTGGTTGTATTGATTTTCTTTTGCAGAGAGGAAGGGATTCGAACCCCCGATACGTTGCCGTATACACGCTTTCCAAGCGTGCTCCTTAAACCACTCGGACACCTCTCTAAAGGGTGGCAAAGATAAATAATTAATTGGGTTATCCTTTGTTTTTATAATTTAAAAATGCCCTCTGCATTGCGGGTAGTCATCTCACTGACTTCATGTAATGGCATATTTTTTATGTCTGCTAATTTTTTAGCAACTTCTATCATATAAGAAGGTTCATTTAGTTTGCCTCTATAAGGAACTGGCGATAAATAAGGTGCATCTGTTTCCAACACAAGCCATTCCATAGGTATGTCTTTAATAGCTTCTGCGACTCCTGCATTTTTATAAGTTAACACACCACCTAGTCCTAAATGAAAACCCATTTCAATAATTTGTTGAGCAGATTCTTTACTGCCACTAAAGCAATGAAAAATTCCACGTAATCCTTTTTGCGCAAAAGGTTTCACCGCTTCTATAGTTTCTCCCATGGCATTTCGAGTATGAATACAAATGGGTAAATCATAATCCAATGCCCATTGCATTTGCAATTTGAAAGCTTCTTGTTGTTGCGCAACAAAGGTTTTATCCCAATAAAAATCTAACCCTATCTCTCCTATGGCACAAAATTTTCTTTGGGCCAACCATTGTTCTACTAATTTTAATTCTGCTTGATAATTTTCTTTAACATAACAAGGATGCAATCCCATCATGGCGATACATAGTTGAGGATATTTCGTTTCTAAATCCAGCATAGCATCCACGCAAGAACTATCTATCGCTGGCATATATATTTTATCTATTCCTTCCAATTGTGCACGACGAACTACCCCTTCTAGGTCAGGCTTTAGTTCTTCCGAATAAACATGTGCATGTGTGTCTATCCACCTCATTATTAAGCAGTTTTAATACAAAACAAGTGTTTTTTTGGTTACCAACATACTAAAAACACAATTTTACTCGTTTAAGTGATTGACAAGGCACTAACCATTGTCTCCCATCTAATAAACTTTGTTTTTTATAGGGTACGGATTATACCGGCTGAGGTTTCTACCTTGGCCTTTTTTTATGCTGGCAACAAAGCCATTTCGTAGCCATTTTCATGAAAATATTGAAGCACTTTAGGCAAAGCGATTTGTAATCTATCCCAAGCTTTGGCACTATCATGAAATACAATGATGGAACCGGGTCGGCTATGTTGAATCACATAATTAGCACATTGATCTCCATGAAGTGAAATATCAAAATCGGCACTTAATACGTCCCACATTATAATTTGCTGAGGCAATTCAGCGTGTTTTTTAATAGCTCGAATTTGACTTGATTTAATTCTTCCATAAGGAGGTCTAAATAAATTAGATACTATTAAACTAGCGGCACTTTTAATATTATCTATATAATTAGTATCCTCTGTTTTCCAACCATTCAAATGATCATAAGTATGATTACCTACCGCATGCCCTTCTGTAATAATGGACTCATATATTTGAGCATATGAAAGTACATTTTTACCAATGCAAAAAAACGTTCCTTTCGCATTGTATTTTTTTAATTGCGCTAAAACAAAGGGAGTCACTTCGGGATGTGGGCCATCATCAAAAGTCAAGTATACCACCTTTCGAGAACCTGGTATTTTCCAAATTCCGCTAGGATAAATCCACTTCAACCAAAAAGGTGTTTTGACCAAATACATACACAAAGATAAATAGTTCTTTTGCCCAATTGAATATTATCTTTGTATAAACAAATAATACATGGATTCAAAGGTTAGAGTTAGGTTTGCCCCCTCCCCCACAGGTGGATTGCACATTGGTGGAGTCAGGACTGTTTTATTCAATTATTTATTTGCAAAACATCATCAAGGAGAGTTCATTTTAAGAATTGAGGATACCGATCAATCTCGATTTGTGGCAGGTGCCGAGGAATACATTTTAGATACTTTAAAGTGGTGTGGATTATCTCCTAACGAAAGCCCTGTTCATGGAGGCGAATATGGACCTTATCGTCAAAGTGAACGCAAAGCTATCTATCATGAATATGCTCAAAAATTAATTCAAGAAGGACATGCTTATTATGCTTTTGACACTTCTCAAGATTTAGAGGAAAAAAGAAAAGAAGTTCCCAACTTTCAATACAGTCGTGCGCACCGAATGGAAATGAAAAATTCAATTTCATTATCCCAAAAAGAAGTGGCAGAATTATTAGCGCAAAAAACACCTTATGTTATTAGAATCAAAATACCTGATGCCGAACAAGTACATTTTGTTGATATGATTCGAGGTGAAGTTAGTTTTGATGCAAGTACAGTAGATGATAAAGTTTTATTAAAAGCAGACGGTATGCCTACTTATCACTTAGCAGTGGTAGTAGATGATTATTTAATGAAAATAACGCACGCTTTTAGAGGCGAAGAATGGTTACCTAGTGCCCCTGTACATATTTTATTATGGAAATATTTATTTGGCTTAGATAAAATGCCTCAATGGGCGCACCTCCCTTTAATTTTAAAACCAGAAGGAAGTGGTAAACTTAGTAAACGAGACGGTGAGCGTTTAGGATTCCCGGTTTTCGCGATGGATTGGCAGGATCCTAAAACGCAGGAGCAAACCATTGGCTTTAGAGAAAGAGGATTTTTGCCAGAGGCTTTTGTAAACTTATTAGCCATGCTGGGTTGGAATAATGGTACTGAGCAAGAAATATTTTCATTGGATGAATTGATTGAGCAATTTTCTATTGACAGAGTGCATAAAGCAGGTGCTAAGTTTGATTACGAAAAAGCAAAATGGTTCAATCAACAATGGATACAAAAAACGGATAATGAAATATTAGCACATTTAGTGAAACCCTATTTAGATGCTGCCCAAATTGAAGTACACGAATGGGAATATTTAGTGAAAGTAATTGGTTGGGTAAAAGAAAGATGTCATTTACTTCCCGATTTTGTAACGCAAAGCGCCTTCTATTTTAAAGCTCCAGAAACTATTGATACTGCAAGTATTCAATCCAAATGGAATACAGATAAGCAAGACTTCTTTATAGCATTAGCAAATGATTATGAGAAATTCATATCCTCCCATGAATCATCTGTCGAATCTTCTACTGATTTCCCTAAAGATGCAATCAGTTTAGAAACTCATTTTAAAAATTTAGCTGCAGAAAGACCTATTAAATTAGGGGAACTTTTATTGGCTTTTAGAATCATGTTAGTGGGTGGGAAATTTGGACCAGGTGTATTTGAAATTGTGGAAGCGATAGAATTAAAAGATGCGATGCAAAGAATTAGAACCAGTTTGAGTTTACTTTCCACGAATTAATGTAAATTGAAGTAATCTATTTAAGTAAAGATGAGTCAATCAAAACCTATACGAGTATTAGTTGCCAAAGTTGGATTAGATGGACATGACCGAGGTGCTAAAATTATTGCAACCGCATTAAGGGATGCTGGTATGGAAGTCATTTATACTGGATTAAGACAAACCCCCGAAATGGTGGTTCAAGCTGCTTTACAAGAAGATGTGGATGCCATAGGTATCAGTATTTTATCGGGCGCACACATGACAGTGTTTCCCAAAGTGTATCAGTTGATGCAAGAAAAAGGATTAACAAATGTTTTATTAACGGGAGGTGGAATTATCCCCGAAGAAGATAGTATTCAATTAAGAGCAATGGGTGTGGGCACTTTATTTGCGCCTGGTACCAACACTAGTGACATTGCAGATTATATTCGTAATTGGGTGTCGGGTCAACAAAAGTAGGTGCAGTCAACGCTAAATTGTATTGTATGTCATTCCAAACATTATTCACCAAAATGGAAGATCACACTTTGATCATTACCATTAATCGTCCAGACAAATTAAATGCATTAAATAAACAAGTCATGCAGGACTTGGACGCGGTCATGGACAGAGTCTATAAATTTCCAGAAATTAAAAGCGTCATCATTACTGGAGCAGGTTTAAAAAGTTTTGTAGCGGGTGCCGACATTAAGGAATTTGAATCTCTTTCAAAAGAAGAAGCCACAGCAGTTGCGAAAAAAGGACAAAATGTATTTTTTAAAATTGAAAATTCTCCCAAACCAGTAGTCGCTTGCGTGAATGGATTTGCTTTGGGCGGAGGTTGCGAATTAGCCATGGCATGTCATTTTATTATTGCTTCCGAAAGTGCGGTATTTGGTCAACCCGAAGTAAACTTAGGAATTATGGTAGGTTATGGAGGGTCTCAACGATTAACACAAAGAGTGGGTAAAGGAAGAGCCATGGAATTAGTGATAACAGGAAAAACGATCAACGCCACACAAGCTATGAATTATGGATTGGTGAATTATGTAGTACCTCAAACCGAACTACTTGATAAAGCGTTTTCGATATTAAGAGTGAGTCACGAAAAAGCCCCTATTGCAGTGGGTAACTCAATCAAAGCTGTAAATGCCGCTTGGAACGAAGCAGAAAATGGCTATGATAAAGAAGCCACCTTATTTGGCGAATGTTTTGTAACAGACGACTGTAAAGAAGGGATTCAGGCTTTTATAGACAAAAGACAACCCCATTTTAAAGGCCACTAAAATTGCAATAATTTATCCTAGCTGTCTTACCTTTGCAGTATCAAAAAAATCCTTTTATGGAATACAGAATTGAGAAAGATACGATGGGTGAAGTAAGTGTGCCTGCTCATGTTTATTGGGGAGCACAAACACAAAGAAGTATTGAAAATTTTAAAATTGCGCAGGATATTAATAAAATGCCGAAAGAAATAATTAAGGCATTTGCTTTCTTAAAAAAAGCAGCAGCATTAGCGAATTTAGATGCAGGAGTTTTAGCCCCTGAAAAAGCTGAATTAATTGGACAAGTGTGTGACGAAATTTTAGCAGGAAAGTTAGATGACCAATTTCCATTAGTCGTTTGGCAAACAGGAAGTGGCACTCAAAGCAATATGAACATCAATGAAGTGATTGCTTATCGCGGTCATGTTATTAAAGGTGGAAGCTTAACTGATAAAGATAAATTTTTGCACCCTAATGATGATGTTAATAAATCACAATCCTCCAACGACACCTTCCCTACTGCAATGCATATTGCAGCCTACCAAATATTAAAGCAAGTGACTATCCCTGGTATCACTACTTTAAAAGATACTTTGGAAAAGAAGAGTCAGGAATTTATGCAGGTTGTAAAAATTGGACGTACTCATTTTATGGATGCGACTCCACTTACTTTGGGACAAGAAATTAGTGGATATGTAAGCCAATTAAAACATGGATTAAAAGCCATTCACAATACCCTAGAACATTTGTGTGAATTAGCTTTAGGCGGTACTGCAGTGGGTACAGGCATTAATACACCCAAAGGATATTCTGAAAATGTTGCCAAGCATATTGCGCAATTAACAGGACTTCCCTTTATCACAGCCGAAAATAAATTTGAAGCATTAGCAGCGCATGATGCGATTGTAGAAAGTCATGGTGCTTTAAAAACCGTGGCAGTGAGTTTAATGAAAATTGCAAATGATGTTAGAATGTTATCCTCAGGACCAAGAAGTGGCATTGGAGAATTATTTATACCAGATAATGAACCAGGGTCTTCTATCATGCCAGGGAAAGTAAACCCAACACAATGTGAAGCGCTTACAATGATTGCGGCACAAGTGATGGGAAATGATGTAGCCATCAATATTGGAGGATCTATGGGACATTTTGAATTGAATGTTTTCAAACCCGTCATGATTTACAATTTCTTACACAGCGCTAGATTAATTGGAGATGGCTGCGTAAGCTTCAATGATAAATGTGCAGTGGGCTTAGCTCCTATCGAAGCGAACATTAAAAAACATGTAGACAATAGCTTGATGTTAGTGACCGCCTTAAATACTAAAATTGGATATTACAAAGCTGCAGAAATTGCACAAAAAGCACATAAAGAAGGAACCACATTAAAAGAAATGGCGGTAAAATTAGGCTATGTAACCCCCGAAGAATTTGATGCCTGGGTAATCCCAAAAGATATGGTGGGACTTTAATTGAGAAAGAATATTTAATGTAAGAAGTATACAATAGAATTAATACCTATTTTGTAATCATACACTTCTTTTTACAAGAGAATAAACATCTATTTCTCTCTCTCCATCACTTCGCTCAAAATTCGTTCAAAATAGTAATTTATTCTCTTTAGAAAGATCCATAAAAATAACAAGAGAATAAACATCTATTTCTCTCTCTCTCCATCACTTTGCTCAAAGTTCGTTCGAAATAGTAATTTATTCTCTTGTTCAATATTATTATTACAACGAACTAATGAACTCTCTCCCCGTTCAAATAAGTCTTTAACACTTTCACGTGCAAAATACTATCCTCAGGCACTTTCATTAAATCTTTATCTAGTAATATAAAGTCTGCTTTCTTGCCCACTTCAATGGACCCTACTTGCTTTTCCATACGATTGGCTTTGGCCGCCCAAATAGTCATACCACGAATGGTTTGCTCACGTGTTAAAGCATTTTCTTTTTGAAATCCATCTGCAGGAAACCCTTTGGCATCCTTACGAGCCACAGCAGCTAGAAAGGTTTTAAAAGGATTAATTTCTTCTACTGGAAAATCAGTTCCCAATGGGATCCATTCATTTTCTTTAAGTAATTGTTGATACGCATAGCCACCTTGTAATCTTTCAGCCCCTAATCTTTCTCCCGCCCAATACATATCACTTGTTGCATGTGTAGGTTGTACCGAAGGTATAATAGAGTTCTCTCCAAAATAATGGAAGTCCTCTTTATTCAAAATTTGTGCATGCTCAATTCTCCAACGTTTATCATTTTTACCTTTTAAGTATTTAGCGTACAATTTTAAAATAGTTCGATTGGCACTATCTCCAATTGCATGCGTACACATTTGAAAATCGGTTTGAATTAATTTTGCAGCAATACTATCAAAGTGTGCAGGACTACTCAATAAAAATCCAGTCCAGTCTTTTTTATCATTGTAAGGATGCAACAAACAAGCACCTCTTGATCCCAAAGCACCATCACCATATACTTTAATGCCTTTTACGACCAATCGATCGGTAATGTAGCCACCTTTGGTAAAATAAGAAGAAGTATAAGTAGAAGGCTTGTCACTTAACATGACATATAAACGCATTTTTAAATCGGAAGATTTTTGAAGTGCATCAATTTTATCCACTTCATCTGGGCTTAAACCACAATCGGTAATGGTAGTTAATCCAGTGGCAAAACAATTTTGTTGTGCTGCGGTTAACCAATCTTTATAATCCCCTTGTGTGGGAGCAGGAATAACACGTTCCACCACTCCAACTGCATTGTCAATCAATAATCCAGTTAATTTATTTTGAGCCACTGTAAATTGTCCACCCTCTATTGTTTGGCCAGGTTTTACTTGTGCTAACTGTAAAGCAATGTCATTGGCTATAGAAGCATGACCATCTACTCTTTCTAAAATAACAGGGCGATCAGGAAATAAAGCATTTAATTTTTCATTCGTAGGGAATGCTTTTCCTGGAAAACGATTTTGATCCCAACCTCTGCCACGTATCCAAGAAGTACCTGGATGTTTTACTGCAAAATCTTGTACACGCTGTAAGACTTCTTCCCAAGAAGCCGCAAACATTAAATCCACTGCAAATAAGGATTGACCATATCCTACAAAATGAGCATGTGCATCTATAAAACCAGGATACACTGCCTGTCCATGTGCATTCACTAAACTATCTGATGTGTAGTCTTTTAAAATATCGTCATTATTGCCAATGGCAACAATTTTACCATCCTGAATCGCCATTGCTTCCGCTACTGAATAGTTTTTATCTACCGTATATATTTGAGCGTGATGTACAATTAAATCTACTCTTTGATGAATACAAGAACTAAATAAGACCATTCCTAATAATGCATAAATGACGCGCATACTAATTAATTTAGAAAATAAAAGTAATGAATTAATAAGGAAAAATGAGGAACTAATTCAACAACTCACAAGGCTTTAAGCCAGTGTGCTTTTTAAAGGCAGCAGAAAAATGTGATATGGAAGAATATCCTAATAAGGCAGATACATCTGTTACACTTAATGACTTTTGATAGAGCAGATATTTAGCGTGCTCCATACGTTGTTGTTGATAAAAATCAAATATTGTGGTGCCAAAAACCTCCTTGAATCCTTTTTTTAAATAACATTCGTTCATGGCTACCTTACGGCTCAATTCCTTGATAGTAATGGGATCCCCAATATGTTGCAATAAAAATTCTCTAGCTTGGTATATACTTTCAACGCCTCTTTCATCTGCTAAAAACTTACAAGTAAACACTTCTTCTTTTTCATCTACCACGCTTTCTAAACTGTATAATAATAGCTCATGAATTTTAGCATTCACAAAGATATTTTCAAGTGACCCTGTGTAACTATGGTTTAATAAAGCATCTAAACTCACTCTTTTTTTACGACTGAGAGGAAAAGTTTTAGCAAAAGGTTCAGGATGTTTAAAGGCTAACAATTCATCTTTTTTATTAGTCAACTTTACATGATGCAAAAACTGATATAAAAAAGTAGAAGTGAAATGGAAAGAAAATACATCCACGGTTCTGATGGGGCCGGCACAATCCAACGTGGGAATTTGCTGACAACTTCCGCAAGTTTTATTCTCGCAGTATCGGTTTCCAGAAATACAAAAACGCAGCTCCAAGTAATTTTCCTTGGGAGTCGCTTCATTAAAATGATAAATCAACATGCCTGTATCCTCCGCAGCCCAACTATCCTGTGCATAATAGCGTCGAATATGGTATTGCGTGGACCCTGGAATACGTTGTTCCTTGTCATACAAAACCTCCATCCCATTCCATCCGAGGGGCGATTTTGATTGCATTAATATTTCTTGCGCTTTTGACATCAGAGTACAAATTTAATGTATAAACATTAAAGCGGTTGAATTGTTCAAAATTATGACCCAAAAATGACGTTTTTCTGCTCCCCAAAACCTCGAATTTTACCCCCTAGTTTTAGGCCCTTTTCTAGCGTCAAAAAATATACACAAAACGCCTAAAATGGGGATAACTAAATTGGGTTCGAAAACGGCTTTAAACCCTTAATTTTCTTAAGTTTGTATGCATTCGAGATGCCCTAAAAAACAAGTTAAATTTGAATTCATTTATGTCAGAAAATTTATCCTCCAACGAGTCAGCCGAAAACAAGAATTACGGCGCCGATAGTATCCAGGTTTTGGAAGGTTTAGAAGCGGTTCGTAAAAGACCTGCAATGTACATTGGAGATGTAGGCTCTAAAGGTCTTCACCATCTAGTGTACGAGGTCGTGGACAACTCCATTGATGAAGCCTTAGCGGGTTATTGTACTCATATCGAAGTCAACATTCATGAAGATAATTCTATAAGTGTTCAAGATAACGGTAGAGGAATTCCTACTGCAATGCATACCAAGGAGAAAAAATCTGCATTGGAAGTGGTGATGACAGTACTGCATGCTGGAGGTAAATTTGATAAAAACACGTACAAAGTATCTGGCGGTCTGCATGGTGTGGGGGTAAGTTGTGTAAATGCATTAAGTACTAAACTTTTGGTTACTGTACAACGTGAAGGCAAAATTTTTGAACAAGAATATAGTATTGGTATACCCAAATATGCAGTTCGCGAATCCGGTGTGAGTGATAAAACAGGAACTCGTGTTCACTTCTGGCCCGACTTAAGCATCTTCCAGGAATCAGTTTACAAACGTGAAATATTGGAAGGGCGTTTACGTGAATTATCCTATTTGAATAAAAGAATCAATATCACTTTAACCGATTTAAGAGAATTAGATGAAACTGGCGCTGCCTATTCTAAAAACTTTTATAGCGAAGGGGGTATAGTGGAGTTTGTTCAAATGTTAGATAAAAACGGAAATCGTAATCCTATTATTTCTCAACCCTTATATGTTGAAGGTTTAGATGAAGCCTCTAATGTAATGGTGGAAGTCGCTCTTACTTACAATGATGATTTTAAAGAAAATATATTTTCTTACGTCAACAACATTAATACCATCGAAGGAGGTACGCATGTAACTGGATTTAGAACAGCCTTAACAAGAGTATTTAAAAGTTACGGAGATAAGGAAGGTTTATTTGAAAGAGCAAAAGTAACAGTTGAAGGAGATGACTTTAGAGAAGGCTTAAGTGCTATTATTTCAGTGAAAGTGCCAGAACCACAATTTGAAGGTCAAACCAAAACCAAATTAGGGAACAGTGAAGTAAGTGGTGTGGTGCAAACCACCGTTTCTAGAGTATTAGAAGCTTATCTAGAGGAAAATCCTAAAGAAGCTAAGTATGTTATCTCTAAAATTATTTTAGCCGCTCAAGCGCGTGTTGCTGCGAAAAAAGCGCGTGACATGGTGCAACGTAAAACGGTATTAACCGGTGGTGGCTTACCTGGTAAGTTAGCTGACTGCTCTGAAAGAGATCCTGAAAGATGCGAATTATACTTAGTCGAAGGAGATTCTGCGGGGGGTACTGCAAAACAAGGACGTGATAGAAGCTACCAAGCCATCCTTCCATTAAGAGGTAAAATCTTGAACGTAGAAAAAGCGATGGAGCATAAAATTTACGAAAACGAGGAGATCCGAAATATGTACACGGCCTTAGGAGTGACAGTTGGTACTGCAGAAGATCCTAAAGCATTAAATATTTTAAAATTACGATACCATAAGTTGATCATCATGACAGATGCCGACGTAGATGGATCGCATATTGCTACTTTGATTTTAACTTTCATATTTAGATACATGAAGGAATTGGTGCAAAATGGCTACGTGTATATCGCACAACCTCCTTTATACTTAGTGAAAAAAGGAAAAGATCAAGAATATGCTTATAGCGAAGAGCAACGTAAAGGTCTTGTGACTAAATTAGGTGGCGGGAAAGATGATTCAGTGACGATTCAACGTTATAAAGGTTTAGGGGAAATGAATGCAGATCAATTATGGGAAACAACCATGGATCCTTCACGCAGAACCTTAAAGCAAGTAACCATTGAAAGTGCTGCAGAAGCGGACCGAATTTTCAGCATGTTGATGGGAGATGATGTAGCTCCACGTCGTGAATTCATAGAAACTCATGCTAAATATGCTAAAATTGACGCCTAATAGCCTGAATTTGTACGTTTTTTGTGGATTTTAACAAAAAACAAGCACCGAAGGCAAATGAATCCCCATAAATAACCTACTTTCAATCAGAAATTTTCACTTTAAAATTTATACAAAATGGACACTTCAAAAATGCTTAAAGCGTATTGCTTAAAAACAAAAGAAAAAAATGTACCCATGCAGGATGCAGTCATCACAAAAACAGCTAAAGGCGGTTATATGGCTGGCGGTCATGATGGAAAAGGAAATAAAATGGCAGCTATTTTAAGCGAAACAAATGCGCTTAAAGCAATTGCTGATGGAGTTGCTACTAAAGGTTTCTAGTAAGAAAGCTTACACGCAATTCTATAAAAAAACCTTCTCAATATCGGGAAGGTTTTTTTATGGGTATAAGTGAATGTTATAGATGTGATCGCGAGGATCCATTCCGCGTTTTAACTGGAAGGAATAACAATGACTCCATTATTGATCTTTATTAAAATACGATGGCAGTCTGCCATACTTTTCACATCTCTAATAATTAAAATAAAGCTTTTTCCTACTTGCTTAAAGTTTGCATTATTCATATTGGTTTGTGCGTAGGAAAGTAATTGTTTGAATGTGTTACTTTCAAAATAAGGGGAATCGGGACGATTAATGAAAAAGCATCGAAGTGTTTTATCCTTCAAGGTCATTTTTTCAAAACCCAATGCTATTGCAAGTTTACGACATTTGATGGTCGTAAATAAATCATCTACTGGAGCTGGGAGAGGACCAAATCGATCGGCCATTTCCACACGCATTAATTCAAGTTCTTCATCATTCTCTGTTTGATCCATTCGTGTATATAATGATAATCTTTCTCCAACACTTTCCACATAAGCATCAGGTATCATAATTTCCAAATCGGTATCAATAGTGCAATCCTGAACAAAATCATCTTGTTGACTTATTTCTTCTTTAAATAATTCTTTAAAGTCTGAACGTTTTAATTCACGAACCGCTTCGGCTAATATTTTTTGATACATTTCAAAACCAATCTCCACCATGAAACCACTCTGCTCTCCTCCTAATAAATTTCCAGCGCCTCTAATATCTAAATCACGCATCGCAATTTGAAAACCACTTCCTAGTTCACTAAATTGTTCTAATGTTTGTAAGCGTTTACGAGAATCATCCGGCAAAGTACTCATAGGAGGTGCTAATAAATAACAAAAAGCTTTTTTATTGCTTCGTCCTACCCTGCCTCTTAATTGATGTAAATCACTTAATCCAAATTGATGTGCATTATTGATGATGATGGTGTTTACATTAGGTATATCCACGCCACTTTCTACAATATTCGTACAAACTAACACGTCGTACCTTCTTTCAATAAAGTCTAATATTTTTTCTTCTAACAAGTGACCCTCCAATTGACCATGCGCATATCCAATACTAATATCAGGACATAAACTTTGAATCATACTGCACATTTCAGCTAAACCTTGCACTCTATTATGAATAAAAAATACTTGCCCTCCTCTTTCAGTTTCAAAATAAATGGTTTCTCTAATGATATCCTCATTAAATACTTGCACTTCGGTATGAATGGGTTGACGATTCGCAGGAGCGGTATTAATGATACTCAAATCCCTAGCGCCCATTAAACTAAAATGAAGCGTTCTTGGAATAGGCGTGGCGGTTAAAGTCAAACAATCTACTGTAGTCTTTAAAGTTTTTAATTTTTCTTTGTGGCCTACTCCAAATTTTTGTTCCTCATCTATAATCATTAAACCTAAATCTTTGAATTGAACTTCCTTGCCTAACACACCATGAGTGCCTACTAAAATGTCAATTTTGCCTTGCTTTACTTTTTCAATAGTTTCCTTTTTTTGAGCAGCTGATTTAAACCTATTTAAATAATCTACAGTAATCGGAAAATCTTTTAATCGATCTACAAATGTTTTATAATGTTGGAAAGCTAAAATAGTAGTAGGTACCAATAAAGCCACTTGTTTACCATCAATAGCCGCCTTGAAAGCCGCACGTATAGCTACTTCTGTCTTTCCAAACCCCACATCACCACAAACCAATCTATCCATGGGAGCCATTGCTTCCATGTCTTTTTTAACATCTGCAATTGCTTTGGCCTGATCCAAAGTTTCCTCATACATAAAAGAGGCTTCTAGTTCATACACCATATAATTATCAGGAGAAAAAGCAAATCCACTTTGCGCTTTTCGTTGCGCATATAATTTAATTAAATCAAAAGCTATTTCTTTAACCTTTGCTTTGGTTTTATCTTTCAATTTTACCCAAGCATCGGAACCTAATTTATTTACTTTAGGAGGAGACCCTTCCTTCCCAGTATATTTTGAAATTTTATGTAAGGAATTAATATTGACATATAATATGTCACTGTCTTTATAAATAATTCGAACGGCCTCCTGCATCAAACCATTTACTTCCATTTTTTGAAGTCCACTATACACCCCCACTCCATGATCAATATGCGTTACATAATCTCCTGGCTGTAAGTCACGCAAGGTGCGCAAAGTAATTGCCTTGCTCTTGCTATATGCTTGCTTGACTTTGTATTTATGATATCGCTGAAAAATTTGATGATCTGTATAGCAAACTATTTTATGATCATGATCTATGAACCCTTCATGAATATTTTTGACGATGGGCGTAAACTGAATTTCAGTTTTTAAATCGGTGAAAATAGCATGTAACCGTTCTAATTGTTTCGCCTGTTCTGCAAAAATAAAAATAGTGTACCCCTTTTTTTCATAGGATTGCAAATTTTCAATCAGCATTTGAAATTGTCTATTAAAAGCAGGTTGTACTTGTGTATTAAACACTATTTTATCGATCGTTAAATGTGGCTGAAAACCCCACTCTATAATGCTTCTTTGCAATAATTGATTTTCTGTATCTTCTGTCAAAACTAAATCTGACAACTGCGTATGTTTATGATGCGCATCAGTTTCAGGCAAAGGATTATTTTTATGATGCGCTAAAAAGTCACTTAATTGCTCATGCTGTTCTAGCCCTTTTTGTTTAATAACATTCCAATCTTTCAACCAAATTATAGTATCTTTTGAAACAAAATCTAATAAAGGTATTTGTTCTGTTTGCTCAAACTGCGTAGTGACATTTGGAATAATATTTACTTGCAATAACTTCCTTTCACTTAATTGATTAGCAGGATCAAACAATCGAATACTATCCACTTCTTCCCCAAATAATTCAATACGGTAAGGCTTTTCATTGCCAAATGAATAAATATCTAATATCCCTCCTCTCAATGCTAATTGACCTGGCTCATACACAAAATCGGTGCGCTCAAAACCATAATCCACTAACTGCTGCAACAAAGCATTAACATCTAAATGATCATTCGTCTTAATTTGAATAATATTATTTTGAAGCGTTCGAGGTAAAATTACTTTTTCAAACAAAGCTTCTGGATAGGTCACTATAATTTTCTTATTCCCTCCCATCGAAATTTTAGTCAATGCCTCGGTCCTTAACATCACATGGGAAGGATTGAGTAAATTGAAATTATGTGGAGTTTTAAAAGAAGAGGGAAAATAAAAAAGATCCATCGCCTCTGTGATACTCTCTATAGAATTGTAAAAATAAGCAGCTTCTTCGGCATCATTTAAAACTACAATATGATTCCATTGTTGCGTAGAAGGATTGACAAAAATTGATTGCAACACAAAAGCTGGAGAGGAGCCATATAAATTTTGTAAAAAAACTTGAAAAGAAGCAGGAGCCACATTGTCACTATGGGACATACTTATCCTGTCCGCCATTAATTTTAGGAGGGGGGAAACTTGAAACCGCTCAAACAAAGATTGCTCATTCATACCGCTCCCTACAAAGATACTAATCCATTTTTAATAACTCGCTTTAACATTAATAGTGATATCATTTTTTACAAATACCCCTTTATCCACTTTCACTAAAGCCACTTCGTTAAATTGTGTAAAATGACTTGCAAAAAAATGTCCTTCATACCCTACTACTACACTATAGTTTCCGGGAGGCAAATTCACCTTAAAAAAACCAAGGGCATTGGTGGTTAAACTATCTACTAAAATTCCGTTGCATTTTAACAATAAATTTCCCTGTTTTTCTTCGACAACGTTTGCGTAAAAAGGTTGGTAAAAATAAACTGTTGTGGCATAAGGCTTCCCTTTCGAAATCGGCTTCCCCATTGAAGGCATCTGATTCCCCATTTGCTCTAAAACTTGTCCTTCAATACCTTGTTGCTCAGCGGTTAGCAAAGTAGCCTGCTTCACTGTATGACAAGCGATTAGACATAAAAAACTGAGACTCCCAATAAGTATTTTAAGAGAAAATCGAGCCATAAACTAACTGATGTTTTTTAAAGTTAATACTAATTCATTACTCCTTGTTTTTTTATGCAAAATGAGGCTTTAAAAATTAAATTAAATTGTAACTTACACTTACCCTATTATTTAGTAATTTTACAAAATTTTTTTGATGAAGAGAATTCTCCTTTTAATGGTGTTTTTGGGTCTCGGATCCGCTGCCATTTTTGCGCAAGTTGAAACGCGTAAAGTGATATTACTGAATACGGCAAAATCCTTAGATCAAGAATCTCGTGCTTCCTACTCTGCTGCCTTAATTAAAGCAAAAGAAAAAGGATGGCCTTTATTTTATCAATCAACCAATAATAGTCAACGTGCCCTAGTGGGTATTGACAACTTTGGAATGCCCATTTATTATTCTAGTTTTTCAGATCCAATACATGCTATTACTGTCAACACCAATAAACTATGGCCCACAAGCAATTTTGGCTATAACTTAACTGGTGCTAATGATAGCTTAACCAATACCCTAGCCGTTTTTGATCAAGGCGCTGTGAGAACCACCCATTATGAGTTAAGAAATAGAGTGGTTCAAAAAGACAATGCAACGACTCCATATGATCATGGCACTCATGTATTGGGAATTATGATGGCTAAAGGAGTGAATCCTGCCGCTAAAGGAATGTCATTTAATTTAAAAGGTGCTTATTCATACGATTGGAATAATGATGCAAGTGAAATGGCTGCAGCTGCCGCGAATGGTTTATTAATTTCTAACCACTCCTACGGAATTGTGGCTGGATGGGATTATAATAGTGATTCTTCAAGATGGGAATTTGGAGGAAACTATAACGAAAACGAAGATTATAAATTTGGATTGTACAATAATACCGCAATGGTATATGATTCCGTGATGTATAATGCCCCGTATTATTTAATTGTAAAAGCAGCAGGAAATAATCATGGAAGTACAGGCCCTGCAGTAAATAGCACTTATTGGAGAAGAGATCAAAATGGAAAATGGTACAATGCAGGGAATCGACCATCTATCATTAGCAGTAATGATTCTTATGAAACTCTTTCTTCCGATATCAATGCGAAAAATTTATTAGTAGTAGGTGCAGTCAATGGAATGGCTTCCCCCTATTCTAAAAAAGAAGATGTCATTATGTCAAGTTTTAGTAGTTGGGGACCTACAGATGATGGACGTATTAAACCAGATATTGTTGCAGATGGTGTTTCAGTATATTCTTCGGTGGCGACCAATGATTCTAGTTATGCAGCATACAATGGAACTTCTATGGCGACTCCAAATGCTGCAGGATCTTTACTCTTATTACAAGAATTAAGTCAACAATTAAGTCCTAAGAAATTTATTAAAGCAACGACACTAAAAGCATTAGCTATTCATACAGCAAATGAAGCAGGTGATGCTCCTGGGCCCGATTATAAGTTTGGATGGGGGTTATTGAATATGTATGATGCTGCGAATGTTTTAAGAAATGCATTGACTACTAAGAACTCTGAAACCAGCAAGGACTTTGTGTATGAAAACGTATTAAATAATTTGGACTCCAATATTTTCAGTATTACTGCATCTGGTTTAACTCCGGTGAAGGCAACCGTTGTTTGGAATGATGTGAAAGGAACACCCAAAAATACATTGAACGATCCTACTCCCCAATTGATTAACGATTTAGATGTCACTATTACACAAGGTTCTAAATTAATTCAATCATGGAAAATGAATCCTCAAATTCCATCTAACCCTGCTTACAGAGGTGATAATGTATTAGATAACGTAGAAAAAGCCGAAGTAGATACTACTTTAATTGGTAAAACATATTCTATCAAAGTAAAACATAAAGGAAATTTAGCAAGAGGGCAACAAGCCTACTCACTTATCATTAGCGGAGCAGGTGGTACTGCATCATGCGCGTCTAATGCTACAAGTAGTGCGGGCACAAAAATAGATAGCGTAAGTATTAATAATATTCAATTCTTACCAAGTGCTGTAAAAGAATATGTTGATAATTCTAACTTATATATTACGGGAGAACCTAATGGACCTGTCAATGTGTTTGTTAAATTAGGAAGTGCAGACGCTAGTAATAATACACGTTTTGTTAAAACATTCATTGACTATAATAGCAATGGCACTTTTGAAGATAATGAATTGGTTCTTACTAGTACAGGGATTTTAAATAGCAATTATACCGCTAATTTTAATTTGCCTGACACCTTACCTGTAGGTAGATTATTAAGATACAGAATGGTTGTCATGGAAACCAGTGCCGCGAGTAATGTAAACGCTTGTGGAACTTATGCAATTGGTGAAACACAAGACTATACACTTAAAATTATAAGTCCTTCTACCGATATGCAGATGGCGGAAATTATAAGCCCAGATAATAATGCTTGTAAAAAAGATATTCAATATGTGACTGTTCGTATTGTAAATAATGGATCCTCTACAAAAACAAATATTCCACTTTCAGTCACAGTAAGTAAAGGCAGTACTCAAATTTTAAGTACTACCGAAACTTTTACAGGAAAATTAGGAGGTGGTGAAACAATGAATTATACTTTCCAAAAATCATTTAGTTCAGACGCTAATCAATCCTATACGATTTCAGCTACAGTGAATATTGCAAATGATCAACAAAAGGATAATAATACTCTTTCAAATACATTTATAACCGCTATCAATAACCCAACTCCAGTAGGAACTGCACTCAATTGTAATGGTGCATTTAAATTAGCTGTAACTAATCCCATTGCTGGAAAAAATTATCTTTGGTATGACACTGCTACTTTATTAAATCCAATAGCATTAGGAGCTACTGTAAATACTTCTACTACAAAATCAAATTTATTTTTACAAGAGGGTTACCAAACGGTTGTAGGACCTGCAACTAATATTACACTTGCAAATACTGGTGGTTATAATGCTTTCAATGGTAATTTTGTGAAATTTAGCGCAACCACTCCACTCACTATTGAAACCACTAAATTATATACTGGTTACCCTGGAAAAATAAGCATTATTCTAGCTACATTAGCAACATTTAATGCAGATGGAAGTTACTCTTACTATCCCATTCAAACTGCAAATTTAAATGTAGGCGCTAGTAGCCCTAGTCCTGCTGCAGCTTTAACTAGTTCAGGCACCCCTTTTGTAACAGGTGATACTGGACGTATTTACCATTTGAATTTACAAGTTCCTCAAGCAGGTGATTATATTTTAATCATGAAATGTGATAGCGCAACGGTATTCCGTAATAATGGATTATCTGACGCTACCTATCCAATTGGGCCTACTAAAGTATTTTCTTTTACAGGGAACAGTGTTACAAGTCCAAGTAATTTTCAAAATTATTTCTACTTCTTTTATAATACACAAATTAGAACCAGCGATTGTTTGAGTCCTGTAGCCACTATACCAGTATCTGTAGTGCCTAAACCTGTTATTGTATATAAAGGAGATAGCTTAACTACCAATAGTGCCGCTAATTATCAATGGTATGTAAATGATGAAATTATTACTGGCGCGACAGGACAAGTGTATCGACCTACTAAAAATGGATTGTACAAAGTGGTTACTACTTCCAATAGTTGCCAAACGATGTCGGATAATAATTTAATATTAGTCACCGATTTAGCAGAAGGCAATACTAAGGAAATTGCATTAAAAATTACATCCAACGATTATATTGAAAACATGATTAAAGGAAATAGTTTTTATGTGCAATTTGCAAATATTCAAACACAAGGCATTACACTAGAATTATATAATTCGATGGGTAACAAAGTGGCTCAAGTTAAAAACTTGGTCAACCAAAGAACCCCTCAAAAAATAAACATTGATAATCTCATAACAGGAGTCTATTTTGTAAAAATATATGCCAACAATAAGGTGTATGTTCAAAGAGTATTACTATCAAATAACTAAGCAAATAAGTAAGCAAACAAACGAAAACTAATAATTAAAAAAAGAAAAAAATGGCACTAGAATGGGTTGAAGGCGTTATCACTAAAATCGAAAATGAAACCGCCAATACAAAAAGATTTTATTTTGAAATTCCATCACTTGAAAAATTTGATTTCATTCCTGGACAATTTGTAACATTGGATTTGCCAATACATGAACAGAAAAATAAACGTTGGAGAAGTTATTCCATTGCATCTTCACCTTCAGGCACTAATACTTTTGAATTAGTCATTGTATTATTAGAAGGAGGATTAGGCACTACCTATTTGTTTAACGAAGTAAGCGTGGGCACTAAAATCACTTTAAGAGGACCACAAGGTGTATTTGTGCTTCCTAAAAACTTCGAAAACGATGTGTACTTTATTTGTACAGGAACAGGTATTGCTCCTTTCCGTTCCATGATTCGTTACATTCATGAAAATAAAATTTCGCATAATAATATTCACCTCATTTTTGGTTGCAGAACCTTGGCAGATGGATTATACATTGATGAATTAACTGAATTAGAAACCAAGGAGCCAGGATTCCATTTTCACCCCTGCTATTCACGCGAAAAAGAAGTCCCTGCTGGATCTCATACTGGTTATGTACACCCAGTATACCAAAAATTATTAGAGCAAAATAAGGAAACTGCCCATATTTATTTATGTGGTTGGAAAGCGATGATTGACGATGCACGTAAAAATATGACCGAGCTTGGATTGGATAAAAAACAAGTGCATTTTGAATCCTTTGGATAATAAAAACTAAGATTTTAAAATAGCGAGAACACCCAAAAAGGCCCCGTCACGAAAATCGTGACGGGGCCTTTAAGTATTTAATAAGAGTGGCTTTTAAGCAATATGCGCTAAAACTAATTCTTTGATTTTATTCAATGGAATGCGTTCTTGAAGCATACTATCTCTATATCGTATAGTCGCAGTTCCATCTTCCTTAGTTTGATGATCGATAGTGACGCAGAAAGGAGTACCAATAGCATCTTGACGACGATATCTTTTTCCAATAGCATCTTTTTCTTCGTAAAAACAATGGAAAGCCTTTTTGCAATCATTCATTAACTCTTTAGCTAATTCGGGTAAGCCATCTTTTTTTGTCAATGGTAAAATAGCTAATTTATTAGGCGCAATTTTCGCAGGCAAATGAAGTACGACTCTTGAATCGGTTGTGCCATCTTCCTTTTGAATCGTTTCTTCCTCGTAGGAGTTGGACAATATCAACAAGAACATACGATCTAATCCAATAGAAGTTTCTATCACATAGGGAATATAATGCTGATTGATTTCGGTATCGAAATATTGCATTTTCTTTTTACTGAATTCCTGATGACGACTCAAGTCAAAATCGGTGCGAGAGTGAATGCCTTCTACTTCCTTGAAACCAAAGGGAAATTCATATTCAATATCTAAAGCAGCATCAGCATAATGCGCTAATTTAACATGATCATGAAAACGGTATTTATCTGCGGCAATACCCAAACTTAAATGCCATTGCATCCGCTCATTCTTCCAATGTTCATACCACTCTTTTTGAGTGCCTGGTTTAATAAAAAACTGCATTTCCATTTGTTCAAACTCACGCATTCTAAAAATAAATTGACGTGCGACAATTTCATTTCTAAAAGCCTTTCCTGTTTGTGCAATACCAAAAGGAATTTTCATCCTTGCAGTTTTTTGCACATTCAAAAAGTTCACAAATATTCCTTGTGCTGTTTCGGGTCTTAAATAAATAGTATTAGCATCTTCCGCCACCGAACCTAATTCGGTAGAGAACATTAAATTAAATTGTCTAATGTCAGTCCAATTTCCATTACCACTTACACTGCAGACAATCTTATTCGTATCAATTAATTTTTTTAGCCCTTCAAAATCATCCTTCCCCAACAAAGCTTCCATATCTGCTAATAACTGTGTGGCAGCAGCTTGTTCTCCTTTTTCTACTAATTTATCAGCGTGCGCTTCAATTAAATGATCTACACGATATCTTTTTTTACTGTCTTTATTATCTATCAAAGGGTCGCTAAAACTATCTACGTGACCGCTTGCTTTCCAAGTGGTAGGATGCATGAAAATGGCAGCATCAATACCCACAATATTCTCATTCATTTGAGTCATACTACTCCACCAATAATCACGGATATTTTTTTTCAATTGTGATCCATAAGGACCATAATCATACACTGCACTTAATCCATCATAGATTTCACTACTAGGAAAAACAAATCCATATTCTTTGGCATGCGAAATAATCGCTTGTAATGTATTTTCGGTGGTTGCTTTGCTCATAGACTGCAAATATACTGAGAATGGATTAACGATTTAATTTTTCGTTGTTTTGATGCCTAGTTGCATCTCTGAGGGTTTTCTTTTGGATATTTTTTTCCAGCGCAGTGGCTAAATCAATCCCGGTTTGATTGGCAAGACAAATAAGCACAAATAACACATCTGCCATTTCATCTGCCAATAGCACTTCCTCCTCCTTATTTTTAAAGGACTGATCTCCAAACTTGCGCACCATAATTCGAGATAATTCTCCTACTTCTTCCATTAAAATGCCCAAATTGGTTAACTCACTAAAGTATTTCACCCCCACTGTTTTTATCCATTCGTCTACTTGAACTTGTGCTTGTTGTATTGTCATTGTGTTTGCCATAATTATCTTTTTTACTTTACGATAAAAGTTCTTTTAGTAAATATTTAGGGTACTTTTTATTTGTAGTTTTAATTATTCTTTGTTTTTACTATCCACTAAGATGGTTACTGGGCCATCATTCAATAATTGTACTTTCATGTCGGCCCCAAAAATCCCAGTACCAATGGGTTTACCCAATTCTAATTGAAGTTGTTGAATAAAGGCTTCATATAGAGGAATGGCAATGTCCGGTTTGGCCGCTGCAATATAAGAAGGTCGATTTCCTTTTTTAGTACTCGCATGCAAGGTGAATTGACTTACTAATAAAAGATCTCCGTTCACTTCTTTCAAACTCAGATTCATCACCCCTTCGGCATCATCAAATATTCTCATATTGACAATCTTTCCAGCCAACCACTCTATATCCTCCACTGAATCTGCATTTTCGATGCCTACGAACACCAATAAACCCTTTTGGATGGCTCCTGTCACATTGCCTTCTACCGTGACACTGGCCTCCTTGGTTCTTTGAATTACTACACGCATAAAAGCTTGATTTACTACATGAAGATAAACAAAACTATTTTCACTAATTTAGCTGTAATTTCAAGCCCTTGAGTAGTATTAAAAAATTAGTAAGTCAAACCGCCTGGTATGGACTTAGCTCGATTGCAGCTAGGTTCATCAGTTATTTATTGACACCCTACCTCACTTACAAACTCACGGACGTAGCTTATGGAGAAAACTCCATTGTATATGCTTTTATCCCTTTTTTAAATGTGATAGTGACCCATGGTATGGAAACGGCTTATTTCCGTTTTGGATCCAAAGAAAACGAAGAAAAAATCTATAATACCAGTGCTTTATCCATGATGGTAGTAACAGGTATGGTGATAGCTGGACTCATCACTTGGAGTGCTCCACTCTCTCAACTTTTACAAATTACGACACACCCTGATTACATACAATTAATGGCAGCAGTGGTGGGGTTAGATGCACTAGCAACCATCCCCTTTTCAAGACTTCGTTTGCAAGGCAGACCCAAAAAATTTGCCTTCATAAAAGTAGGTGGAATACTTGTCAATATTATTGCCACCTATGTACTCATAAGTTCCTTGCCTCATTATGCATCTACCCATCCTGATAGTTGGATCACAAAAATGTATCAACCCGGTTGGGAAGTTGGATATATTTTGGTGGCAGGTATTATTCAAAATATTTTTGTAATGCTTTTATTGCAAAAAGAAATTAGAGCTTTACGTTTTTCATTTGATTTTAAACTTTGGGGTGAAATGATGCTGTATGCATTACCCTTAATTATTGTAGGGTTTGGCGGGATGATCAATGAAACATTAGACAGATTAATGTTAGGATGGTGGGCGCCGGGAGGAAGTGTAGATGCGAATAAAGCATTAGTAGGTATTTATAGTGCTTGTTATAAATTAGCCATCTTGATAACCATATCTATACAAGCTTTCAGGATGGGTGCAGAGCCTTTCTTTTTTAAACAAGCTGAATCAGATAATGCCCCTAAAACTTATGCAAGGGTGATGAAATTTTTTGTCATTACATTATGCATTATGTTTTTAGGTGTGGTATTATATTTAGATATTTGGAAAGAGTTTATTCGAAATCCAAATATGTATGTGGGCTTGAAAGTGGTTCCCATACTGCTTATTGCTAATATGTTTTTAGGTGTCTATTATAATTTAAGTATTTGGTATAAACTCAGTAATAAAACCATGTCTGGTGCTTGGATTACATTATTAGGCGCGCTTATTACTATTTTAATAAATTATTTAGCCATTCCTTATTTTGGATATATGGCAAGTGCTTGGGCTACTTTCTTTTGCTATGGCACTATGATGGTGGTAAGTTATCAATGGGGTCAAAAAGTATACCCTGTACCCTACGCCACTAAAAAATTAATTGCATACTTCATAATTGCATTACTAGTATATGGCATTAATACTTTAATTCATCTAGTATCGCAAAACCAACCCTTCAATTATTTATTTGCAACCATTTTATTATTTGCATTTATTGCTTTTGTTGCAAGAATTGAAAAAAAGGAAATTAAATTATTATTGAACAAGTCATAAAAAGAAAATCATTTCATGGCCGAAGATTTACATATCATACAAGGAGATAAAAAAACACAATACGAAACTTTAATTCCACAAATACAAGGTTTACTTACAGGTGAAACTCATTTAGTTGCCAATTTAGCCAATGTGGCGGCTGCATTAAAAGAACAATTCAATTGGCTTTGGGTGGGATTTTATTGGGTGATAGAAGATGAATTAGTTTTAGGCCCTTTTCAAGGACCTGTCGCTTGTACTAGAATTAAAAAAGGAAGAGGCGTTTGTGGAACCAGTTGGGAAAAAGAACAAACCATTATTGTAGACGATGTTGAAAAATTTCCAGGACATATTGCATGTAGTAGTGTATCCAAATCTGAAATCGTGATACCTGTTTTTCATACAGGAAAAGTAGTAGGTGTTTTAGACGTTGATAGTAGTGAATTAGCTCAATTTGACAGCATAGACCAACTTTATCTTGAAAAAATAGTTGGAATCATTCCAGTTAGCTCGGAAAATTAAAAAAATCATTTAAGTTTGCACCCCCTAAGCGGATGTGGCGAAATTGGCAGACGCACTAGACTTAGGATCTAGCGCCGTGAGGCGTGTGGGTTCGACCCCCTCCATCCGCACCAAATACCCCAAAAAGCCTTTTCAATCCATTGAAAGGGCTTTTTTTATGGTTCTAAAGGCAAATTCTATTCATAATATCCTACCTTTGCCCCCCTTAAACCCTAGATTTTACTAGTAAAAGAAAGTATATGGCAAGTATAAAAAGAGAGAATATCGCGCTTTTAAACGACAAATTAACGGTTACCCTAACTCAAGAGGACTACCTAAAAGAGTTTGAAACCAGCTTAAAAAAGCATGCTAAAACAGCAAATATCCCAGGTTTTAGAAAAGGGATGGTGCCTTCAGGATTGATCAAAAAAATGTATGGTCAATCTGTTTTCACGGACGAAGTATTGAAGAAAGTGGAAAAAGAATTAAATTTTTATTTATCCAATGAGCAGGTTGAAATATTTGCACAACCATTGCCTTTAGATAGCCAATTAGCAAACTTAGATTTTACGCAACCTGGTCAATATGATTTTACATTTGAAATTGGTTTAAAACCGGCTTTTGAATTAGATACCAAAAAAATCAAGGTCAAAAAATATAAAGTAGCCGTAACAGATGAGATGATCCAAAACGAAGTGGAAAGAATCCAAACTCGTAATGGGAAAATGACAGAACCTGAAACTGCTACTTCAGAAGAAAATATTTTGAATGTTACTTTTACAGAATCTGATAAAGACGGAAACGCTATAGAAGGTGGAATCCAAAAAGATAATTCTTTATTGATTAAGTATTTTGCTGCAGCAACGCGCAAAAAGTTAATCGGTGCAAAAAAAGATGATACACATACCATTCAATTAAAGAAGGCATTTGAAGAAAAAGAATTAGAAGTTATTGTAGGTGATTTAGGAATTACAAAAGAAGAAGCAGATAAATATTTTACATTATTAGTTACTAAAGTTGGCTTTGTAGAAAAATCTGCTTTAGACGAAACTTTGTTTAAAGCAAGTTATCCAAATCAAGCAATTGCTACAGAAGCAGAGTTTAGAGCAGCTATTAAATTAGACATTGAGGGATATTATGAGCAACAAGCAAAAAATCAAATTCACGATCAAATATATCATCACTTAATTGATGAAACTAAAATGGAATTCCCTGTTGCTTTCTTAAAACGTTGGTTACAACAAGGTGGAGAAAAAACAAGAACAGCAGAAGAAGCAGAAAAAGAATATCCAGTGTTCCAAGATCAATTAAAATGGACTTTGATTAGTGGCCAATTAATTACCGAAAGAAAGATTGAAGTAGTTGCAGAAGATCTTAAGAATTTTGCAAAACAACAATTATTAAGTTATATGGGTGGTCAATTAGGCGCCATGGGTGATAATGACCAATGGTTAGAAGATTATGCCATGAGAATGATGCAAGACAAAAAGTTTGTGGAAGATAGCTACCACCGTATTAGTGCTGATAAATTATTCAATACGATCGAAGGGGAAGTAACTGCAAAAGACGAAGCGATTACCGCCGAAAAGTTTGCTGATATGCTGAAGCACCATCACCATTAATCTATTAAAATATTGATAGTCAAAGCCTTCTCTGTAAATGAGAAGGCTTTTTTTATGCTTTTTAGGGAAAGTTTGGCACTGTTTTTGTAGTTCCTTTGGGTACAAGGTTTTACCTTTACCACTGAAATAAGTATATCTATGAACTTAGGAAAAGAATTTGAGCAATTTGCCATCAAAGGACGCGGAATTAGTAGCAATAGTCTGGACCAATATAAAAAAAGTGTAACCAACCTTACACCCTACATTATTGAGGAACGTCCTATGAATGTAGCCAGCATGGATGTGTTTAGTCGATTAATGATGGATCGCATCATTTTTTTAGGAGAAGGCATTAATGATTATGTTGCAAATATTGTAACAGCGCAATTATTGTTTTTGGAAAGCACCGATCGTACCAAGGACATTCAAATGTATATTAATAGCCCAGGCGGAAGCGTTTACGCTGGCTTAGGCATTTATGATACCATGCAATTTATCAGCCCCGATGTGGCTACCATTTGTACAGGCATGGCTGCTAGTATGGGAGCCATTTTACTTTGTGCTGGTGTGGAAGGGAAACGAACTGCATTAAAACATAGTCGTGTGATGTTGCACCAGCCAAGTGGCGCAATTGGAGGACAAGCTTCTGATATTGAAATCACCGCTCGTGAGATTAAAAAGTTAAAACACGAATTATACGAAGTGATTGCTCATCATACCCACAAGGAAGTAGATATAGTCGCCAAGGATTGCGATAGAGACTTTTGGATGACTGCTTCTGAAGCCAAAGAATATGGCTTAGTGGATGAAGTGTTATTGACCAACCCTAGAAAATTAAAAAAATAGTTCTTAAAATATTTAATGAGATTGTATGATACTGACGAATCAATTTATAATGGAAGAAGACGACGAACCAAAAGAAAATAAGAAAGAAGAAAATGGTCCAGGATTTTTAAACAAAAAAATGGAGCAAATCTTTTTCGAAAAAAGATCTATTTATTTATGGGGCGTAGTAGACGATAAATCTGCAAAAGATATTGTCACAAAATTATTATTACTAGACGCAGATAAGCCAGGTGCTGAAATTAAATTTTATATCAATAGCCCAGGGGGTGTTGTTACAAGTGGTATGGTGATGTTTGATACTATGAATTTAATCAAAAGCCCAGTGCATACCATTTGTATGGGTTTGGCTGCCAGCATGGGTTCTATCTTACTTAGTATGGGAGAAAAAGGAAAGAGATCTATCTTCCCTCATGGAGAAGTAATGATTCATCAGCCTAGCTTAGGAGGTTATTTTCAAGCCACGAGTGCAGATATCGAAATACAAGCAGAACAAATAAGAAAGACCAAAGAGTTGGGTGCTAAAATATTAGCAAAAAATTGCGGTAAAACGATGGAACAAATTATGGCCGATTTTGATAGAGACTACTGGATGAATGCGGAAGAAGCAGTAGCGTATGGTATTGTAGATAGCATCGCTAAAAAATTATAACGAAACTATAAAGATGAATAAATCAGAAGCGATACAATGTTCTTTTTGCGGACGTAAAAGAGAAGAAGTAAAAATCCTGATAGCAGGACAAGAGGGACATATATGCGAACACTGTATTGAACATGCGCATGAAATTATTGCTAAAGAGTTTCATCAAAAAAAAGGAGAAGGTAAAGCAGGCACTTTAAAAGTGCAAAAGCCAATGGCCATTAAAGCATTCCTAGATCAATATATTATTGGGCAAGAAGATGCTAAAAAAATATTATCGGTAGCGGTGTATAATCATTTTAAAAGAATCAATTTACCTACTACCAATAAAAACGAAGTGGAAATTGAGAAGAGTAATGTGATAATGATTGGTGAAACAGGAACCGGAAAAACTTTGTTAGCCAAAACCATTGCCAAACTATTGAATGTTCCCTTTGCCATCGTGGATGCTACTGTATTTACTGAAGCAGGTTATGTAGGTGAAGATGTGGAAAGTATGCTAACCCGTTTATTACAAAACTGCGATTATGATGTAGAAGCGGCACAAAGAGGCATCGTATATATTGACGAAATTGATAAAATTGCACGTAAAGGTGACAATCCTTCTATTACAAGAGATGTGAGTGGAGAAGGCGTTCAACAGGGTTTATTGAAAATGTTAGAAGGCACAGAAGTATTAGTGCCTCCTCAAGGCGGTCGTAAACATCCCGATCAAAAAATGATCAAAGTAGATACTAAAAATATCTTATTTATTTGCGGCGGCGCTTTTGATGGCATCGATAAAATCATTGCTCGTCGAATTAACACCAACGCGATTGGTTTTAGCGTCAACAAAGAAGAGCAAGAATTACAAAGAAAAAATTTATTACGTTTTGTAAATGCACAAGACATTAAAAGTTTTGGTTTGATCCCTGAAATGTTAGGTCGTCTCCCAATTATTACACATTTGGAGCCCTTAGATATTGATACCTTAAGAAGTATTTTGACCGAACCTAAAAATGCTTTAATCAAACAATACACTGAGTTATTTGCTATTGAAAATATCAAATTAACAATCGAACCTGATGTATATGATTTTGTAGTTAAAAAAGCAATGGAATATAAATTAGGAGCTAGAGGATTAAGAAGTATTTGTGAAAGTTTATTTACGCAGGCCATGTTTGAATTACCAGGAACCCACACCACCGAATTTAATGTGAGTTTGGACTATGCAAAAAACATGTTTGATAAAAGTAAATTGAGCACCTTAAAAGTAGCATAACCTTACACTATAAATTCAATTTATACATTTGTATTATAATTTCTACAAAAGACTATTTTAAATAAGAAATTCAAAAAAAAATAAATCATGCAAGAATTAATTGATCGCTTAGTAAAAGAAACAGGAGTGACTCCAGAACAAGCAAAACAATCTATTGAAACCATTGCCGCATTCGTAAAAGAAAAATTCCCTATGTTAGGTGGTGCCGTGAATCAGATATTTAAGTCCGCAAAATAGAAGATTGAATTGTATTTACGCCATCGTTTTCGTAAATGTAAAATCCTCCCGAAGGAGGATTTTCAAGCAAGCAATCGAAAACTAGGATTTTATTCCTTCCCAATACTAATATTTTTTTTAGTAACTACCACTTTTTCTTATTAGAATTTGTTCTTATGTCCTGCACAACTTTTCCAAAATTCTGATTATCAATCATTTATAATAATTTTGGAAGTGAGTATTGTAGCCTGATCTTGGGTTAAATCAAACATTATTACTAGGTTTTTCCAACCCATCTCCCCTCCTTGTTTTTTTCTGAGCGCTAAGATTTGAAAGATTTGTTTGTCTGAAAACAAATCCAAAGACTTCCATTGATTAAAATTCATGGTACGACTATTCAAACTATTTTTTACGTTTTTGTCAACCCTTAAATGTGGTTTTAAGACTTGAAACAAACTATCTGTTATGCCATATACTTTAGGCAGTTCGTAAATAGAATAAAACAGGCCATGACTTTTTTGATACTGTTGCATACTTTGGATTTGCAAATTAGTCAAATTTGTTTTTTGCTTCCACTCTAAAACACTGGCATCATTTAAATTAATGGTCCATGATTTTTCTTTTCCAGAGGGTGATTGAATTTGAATAAAAGGAACTAAAGCATTTGCTAAAAGAGAATCCAAACCATAGAGTTTAAATATATCTTCCTTTTTATAAAACCTTCCACCCCTACTTCTATATTTTAATAAGGTTTTGGCTTGCCTGGAGGACATGCCTAATAATAAGGCTTGCTGGCTATCAATCATATTGGGATCAAAAACAAAAAAGGTTGCAGGCAAAGAATTCGTTTCTTTTGAATCATAAGAGTGATTACTTAATGATTCATATTGACGTCGACTCCATTGCTTTTGCTGATTGGGAATAGCATTATTACGATACGATAATAACCCACTCCACATAAAACTGATGGTTAATAAAATGCCTAATACCCACACCCCTCTTTTTTCTTTTTTAGAAAAAATGAAATAATCACCCTTAATTCCTAACATAAAAATGTTTGACACTAGATAATGTTTCTATGATTCCTTTAAAAAGGTATTAATTCAGGCTAGAATAGGTGCGAATGCAACTTATAATGAGAATTGTAGCCCATCATATGCTAGATGAACTCCTTTAGGCAAACTCGCTTCTACTTCTTGATGAAGTCCAATTTGATGGCTAAAATGTATGAAATATACAGTAGGTATAGATAAAGTAGCCACTAAATCCAATGCTTGTTCTAAAGTAAAATGAGTAGGATGAGGTTCTTTTCTTAAAGCATTTAAAATTAACACCTGGGACCCTTTTACTTTTTCCAATTCGGATTCGGAAATATAATTGGCATCTGTAATATAACTCAAGTCCCCCATTCGATACCCCAATACAGGCATATCACGATGCATTACATGAATAGGCTGAAAATTTATATCTCCCACCATAAAATTATCTTGATCAATAGTATGCAAAATCATCTCCGGCAATCCTACCTCTTTTCTTTCTTCAAATGCATAATAAAAATCACGCTTAATGGCTACTTGTGTAATTTCATTTGCATAAATATGCATCGGCTTTTGTGAGAAAAAATTGAAAGGCCTAATATCATCTAATCCAGCATAATGATCTCGGTGAGGGTGGGTAAAAACAACCGCGTCCAATTTAGTTGTATTGGTTCGCAGCATTTGATATCTAAAATCAGGAGTGGTATCAATCACCACCGAAGTGGTTGCTGTTTCAACTTTCAAACTGGTTCGCAACCTTTTATCCAAGGGGTCATTTGATGTGCAAACCGCACAACTACATCCAATTAAAGGGACCCCTGTACTTGTTCCAGAACCTAAAATGGTAAAATTTAACAATGCAATTTGAATTGTATGTGTTTTAAAATATGCACCACAACACCTATACTGTTATTAAGCAGTTTATACTGTTTCTAAGCAGTGACTAAAGAAAGTTTTTTTACCTCTTCGTATAACTTTTGAGAATCGTGTGTTAATTTATCAAATTGAATATCCAATTGAGGAATTAACTCTATTAAAGTATTAATACGAGCTTCTAAATTTAGAAATTTATTCAAAACCACAATTCTTTTTGATTCTAGTAAGCACCAGCCACTTTGGAAGTTTCCGCGCTCATATCTTACTACAAATTCTGATTCCCCTAAAATATCTTCTAATTTGTCTAAAGTAGTTTGCGTCAATTTCATATTATGCATTGATTTATAAGGTAGTAAGTGGACATACAAATATAGTTTTTTGTGGCACTGAGGCTCGAAATAAACGGGATGAGTTATTCACATTTCGTACCTTTGTCAACACGAAACGCTTATGGCAGTCCAACCAAGAAAAATAATCAACGACCCGGTTCATGGGTTTATAACAATCAATGACCCGTTCATTTTTGAAATCATCTCCCACCCTTTTTATCAAAGACTCAGGAGAATTCACCAAATGGCATTGGCTCAATTAGTCTATCCTGGTGCTGTACATACCCGTTTACATCATTCTTTAGGGGCATACCATTTAATGTGTACAGCTATTGCCGAATTAAAAGACAAAGGAATTGACATTACAGAAGAGGAGGCTCAAGCGGCAAAAGCAGCTATCCTTTTACATGATATTGGACATGGCCCATTTTCACATGCCTTGGAACATGTTTTATTAAAAGGAGTTTCGCATGAGGACCTTTCCTTACTTATTATGAAGTCCCTGAATACCGAAGAGAATGTAAAACTGAAAGGGAAATTAAGTTTAGCGATTCAAATTTTCACTAATCAATACCCTAAAAAGTTTTTACACCAATTAATTAGTGGGCAATTAGATGTGGATCGTTTGGATTATTTATCTCGAGATAGTTTTTTTACCGGAGTAAGTGAGGGCGTGATTGGCTATCAACGTATTTTAAAAATGTTGACGGTACAAGATCAAGCATTAGTGGTAGAAGAAAAAGGAATTACGAGCGTTGAAAAATTTTTAGTTTCAAGAAGACTTATGTATTGGCAAGTATATATGCATAAGTCGGTGGTGGCTGCAGAAAAAATGTTGGTTAAGATTATGGAACGTGCGCAATGGCTTCATCAACATGCTACCGAAAGTATTGCAACAGGATCCTCTTTAGATGATTTTTTAGCCCCCTTTTCGGGAAAGATAGAAGACATAGACCTTAAGGCTTATTGTCAATTAGACGATATTGATGTTTTGAGTGCTATTAAAAAATGGCAGCATCATTCGGATAAAGTATTATCTATTTTATGTAGTCGAATTTTAAATAGAAAATGTTTTAAATGCAGAATGCAATCTGAACCTATTAGTGATCAAGAATGGAATAAAGCCTGCCAGCAAGTGAAAACGCAATTTGATTTGAGCGATGACGAATTAAGTTACTTGTGTTTTAAAGGAGAAGCCTCCAATACTTTGTATAAACAAGGGGATGAAACCATTAAAATTTTGCTAAAAAATGGAGATTTAAGCACTATTTCAGAAATAGATAACGCATTAATCAATGAAAGTCTTTCTGCCCCCATTAAAAAATTTTACATTTGTTTACTCAATGAATAACCCCCCAATTAATTTTTAGCGCATGCTTCAATTTAATGCACAACAAATAGCTTTAATGATTCAAGGAACTATCGAAGGTGACGCTTCGGTATCTGTGAATAATTTTGGCAAAATTGAGGAAGCCCAATCAGGAGATATTTCCTTTTTAGCGAATCCTAAATACGAAGATTTTTTATATACTACCAAGGCGTCAATCATCATCATAAATGATTCCTTAGTTTTAAAATCCGCACTCACGGCCACTTTAATTAGAGTCCCAGATGCCTATGCTGCATTTGCTACTCTATTAACACAATACCAAACATTAAATGCTCAGCAATTAGTGGGTATTCAACAGCCTTCTTATATAGCTGCAACCGCCAGCTTAGGGGAAAATATTTTCGTTGCTGCATTTGCACATATTGGAGACCATGTGGTGATTGGAAATAATGTAAAAATTCATCCTAGTGTAGTCATTGGAAATAATGTACGTATAGGAAATGAGGTCGTGTTGCATCCCGGTGTGATTGTGTATGCGGATTGTGTGATTGGAAATCATGTAACCATTCATTCTAATGCAATTGTTGGAAGCGATGGCTTTGGTTTTGCTCCTAAGGAAGATGGCAGTTATCAAAAAATTCCACAATTAGGAAATGTAGTCATCGAAGATCACGTAGAAATTGGATCTAATACCACCATTGATCGTGCTACAATAGGTTCCACCCATATTCGAAAAGGCGTTAAATTAGATAATCTTATTCAAGTAGCTCATAACGTAGATATAGGAGAAAATACCGTAATCGCTGCTCAATGTGGCGTGAGTGGAAGTACCAAAATTGGAAAAGGGGTTATGATGGGTGGCCAAGCAGGAATTATTGGACACCTCAATGTAGCTGACGGCGTTAAAATTGCAGCCAGAACTGGTATCACAAAAACCATCATAAAAGCCAATTCAGTGGTGTCTGGTTTCCCCGCAACCGATCAAGTAAACGACTTCAGGAGTCAGATAAACGTCAAAAACCTGCCAAATCTGGAAAAAAGGGTTAAAGAACTCGAAATATTAGTCCAACAACTGTCCCAAAAAGGGTAAATCAGTTAATTTTGCTGGGACTCATTGTATTACCCCCTCGAAGACTTAAACCAAACAAGTATGGATCAACATTTTAATCCCGATAAGCAGCACACTTTATGCGAAAGCGTTAGCATAAGTGGTACTGGATTACACACGGGTGTTTTGGTGGATATGACCTTAAATCCAGCCAACCCTGGTTACGGGATCCAATTTCAAAGAGTAGACCTTCCTAATAAACCTATTATAAAAGCGGACTGCGATTTAGTCACTGACACTAGCCGCGGAACCACCCTACAAGTAGGTGAAGCTAAAATAAGTACGGTAGAACATATTTTAGCGGCATTAGTAGGGATGGGAGTAGATAATGTTTTGATTGAAGTGAACGGACCTGAAATTCCAATCATGGATGGTAGCTCTACCCCTTTTATTGAGATTATTGAAAAGATTGGAGTGTTAGAACAAGACGCTGCAAAAGCTTGGTATAGTATTGATGAAAATATATTTCATTACGACGATGAAAAGCGTGTTGAAATGGTGGCACTTCCTGCATTGGATTATCAAATCACAACATTAATTGATTTTAATAGTCCGGTTTTAGGAACACAACATGCTGCCCTTAAAACCATCAAGGATTTTAAAGCAGAAATTGCTCCTTGTCGTACCTTTTGTTTTTTACATGAATTAGAAGCTTTATTAAAACATGATTTAATTAAAGGAGGCGATATTAACAACGCCATTGTGGTGGTTGACAAAGTCATCACTCAAGAAGAAATGAGTCGTTTGGCGAAAGTATTTAAACGTGAAAAAATTGAAGTAAAAAGCGAAGGCTATTTAAATAATCTTGAATTAAGATTTCCAAACGAACCTGCAAGACATAAATTATTAGATGTGGTGGGTGATTTAGCTTTAATTGGATATCCTATCAAAGCACGTATTATCGCGAACCGTCCTGGACATAGTAGCAATGTGGAGTTTGCTAAAAAAATAAAGCAGTACATCAAAAAAAATAAACACGTAAAAGACGTTCCGGTGTATGATCCAACTGCTACACCCGTGTTTAATTTAGAGCAAATTGAAAAAACCTTACCGCATCGTCATCCATTTTTATTCATAGATAAAATCATTGAGCTTACTGATACTTCTATTGTAGGCGTTAAAAATGTAACCTATAATGAATGGTTTTTCCCAGGACATTTCCCAGGAAATCCCGTGATGCCAGGAGTTTTGCAAATTGAAGCTTTAGCACAAACAGGTGGAATTCTTTGTATTAATGCGATGCCTAAAGGTCAATATGATACTTACTTTTTAAAAATAGATAATTGTAAATTTAAACAAATGGTAAAACCCGGTGATACCATGCTATTGAAGATGGAATTAACCGCTCCCATTCGCAGAGGAATTTGCGAAATGAGAGGAACTGTTTATGTAGGAGGCAAAGTCACTACCGAAGCTGACCTAGTTGCTCAAGTAGTAAAACGTGCTGACTAATCATTCTAAAAAAAAGCTATGACACTTCCATTTACTTATATTGATCCTAATGCAAAAATTGCACCCAATGTAAAAATTGATCCATTTACTGTCATACATGGAGACGTCACCATTGGTGAAGGCACTTGGATTGGCAGTAGTGTGACCATTATGAATGGCACTAAAATTGGAAAAAATTGTCGCATATTTCCTGGCGCCGTAATTGGAGCTGATCCACAAGATTTAAAATTCAATGGCGAAAAAACAACAGTTGAAATTGGAGATGGCACTACCATTCGAGAATTTGTAACCATCAATCGTGGAACTTCAGATAGATGGATTACTAAAGTGGGAAGTAATTGTTTAATCATGGCTTATAGTCATATTGCACATGATTGTATTATTGGCAATCATTGCATATTAAGTAATAGTGTTCAAATTGCAGGCCATGTTACCTTAGGTGACTATGCTTGGATTGCCGGAGTGAGTGCCGTGCATCAGTTTGTAAACATTGGACAGCATGCTTATATCGCAGGAGGAAGTTTGGTGAGTAAAGATGTTCCTCCCTATATTAAAGCAGTGCGCAATCCATTAAGTTATGGTGGTGTAAATAGTGTAGGTTTAAAAAGAAGAGGATTTGATTTAGAAAAGATCAACCACATTTTAGATATCTATCGTTATATATTTAATAAAGGGATGAACACCACACAAGCCCTAGAGTTTATTGAAGAAGAACTTCCAGCTACCGATGAGCGCGATGAAATTGTTACTTTTATTAGAGAAAGTGGCAGAGGAGTCATTAAGAGATTTGGTAAAGGAGTGGTGGAAGAAGATTAATCAAGTATGCAAATTAGCCTCCATCAAGCAGGTAAGAAATTCAATAAAGAATGGATTTTCCGAAACCTAGATTATACTTTTGAAAAAGGGAATCATTATGCATTGATAGGCAACAATGGCTCTGGAAAAAGTACTTTATTACAAGTCATTTCAGGCTACGCTACATTATCAAAAGGACAAATACATTGGGGTGCTGAAACTTCAGAAACTATTTTCAAACAATTGACGATAGCTGCTCCCTATTTAGAATTAATTGAAGAATTTACAGCCATAGAACAGCTCGCGTTTCATATTACTTTTAAGCCCTTCCTTGCAGGTATTTCCTTTGATTTTATGTTAGAAAAAGTAGGCTTACACAACGCTGCCGACAAACAGATTAGATATTTCAGTAGCGGTATGAAGCAAAGATTAAAATTAGCAATTGCGATTTTTTCGGAGGCTCCTATTTTATTGTTAGATGAACCTTGCAGTAATTTAGACAAAGAAGGGATTGAATTATATCATGACTTGATTCAACAATATGCACTGCATAAATTAATTATTGTTGGAAGTAATGACCCGCAAGAATATTCTTTTTGCAAACATCAGGTCAACTTATTGGAATACAAAAAGTAAGTAGATTAACTACTTCTCAAAATCAACTTCTCCAACCTATATTGGCGCTAACTTTTACTTGCGATCAATAAATTTAAATCAGTATACTTTAAATTAAACCTTTCACTGATATAAAAATCGGTCAAAGCACCTTTGTATAAATACACGCCTTCTCTTAAATGTAAGTGTTGCCAAACCATATCTTCCAACCCACCCATATCACCCATTTGAATTAACAAAGGCATCAATACATTGCTAATGGCTTGACTTGCGGTACGCGCAAAACCACTGGGGATATTAGGAACTCCATAATGAATCACATCATGTTTAATAACAATTGGATTTTCATGATTGGTTAATTCACTCGTCTCAAAACATCCGCCACGATCAATGGCTACATCAATGATGATACTACCGGGACGCATAGCAGCAACCATTTCCTCGGTCACAACTATGGGCGCACGACTATGATCATTCCTCAAAGCACCTACTGCTACTTCACAAGATTTAAGTTGCTTCGCTAAAATTTTAGGTTCTAACACACTCGTCCATACTCTTTGCCCTAGATTATTTTGTAATCTTTGTAAACGTGATACATTATTATCAAATACTTTTACGCTGGCGCCTAATGCCAATGCATTTCGTGTCGCAAATTCACCAATTATATCAGCGCCAATAATGACCACTTTGGTGGGAGGAACACCACTAATGCCTCCTAATAAAACTCCTTTCCCTTGATTGAAACTACTCAAGTATTGACCCGCAATGAGCATCACAGCACTTCCTGCAATTTCTCCCATGCTTCTTAAGATAGGATAGTTTTGATTTTCATCTTTGATATTTTCAATCGCTAAAGCGGTAATTTTTTTAGCCATCAATTTTTCCATCAATCCTTTTTCCAATGCCGTTATATGCAATGGTGATATAATGGTTTGATTCATTTGTAAATACGGCAAGTCCGCTTCCACAGGAGGGGCTGTCTTCACTAATATGGGACATTGATACACGGATTCTTTGTCGTACACTATTTTAGCACCTGCTTCGGAATAATCATGATCCGAATATCGACTCCCCTCACCTGCATTATGCTCCATGATAACTTCATGACCATTCGCTACTAAAACACTTACCGCTTCGGGAATTAGCCCTACTCTATTTTCTTGAAAGGCGACTTCCTTAGGGATCCCAATGAGCATAGGTTTGGTTTTAAATTTAATATCTAAAACCTCCTCCTGCGTTTCATACAAAATGGAACTATCAATTTGGGGTTTCACCGAGCTCATAATGAAATATTTTTATGAAGATACAAAAATTGAAGGATGCTTTAAGGGATATAAATTCGACGATGATCCGTATCGATGATGTCAATTTTAATAAACTGCGTTTCGGAGGGTAATAATCCAAGCGCTTTTTCGGGCCACTCCACTAAACAAAAATCGGCCTCGTCTAAAGCCATTTCTACCCCTGCCCTTTGTGCTTCAGCTTCATCTTTTAACCGATACCAATCCATATGGTAAATGACTTTCTCACTGGAATGGTATTCATTCATAATAGCAAAAGTGGGACTAGACACTTGATCTTTCACCCCCATATTTTTACAAATGGCACTTATTAAAGTGGTTTTGCCTGCACCCATGGGTGCCTCTAAAGCCCATACTCTAGTGTGACCGAATTGAGTCAATAATTCGGAGGCTATTTTCTCTATTTCATTGATGTGATAAAACCATTCCATATGACAAAGATAAGCTATGCAATTAAAATGTTCATGTACCTTTGTAAGGTAAATTTGCCCCTATGGAAGAAGTACAGTGGAAAGTAGATGGAATGAGCTGCACCAATTGCGCATTGTCTATACATAAATATTTACAATCAGAAGGAATCAAAGAACCCAAGGTCAGTTTTATGGAAGGCGAAGTTCAATTTCAACTTCCCGAAAATGTAAACAAAGAAACTTTAGCGAAAGGCATCAAAGGCTTAGGTTACAAAGTGCGTGGAAATGAGGAAGCTACTCCTATTAAAAAATGGTTGGATACACAAGGGGAACGATCTGCTTTTTGTTTCCTATTTACATTGCCTTTATTAATTCATATGTTACCGGGCGTTCATATTCATTGGATGATGAACCCTTATGTTCAATTAGCATTTACTACTCCTGTATTCATAGTTGGGATGAGTTATTTTGGAAGAAGTGCATGGAATAGTATGATTAATGGCATTCCTAACATGAATGTATTAGTAGCTATTGGGGCCATTGCTTCTTTTGGATATAGTTTATATGGAACATTGATTGGACAAGGACAAGCCTTTGCCTATTATGAAACCACGGCTACTATTATTACATTGGTATTTTTTGGAAATTATTTAGAAGACAGTTCGGTTCAATCCACACAACGTGCATTAAAGGATTTAGTAAAAGCACAAAAAGTAATGGCGAATATGATTGTGTTTGACGACCAACACAAGGAAATTATTTTTAATGTGGAGAGTAGTACTTTAAAAGTGGGCGATCTTATATTAATGAATACGGGAGAAACCGTTCCCATGGATTGTAAAATATTATGGGGAGAAGCCAATGTGAATGAATCCATTGTAACGGGCGAAAGTGTTCCAGTACATCGTACTATGAAAGACCCGCTATTAGGTGGAAGTACGATCGAAAACGGGACTTTAAAAGCTTATGTTACTGCGGTGGGAGACGATACGGTATTAGCGAATATATTAAAAATGGTGAAAGCCGCTCAAGGCGAAAAACCACCGGTACAAATTTTAGCAGATAAAATTAGTGCAGTATTTGTTCCCCTGGTATTAGGTATTGCATTCATCACACTTATAGGAAATTATTATTTCACTGCCATTGGATTTGGTGAAAGTATGTTACGAGCCATTGCAGTACTTGTGATTTCATGTCCCTGCGCAATGGGATTAGCCACCCCAGCTGCTATTGCAGTAGGATTGGGACGAGGGGCGCGCAACGGAGTCTTATTTAAAAATGCGAAAAGTTTAGAAACCTTTAAAGATATCAAACAAGTCGTGTTTGATAAAACAGGAACCTTAACGACAGGACACTTTACGATTGCTGCGCATGAAGTCATAGGAAATATGACACAAGAAGCATTTAAAACATTAGTGTACTCCTTAGAGAAATATTCAAATCACCCCATTGCAAAATGTATTAGCAACGAATGGAAATCCAATCAACCACTTGCTTGGAAAACGATCGAAGAGGTAAAAGGAATCGGTATTAAAGCCACAGATAATGAAGGAAATGAATATTGGGCTGGTTCTTATAAAGTGATCTCCCAAAATGTAACAGACAAGTCCCACAATATTTTTATACTTAAAAATAATATTTTATTAGGTTGGTTAGATGTAGAAGATGAAATTAGAGAAGAAGCAAAAAATGTGATTGAAACTTTACACCATCAAGGTATTCATACTATTTTATTAAGCGGTGACCAACAATCCAAATGTGAAAAAGTAGGTAAAGCATTAGGCATTCAAGAAATTATCAGCGAACAAAGTCCTGCAGATAAATTAGCAAAACTAGAAGCTCTTACTTTACAAAGCCCTACTGCCATGGTGGGTGATGGCATTAATGATGCGCCTGCCTTAGCAAAAGCGACTATTGGAATTTCATTAAGCAATGCGTCCCATATTGCTATCCAAAGTGCTCAAGTTATTTTAATGAACCAAGGTTTAAAGAATTTACCTATGGCACTAGGATTAGGAAGACGTACCTATGAAACTATTAAAGAAAATTTAGCATGGGCCTTCTCTTATAATATAGTTGCTATTCCAGTAGCAGCATTTGGTTTATTAGGTACCTGGGGGCCCACCTATGGTGCCTTGATCATGGCTTTGAGTGATGTGGTTTTAGCTATTAATTCATTAAGGTTATTCCGTAAAAAACTTGTATAACCTTTTGGAAAACGTATCTGAAATATTAAAAAAATATTGGGGTTATGATGAATTCAGACCTCAACAATTAGCTGTTATTCATGCAGTATTGGAGGGAAGAGATGTACTCACGCTTTTACCTACCGGAGCAGGCAAATCACTTTGCTTTCAAATACCCACTTTATACCAACAAGGAATTTGTGTTATTATTAGTCCGCTGATTGCTTTAATGCAGGACCAGGTGAAGGATTTGACGCATAAAAAAATTACAGCTATTCAAATTGGAGGTCAATTAAGTAATGAGGAAGAGTCCCTCATTATGAAAGATGCCATTGCAGGTAAGTATTCATTTATTTACTGCTCTCCCGAAAAATTAGCTCAATCCAATTTTCAGGATTTTTTAAAACAACTTTCTATTACTTTATTTGCAATTGATGAAGCACATTGTATTTCACAATGGGGCTATGACTTTAGACCTTCCTATAGAAAGCTAAGTGTTATAAAAAAACTATTTCCTGCTGTTCCTGTTTTAGCTATGACGGCTTCCGCTATTCCAATGGTTCAAACAGATATGTTAAAACAACTTGCACTTAAAGATGCTCGTATTATAACTGATAGTTTTTTACGGCCTCAATTAAAATATAGTGTTCAAAGAGTGGCTGTTAAATTACATACCTTAAGATCCTTACTCAATAAAGTGAATGGATCGGTGATTATTTATTGCAATACCCGAAACAATGTTAGTCAGTTAACACAATTACTCAAAGCGTATCAATATACAGTAGGCGAATATCATGCAGGGCTTCCCTTGGAAACCAGACAACATACTCAGGAACAATGGATGCAAGATAAAATTCAAATTGTGGTGAGTACGAGTGCCTTTGGCATGGGTATAAATAAACCTGGTGTAAGAGCTGTCATACATTATGAAATACCAGGCAGTATTGAACAATATTATCAAGAAGCCGGTAGAGCTGGGCGTGATGGTCAACCTGCAGAAGCCATTTTATTATATCAGCCCAATGATTGGGACTATTGGTTATCGGTGCAAGAAAAAAAATTTCCTAGTATTGAAATGATCAAACAAGTATTTCAATATTTAGTAGATTATGTTCAGCTCCCTATGGGATTAGGTGAGAAACAACAATTTTTATTTGATTTTGACATTTTTTGTACCCGTTTTGAATTAGATAAAATGATTACGCGAAATGCTTTACAGTGGATTGAACAAGAAGGTCATGTTAAGTTTTCTGCAGCCTCCTTTAAACCCTCTTTAGTGCATGTATATGCGGATCGATTTACCATCGAAAATTTTGAGCAGCAAAACCAAATATTAGGAATCGTACTTCAAACCTTATTGCGCAGTTATGGCGGTATTTTAGACAGCCCACAATATATCAATGAGAATGTTTTAGCTACGGTATTGCAAAGAGATATTTATTTTGTACAAACCAGTCTGAAAAAATTACAAGAATATGGATTGCTTTCTTATGAACAAAAAGAAAATCAGCCTGTAGTTCAATTTAATTGGAACAGAGCTTCTGCCTCATTTATGAAATTAGATTTAGACAATTATACCTTACGTAAAAAAGCCTTTCAGGAAAGAATCCAACAATTTTGCAGGTACATTATAGGACAGGGCTTGGATTGTAGAAGTGTATTTTTAGCCCAATATTTTGGCGAAAACAACCCCCACCCCTGTAAAATTTGCGACCTTTGTACAAGTACGAAGAAATAGGTATATTTTTAACAAAACATTGGAAAACCATTTTTAGGCAAGCCACTTAAAAATCGTTTCTTTGAACAAAGCAATCATTATGGAAGATAAAAAAATAAGCAAAATACTATTGTGCGAGGATGACAGTAATTTAGGATTAGTACTTAAAAACTACCTCGAATTAAACGATTACGAAGTGATCCTTGAACGTGATGGACGATTAGGATTGGCGGCTTTTCAACGTGAAAAATTTGATTTGTGTTTACTAGATGTGATGATGCCACATGTGGACGGATTTACGTTAGCCGAAGAAATTAGAGACATTGATCCAGATGTTCCCTTATTTTTCCTGAGCGCAAAAACATTGAAGGAAGATATCATACATGGCTACAAACTAGGTGCAGATGATTATATCACTAAACCTTTTGATAGCGAAGTATTATTACATAAGATTAAAGCGATCATTAAACGTAACGAAGAAGATCATAAAATTACGGACAATCTTGAATTTGAATTAGGAGGCTACCACTTTAATCCTAAATTAAGAGAGTTGACTTTTAAACAAAAAACTCAAATTTTAAGCCCTAAGGAAAATGAATTATTAAAAATGTTAGCGGAAAATAAAAATGATTTATTGACGCGCGAAAAAGCATTAAAGAAGATTTGGGGCAGTGATACTTATTTTAATGGTCGTAGCATGGACGTTTACATTGCTAAGCTTAGAAAATATTTAAAAGAAGACGACACTATTGAAATTGTAAATATTCACGGCAATGGATTTAGATTGGTCGTAGAATAATATTATCTAAATAATTCAGGGTTTTCCATAGAAGGACGAGGAGGTTTTTTACCTAAATGTTCATAGGCTTTGTGTGTCACTTCTCTGCCTCTGGGTGTTCTTTGTAAAAAACCTTCTTGTATTAAAAAAGGTTCATACACTTCCTCGATGGTTCCAGATTCTTCTCCTACTGCAGTAGCTATAGTTGATATCCCCACAGGGCCTCCTTTGAATTTTTCAATAATAGCTAACAAAATACGATTATCCATTTCATCTAAACCATGTTCATCCACATTCAACGCTTTTAGTGCATGTTTGGTAATGCCTATATCCACTGTGCCATCATTAAGTACTTGCGCAAAATCACGTACACGCCTTAATAACCCATTAGCAATACGAGGTGTCCCTCTACTACGACGAGCAATTTCACCTGCTGCATCACTTTGAATGGCCACTTCTAATATAGAGGCACTTCTTAAAATAATTTTTTCAATTACAGTGGCTGGATAATATTCCAATCTAGATTTAATTCCAAAACGAGAAAGCAAAGGAGCAGTTAATAAACCACTTCTTGTGGTGGCTCCTACTAAAGTGAATGGATTTAAATTGATTTGAATACTACGCGCATTGGGACCGCTATCTATCATGATATCAATCTTATAGTCCTCCATCGCAGCATATAAATATTCTTCCACCACCGTACTCAAGCGATGTATCTCATCAATAAACAAAACATCATTAGCTTCCAAACTAGTTAATAAGCCCGCTAAATCACTGGGCTTTTCAATGACAGGACCTGAGGTTTCTTTAATTTGAACCCCCATTTCATTGGCAACAATTCTACTTAAAGTAGTTTTACCTAATCCTGGAGGGCCATGAAATAAAATATGATCCAAAGCCTCCCCTCTCATTTTTGCAGCCTTAATAAAGATGCTCAAGTTTTCAATCAATTGAGGTTGCCCAGTGAAGGCATCCATCTCTCTTGGACGAATACTGTTTTCAAATTCTCTGTCCTGAGTATTCAAACCTGATGCATTGATATCTATTAAAGGATTGTGCATGAATGGGTGCTAAGGGTGACTAATTAATTATAAGTGATTATTTATTTAGCAGCCACATAAGGCTTTTCTAATAAATATTTATAAATAAATTTATTTTTCAAATCAGTAAAGTGTTTTCCTTTTGCCCCGCCCCAGCCATGTCTTCCTCCAGGGTATAACATAAATTCAACTTCTTTACCATTGTCTTCTAAGGCACTTAAAAACTGAATTGAATTTTGCATGTGTACATTGTCATCCATCGTGCCATGTACTAATTGTAAAACTCCTTTAAAGTTTTTGATATGTGTCATTACATTACTTGATTTATATCCTTCTGGATTTTCTTTAGGTGTATCCATATACCTTTCGGTATAATGAGAATCATACAAATCCCATGAAGTTACACTACCTCCCGCCATGGCATGTGTAAATACAGAAGCACCATAAGTTAATGCATAACAACTCATATAACCACCGTAGCTAAATCCTGTAATAGCCACTTTAGTGGGATCTGCTTGACCATTAGCAATAAACCATTTTGCCATTGTCATATAATCCTGCATTTCCCAATATCCTAAATTGCGATACATATAATTCACACCTTCTTTTCCAAAATGTCCACTTGCACGATGATCAAATGCCACTTGAATCAGCCCTTCTTTCGCCCAATTTTCACGTGTACTAGAATAGTTCCAGCTATCCATCACCGTACCTGCATTAGGTCCACCATAAATGCTTACCAACATAGGATACTTTTTAGTTGGATCCATATTTTTAGGCCAAGTTACTAAGGCAGGTAATTCATATAAACCATCTTCACTTTTAATTCGAATCAATTCTGTTTTAGCTACTTCATCTGTTTTGAAATTGGCATCCACAGAAGTTCCTAAAACCTCAATGGCTTTCGTTTTAGCATCAATCAAACCAATGCTAGTGGGGGTTTTCACATTACTATATACCGACACGACATGTTTCCCGTCTGGAGATAAATTAGTTTGACTATGATTGTAATCCCCTGCAGTCAATCTCTTTAAATTTTTTCCATCAAATCCTACTGCATATAAATCAATTCTAGCAGAGCTCTCTATTCCTCTTGCTGTAAAATAAATGGTTTTGTTTTTTTCGTCTATGGATTTAATTCCAGTGACAGTAAATTTACCAGAAGTAATAGAGTTTATTAATTGACCATTCATTTGATACAAATACAATTGATTCCAACCCGTGGCATCCGATTGTGCGATGTAGCCTTTATTATTTGCTAAAAAATTAATACGGCCTCCTACTCTATCTTCTAAATCAATCCATGTTTTTTGATATTCTTTATACACTTCTTTTTTAGCGCCAGTTGCCATATCTAATTCATAGATCTTTAAATTATTTTGGCCACGATCCATCCAAGACAACCACATCGCATTCGTATTAGGATTCCAAATAGGCCAACCAAAATATTGATCCTCTTGATCATTAAAATCAGCCCAAGTAATATTGCCTCCTGTTGGCGTGGTCCAACCTATTTTAACTGTAGGATTTGGATCCCCCACTTTTGGATAACGCGTTTCTTCTACAAAACCATGCTGACCTTCACTATTATAAATAGGGAACATAGGCACATTGCGTTCATCAAAACGCATAAAGGAAATAAACTTGCTATCAGGGCTCCACCAAAAAGCACGGTATTGAGTGGGACGACCAAAAATTTCTTCAAAATATACCCAGCTCGCATAACCGTTTAAAATCCCCTTAGTGGATTCATTGGTAATGGCAGTCACTTTTGCATCTGCTACCGAAACGGTATACAAATTATTATTTTGTGTGTACGCCACATATTGTCCATCAGGTGATAAAGTGGGATTTTTCTTTTCTTTTTTATCAGAAGTTATTTGTTTATCTACACCATTGACTTTTACAAAAATATCACCCTCCTTGACTGTCATCAACTTTTCTTCTTTAGCCACCGGTGGCGCAGGAGTATATTGTTTGGTATTGATATTATAAACATAATCGGCAGCAGTAGTATTGCCATTTATTTTGGTGTTAATCACAAATTCATCATTATTCAACCATCGATTAAATCGTGGTAAGCTAGAATAAGGCATTTGAGCAACCAAATACAATCCCAACAATAATTGACTTCCTAATAAAGCAATTTTTTTCATAGTTGATTTTTTGGAGGGTCCAGGACCCCTTTTTAAAAAAAAGAAAATATCGAAAACTTAAATTACAACATTTATCATCTTGCCTTTCACAAAAATGAGTTTTTTTAAGGGCTTGCCTTCCATCCATTTTTGAACTAAGGCATTGTCAAGTACAATATTGCAAACTTCTTCCTCCGTTGCAGCCAAGTCTATGGCAATATTGGTCCTCATTTTACCATTAATACTTACTGGATATTCTTTGGAAGTTTCTAGCACATATTTGGACTCAAATACAGGATAGGCAGCATTTACAACCAGCCCTTCATTTCCGAGTAATTGCCATAATTCTTCACAAAAATGCGGTGCATAAGGAGTCATTAAAACAAGCACTTGCGATAAAACCGATTTTTTATGGCATCCGAGATCAAACAATTCATTAATACATATCATGAAGGTGCTCACCGCAGTATTAAAGCTGTATCGTTCGGTGTCCTCTTCAATTTTTTTGATAGTCTTATGTAACACTTTAAGTTCCTCTGCTGTTGGCTCTCCTTCCTCCCAAACCTTGCCTTTCATTTCATCATAAAATAATCTCCAAAACTTTTTCAAGAAGCGATGTACTCCTTCAATTCCCTTCGTATCCCATGGCTTGCTTTGCTCTACTGGACCTAAGAACATTTCATACATTCTAAAAGTATCTGCTCCATATTTTTCAACTAATACATCTGGATTAACAGTATTAAATTTAGACTTCGACATTTTTTCAACTTCTACTCCACAGATATATTTACCCTCTTCTAAAATAAATTCAGCATGAGCGTAATCTGGTTTCCATTTTTTAAACGCTTCTGTATCTAGTTCCAATCCGTCCACTATGTTTACATCCACATGTAATTGATCTACTTGATGGAGATGAGCAAGACCTGCAGACACAAATGTTTGGGTTCCTCTTTTTCTAAAAACAAATCTGGAACTTCCTTGAATCATTCCCTGATTTAATAATTTTTTGAATGGCTCTTCAAAACCAATATGGCCTAAATCATATAACACTTTCGTCCACATTCTGCTATATAACAAATGACCCACTGCATGTTCGGTCCCTCCAATATACAAGTCCACCTGACCCCAATAATCACTTGCTTTTTTACTACAAAAAACTTCCTCATTATGCGGATCCATATATCTTAAAAAATACCAACTACTTCCCGCATAACCAGGCATGGTATTGGTTTCATATTGCGCCTGTTTCCAAGCATCTATATTAGACAAAGGCCCTTCCCCTTCTGGGCCTGGACCATAGTGATCTACTTCTGGTAACAATAAGGGTAATTCAGATTCCTTTAAAGGATAGGCAATCCCCTCTTTCCATTGAATGGGGAATGGTTCCCCCCAATATCTTTGTCGGCTAAAAGCAGCATCACGCATTTTATAGTTCACTTTGCGTTTGCCAATCCCCATTGCTTCTATTTTATCATTCACAATGGTAATTGCCTCTTTTTGTACTACCCCATTCAAAAAATCACTATTAAATAAAACGGCATCCTTAGTTGAGTTGGCTTCCTGACCATTAAAGGCATCCCCAATTATATTGGTAATAGGTATATTAAAATGTTGTGCAAATTTAAAGTCACGATCATCGCCACAAGGCACGGCCATAATGGCTCCTGTTCCATATCCCGCTAATACATATTCCGAAATCCAAATAGGAATTTCTTGTTGATTAAAAGGATTAATGACATAAGCGCCTGTAAAACATCCTGTTATTTTTTTCTCTGCAATACGTTCTCTTTCGCTTCTGCTTTTTACATAAGTAATATAATCTTCCACTTCTTTTTGATGTGCATTGGGAACTATTTTAGAAATAAGTTCATGCTCAGGAGCTACAACCATAAAGTCGACTCCAAAAACAGTATCAGGTCTTGTGGTATAGACGCGTAATTTTTCGTTCGTGTTTTTAATTGCAAATTCTATTTCAGCTCCTTCACTTTTTCCAATCCAATTAGATTGCATTTCCTTCATTGCGTCACTAAACTGAATGGTATCTAAACCACTTAATAATCGGTCTGCATATTCTGTAATGCGCAAATACCATTGACGTAATTTTTTCTTTTCTACCGGATGTCCACCTCTTTCACTTAATCCATTGATCACTTCGTCATTTGCCAAAACCGTGCCCAAAGCCGCACACCAGTTCACTTCCCCAAAACCACAAAATGCAATTCGATATTGCATTAATATATCTTGTTGTTGTTTTTCAGTAAACTCCTTCCAATCATTTGCATTAAACTGCAACTTATTATCAGCAGGACATACATGATGCTGGTTCCCTTCTTTTTCAAAAGCATGGATCAAATTTGCAATAGGAATTGCTTTTTGTTGCGCCCTATCAAAATAGCTATTGAATAATTGTAAAAAAATCCATTGTGTCCAATGATAATAATTAGGAAGACAAGTACGCACTTCTCTTTCCCAATCATAACTAAATCCAATATTATCTAACTGACTTCTAAAGTTAGCTATATTGTCGTGTGTACTTTTTGCAGGGTGTACTCCATTTTCAATAGCGTATTGTTCAGCAGGTAATCCAAATGCATCATATCCCATGGGATGTAATACATTAAAACCTTGAAGTCTTTTAAATCGACTATAAATATCTGAAGCAATATAACCTAATGGATGTCCTACATGCAAACCAGCACCACTTGGATAAGGAAACATATCCAATACATAGCACTTAGGTTTACTTGATTCATTTGAAACCTGATATGCTTTTTGCTCTTTCCAAATTGCTTGCCATTTTTTTTCAATGGCCCTAAATTGATACTCCATCTAATAACTTTTCTGAATGAACAGGTGGAATCCTAACATTTCTTTAACCAAAATTAAAAAACCAGCCAATTTGTGGTTAAAAAATGAATAATTCACCCTCTGCAAATGTAAGCCATTAGCGTTCAAAACCCTACATTTGCAATGTGAACAAGTAAAATTTTAATGCTATGGCAGCCAACGGATCCGCATCTCTCAAACGAAGTAAACCCAATTACATTTACAGCATTATTGGGGTCGCTATTGTTTTGTTTATTATGGGTATTATGGGGTGGCTTTTTTTGAATCTCCATGCCATTGGCGATAATTTCAAGGAGGATATTCGCATCAGCGTTTATTTACGTAGTGTCGATAAAAATACCATTGGAAAAATCCAACAATATATTGCAACACAGGATTATGCCAAAAACGTAGAATATGTGGATAAGGAAAAAGCAAAAGCCATTTGGAACAAAGAAAATAATGAAGATTGGGCCAAAATTCTAGATGTAAACCCCCTCCCAGAAAGTGTTGATTTTTTCGCCAAAGCGAATTATGTCAATATTGATAGTTTAGAGAATATTAGCAATAGTATTAAAGAATCATTTAAATCGGAAGTGGCCGATATTCAATACCCTAAAAGTTTAGTAAGCAGCTTAAATGAAAGAGCTACTAAAATTGGAGTGATCTTTTTAGTGATGTCCATCATTTTATGCATTATTGTTATTATTAGTATAGATAATACGATTCGTTTGGCAATGTTTAGCAATCGTTTTTTAATCAAAACTATGCAGATGGTGGGAGCCACTCGAAGTTTTATAGCAAAGCCTTTAGTGATTCGTGCACTGATCAACGGACTCATTAGCGCTGGTATTGCAATCTTTTTAATGTTTAGTTTAATACAATGGGCGAGTATACAATTCCCTCAAATTAAAACCATTCAAGGAATGGGAAATGACTTTATGTTATTCGGAGGATTAATTGTATTAGGGGTGGGTATTTCCGTCTTAAGCACCTATCGTAGTGTCGTGAAATATTTAAAAATGAAATTAGACGAACTATATTAAAATCTTCTAAAAATAATTTAAACCAGATTATAAATTAAATCTCATGAATCAAAAAGAAACAAAAAAATCATTGGCAATTTTTGGAAAGTCAAATTACATATGGATGCTTGTGGGTGCCGCTTTAATCATTGCTGGTATGCTTTTAATGTCTGGAGGCAAAAGTGCCGATCCCAATGTATTTAATGAAAATGAAGTGTATAGTTTTAGACGTATTACTTTAGCACCAATTGTGATGATCGCAGGATTTTTAGTAGAAATCTATGCTTTATTTAAAAAGTCTTAACGCATCAAGGATTCAAACATCTGAATTCACCATCAGAATTCAAACCTATTAAATTTCATGCATGAATTTATTTCAATCCATCATTATCGCTATCATTGAAGGCATCACCGAATTTTTGCCTATTTCAAGCACGGCACATATGAAATTCGCGAACCCTTTTTTAGGAATTACTGCCAACCCTTTTGTGGACTTATATGAAATCGTGATTCAATTAGCAGCCATTGCATCGGTTGTGATAATTTATCGCAAACGTTTTTTTGATTTCAAACATATTAGCTTTTACTTGAAACTAATAGTGGCAGTGATGCCTGCATTAATCTTTGGCGCATTGTTAAAAAAACATATTGATGCTGCATTGAGTAATTTATGGGTAATCGCTACGGTCATGTTAGTAGGGGGTATTATATTATTATTCATTGATCGATTGTTTGAAAAAAATGTGACGGTAAATGAAGATGCCGAATTCAGTTATAAAAAGTCATTTATAGTAGGTTGCTTTCAGGTACTGTCAATTTTGTTTCCAGGATTGAGTCGAAGTGCCGCTACTATTATTGGAGGCATGAGCCAAAAATGGAGTAAAAAAACAGCCTTAGAATTTTCTTTTTTTCTGGCAGTCCCTACCATGCTTGCTGCTTCAGCAAAAAGTACCCTAGACGTTTACAAAACCAATCCTGAAGTATTTGCAAGCAATAATTTAATAATGCTTTTAGTGGGCGCCATTGTTGCATTTATAGTGGCTTTACTAAGTGTCCAATTTTTAATCCGTGTGGTTGAAAAGCAAGGATTTAAGATATTTGGATGGTACCGTATTGCATTAGGAGCCGTCATCTTGGTGTTATTGTTCACCCATCATATTTAGTAACCACCCCTTCTTCCCTAGTTTGGACATTTATTTGTATTTTTAAAATACAAAATAATTGCCATGCATACAGCTTCTAAAAAAGTAATTAATGGTTGGGCGATGTACGATTGGGCCAATAGCGTCTATAACCTAGTCATCACCAGCACCATATTTCCCGCTTATTATGAAGCAGTGACAGGAGATGGAAACGAAAACACAATAATTGATAAAATCAAAATTGGATCTTTTGAGTTTTCCAATACTGCATTATATAATTATGTTTTAGCTATTGCTTTTGTGATAGTCGCGATATTATCTCCCATATTATCCTCCATTGCAGATTATAGAGGTAATAAAAAACAATTCCTTCGTTTTTTCTGTACCATGGGAAGTTTAGCTTGCGCTTCTCTTTATTTTTTTGATAGCAATCATATTATCGGTGGATTAATTTCAGTCATTATTGCTTGTGTGGGTTTTTGGGGAAGCTTAGTTTTTTACAATTCTTATTTACCAGAAATTGCTGCTCCAGAAGATCGTGATAGGGTAAGCGCTAAAGGATTTATGATGGGCTATATTGGATCTGTCTTACTGCAATTAATTTGTTTCGTGTTTGTCTTAAAGCCTGACATGTTTGGCATTACCGTTGCAAAAGCATCACAAATTTCTTTTTTATTAGTAGGAATTTGGTGGATTTGTTTTGGATGGTTTTCTATTTCTAGATTGCCTGATGGAAGAGGCGCTAAAGGAGCACACAGCAATAAATTATTTGTACAAGGGTACAAGGAACTGCATAAGGTTTGGATAGAATTAAAATCACTCCCTATCTTAAAAAGATTTTTAGTTTCCTTTTTCTTTTATAATATGGGGGTACAAACAGTGATGTTAGCGGCTACTTTGTATGGCAAAAGTGAATTAAATATCCCTACCACTAATTTGATTATTGCCATATTAATTATTCAAATTGTAGCCATCCCTGGGGCACAATTAATGGCAAAATTGGCAAGCAAATGGGGTAACTTTAATACCATCATGATGGCTATTTTGATATGGATAGGTGGTTGTATTATGGGTTATTATCTACCTCGCAATAGTGTTGTCCCTTTTTATACTTTAGCCATTGTGGTGGGATTTGTAATGGGTGGGATACAATCTGTTAGCAGAAGTACGTATTCCAAATTGATGCCAGAAACAGATGACACTACTAGCTATTTTAGCTTTTTTGATGTCACTGAAAAAATAGCCATAGTGATTGGAATGTTTAGCTTTGGATTGATTAATGAAATTACTGGATCACAACGCAATTCGGTACTAGCACTTTGTATTTTCTTTGTGATTGGATTTGTTTTGTTGTATCGTACTTCCAAATTAAAGGGACATGAAGGTATATAGTATCCATACAGGGAAGTTTAAATTAGACGGCGGCGCTATGTTTGGTGTAGTCCCTAAATCACTATGGGATAAACTCAACCCTGCGGATGAAAATAATTTATGCACTTGGGCTTTACGCTGTTTGTTAGTGATAGAAGGAGATCGTAAAATATTGATTGATACTGGCATGGGTAATAAACAAGACGCCAAATTTTTTAGTCATTATCACCCGCATGAAACTAAATCATTAGAGGAAGCACTTGAACCTCTTCATATTGCGCTATCTGATATTACTGATGTATTACTTACGCATCTTCATTTTGATCATGTGGGAGGCGCTATTCAAAAAAAGGAAGAGTCCTACCTACCCAGTTTCCCAAATGCTACTTATTGGGTAAGTCAAACACAATGGGAACTTGCATTGCAACCTAATGCACGCGAAAAGGCATCATTTTTACAAGAAAATATTATTCCACTACAAACATCTGGTCAATTAAAACTAATTGAGCTCCCCTCTTTTAAGAGTGATTCAAGTTTACAAGAAATTCATTTTTCGCAATCAATCACTTGTATTGTGGTAAATGGACATACTCAAGGCATGTTACTTCCTAAAATAAAAATCAATGGACAATATTTAGTGTATATGGCTGATTTATTACCTTCTGTAGCACATATTCCATTACCTTATGTCATGGGTTATGACATGCAACCTTTAATTACTTTGCAAGAAAAAGAAATATTTTTAAAGGAAGCCTTTGCTAATAATTTCACTTTGTTTTTCGAACATGACGCGACAAATGAATGTTGCTCATTACAAAATACAGAAAAAGGGATCAGGGTAAAAGAATGCTTTACTTTAGAACAATGGTTAACCGTTTAAGGTTATTCATTCACCAATTCTATCAAAGAAGTTAAGGGATGTCTTAAATTTTGGTAGCCTACCATATCTACTTTAATACTACCCACAATGATGGGTGTTTCAATGCGCACTGGTATATGATTGTCGTCGTCAGTGACCCAAACTGTCATTTTTTCACCACCCTCAAACATAGACCCTTTTACCAATAATGGTGCTAGTTTTATGACTTTAAAACGACCATATCTGGTGGTAATTTCTGACCTGCCTAAAAATTTAAAATAAGAAGGATATAATTCCTTGTCCAAGAAAAAGCTGAGAAAGAATTTATCATTTACTTGGCTATTAGAATAGTTGATATTTCTTGCTGCATAAATTGCGCTGATGACATCAAAAGTACAATCTGCTCCTTTAAAAGTACCCGCTTCGGTAGTAACTGTATTTGCTTTTTGATTATATAATGCCTCCTGCTTTTGATGAAAACTTCCTTCATTAATTTCACGTGTAAATTGATAAGGCAGCAAGCTTTTTGCATCTACTACACTTTGATATTTATCTCTTACTTTAAAAATCCAATCATACTTCATATTAGATTTTCCATTACAAGTCAACGTATATGCATCAGATCCGTTCCAATTAGAGTTTTTTACTGTAAAATCGGCTCTGCCTGCATTTACATAAAGTCCGATGACATTATAATAAATGATATAATCTACCTTTTCACCTGCATTAAAGGAAGTATTGACCTGATTGCAAATGCCATTACTATTCCCCCGAATAGGTTGGGTGAAAAAAAATAGAGATAAGAAGATTTGTAAAAAAACCATAAAACGAGTCGGCTATTGAGGTTGCCGCAAAATTATTGTTTTAAACGGAAATTCAATAATAAGAAGGCTCCAATTATAGCAGGCAACAAAAAATTAACCGCCCAAATAAGTGTACTTAAGCAAATGAGCATTAAGCTATTATCATACCAAGCCGCCAATAATACCACTATTAATTGTCCTCTAATCACCAAATCGGTCAAGCTAATTGCCGGAATAATACTTAAACATAAAAACATCACGGACAAAGCAATCCATAATTCAAACAAAGGAACTGGAATCGCAAATATTTTCACCGCCCAAATATATTGAACCATAAAAATGATATACTTCAAGAGGGACAATAGTAATAATTTAATTTTTACATCAATGCCAATTTGTAGAGCAGTCATTTTTTGAAGCCACCCTTTAAATTGTCCTGGATGAAAATATATATAAAACGCAAACAATACCATCACGGGGCCCAACCATTTAAGCCAAGGTAAAAAAGGTAAATTAAAAAACATACCAAATGCCCCCATCGTTAATGTAATCATTAATTGAGCATAATTGGACCAAGCCAGTTGCGCGACTCCTTTCCATTTATTACCAGTCTCTAAAAATAGAATGCGACCTACATAATCGCCAGATCTTACGGGAGTAAAAAATGCAAAAGCTTGTCCTACTAAAACTGTTTTCAAGGATTGTAACATACTCAATGGATTCCAATGAGCTAACAATATTTTCCATTTCAAAGCTTCTGTTGCATAATTCAAACAAAATAATACCACCAATAGGAACCATTCTGAAAATGTGATTCGCTTAAATTGAAATTGAATGGCTTCACCATGTGCTAGTAGGTTAGGATGATGTAACACTTTTTGATAGATGGCCCAAGCACAAACAATAAATAAAATGAAGCCAATACATTTATTGAGCAAGGAAAATATTTTATTGCCACCTACTTCTTTCATAGTGGGTAAAGTTCGGAATTTGAAGCGATATCTGTAACTTTAATCTTATGTCCCATATATCCAAATCGCCTCTTATTTTAGGAATTGATCCAGGCACTCAAATATTAGGGTATGCCCTATTAAAAGGGGGACCGCATCCTGAATTAATTGAGATGGATGTTTTAAAACTTACGAAGGAAAAAGATATCTACGCTCGCTTGGAA
>CANBSH010000008.1 GCA_947372105.1 Chitinophagaceae bacterium
CAAAACTTGGAAGAAGTCCTTGCTTCCACAAAACTGCCTGTGTATGGGGCATTATTGAATGGAGAAAATGTATTTCAATCTAAAATGCAAAAGGAAGGCATCTTAGTCATAGGGAATGAATCAAAAGGCATCCGTCCTAATATATTACCTTATATTAAACATCCTATTACCATTCCAAATTTTGGTCAAGCAGAATCCTTAAATGCAGCTGTTGCAACCGGCATTATTTTAGGGAGTCTAATCAAATCGAATGGCTGAAGCAGGGGAAATTCTTTTTACCCATAAAGTAGGCAAGAGAAAGGAAATATAACTTATCACTGCTGTTCCTAACATCACACCTATAATTTGTAAAGGAACTATTTTAATAGGTAGTGTTTTTACAAAATAAGCAGATTCGTCTAATTGAATCCAGCCAAATTTTAATTGCAATAAAGATAGACCGATACCCACCAAACACCCTGTCAGTATACCTGTCCAAGCAATAAAGCTAGCTTGATACATAAATATTTTTCGAATAAAACCATGACTAGCACCCATGGCAGAGAAACTTCCAATCATCGGTATCCGTTCTAGCATAAGTATAAACAAACAAGTTACTAAATTGATAATAGCAATTAACAACATAATGGTGATGGCTACATTTCGATTGATGTTTTGTACACCTATCCAATCAAAAATTTGAGGGTAGTAATTGGGGATGGTGGTAGATACCCAATTAGAAGGCAATTGAGATTGTATTTTATTTTTAATGCTATCTATATTATCGGCATTTCTTAATGTAATAGTATAACCATCCACAGTGGGAATGGAAGCATTGTTATTTTGTAATTGTTGTAAATCAATTAGGGGCACCATGACAAATTTTTGATCATAGTCGTCTATTCCTGAATGATAAATGCCTTTGACTTTAAAAGATCTTTGTTGTACTTGGGTACCGTTTAAAAAGTACAATTTTACATTTTTATGCAGGTCGATATTTAATTTGCGAGCAAGAACATCCGATATAATAATGGGATGTTGAGGGGAGTCAATTATAGTGCTTTCCTTTATTAAAAATGGAATAGGCTCCTGGACGCTTATGCCTTTAGCGACCACACCCTCTATTTCTTTTTGATATCCAATGACAGTGGATTGATGAATAAAAGGGGTGATGTTTTGAATCAGTTCTTTATTTTGCAGCTTTAAATGTTGAATCAGGCTATCGTTTTGTGGCAGAGGGCGTCCATTAACAGATTCGATTCGGATATGACCCCAAAATGAAAATACTTTATTGGAAATGCTGTATTGAAAACCATTGACAATGGATAAAGTTAAAATAATTGCAGCCACACTTATACTAGTGGCAATCATGGCTAATTTCACAATGATGCCAGTATAGCTTTTAGAAGTGGAAAAGCTTATTTTTTTAGCAATATCAAAAGCGGAAGACAAGGGTTTAATTTTTATCAAATCTAGTTTTTTCCGTTGAATATGAATGAATAAAAGTTTAGATTCGTAGCGAGTAAAATGACCCTGTTCATGCGAGCCTTCCATTTATTTCTATTTTTTACTGGATTTTTAGTTTTTACTGCTACTGCGGGAACCCCTTTGGATAAAGTGTATGATAGTAATATTAAAACAGTATTAATCCATCCTATGGGTAATTCTCAAGGACTTCCGATTATATCGTTATCTGCCATGACCCCTTTGATGATTAGCTTTGATGATTTAAAAGCGACCTATCAAAACTATTATTATTCTGTCACGCTTTTAAATGAAGATGAATCACCCAGTAACTTAAATTCATTTGATTATTTGCAAGGTTTCAATCAAAATAGAATCACGCAATTTGCTATTTCATCTATTAGTATTCAATCTTATTATCATTATCAATTTAATTTTCCGAACGAAAATTGTCAGCCTAAACAATCCGGTAATTTTGTCTTAACAGTATATAAGGATGCCAATCCCAAAAGCATTGTTTTTACAAGACGTTTTTTTGTGGTAGAAGAGCAGGCGTCCATAATGCCTAAAATACAAGAGCCGTTTGATGGCAATATTTCTAGGACACATCAAAAATTACAGTGCATTATTGATACCAAGAAATTGAATTATTTGCAACCCGATCAATTAACTGTAAAAGTGATACAAAATTACAGATATGATGATGCGAGGGTGATACATCAACCTACTTTTGTGCGCGGAAATTTATTGGAATATAATAATGAAACTGATTTAATTTTTCCTGCGGGAAAAGAATCGCGTTGGTTAGATATTCAAAGCTTACGTTTACAATCTGATCGTGTGCAAAAATTAGAACCTACTTCTAATGGCACCAATGTATATGTTAAGCCAGATATTTCAAGAGCGGATGGTGCTTATTATAGTTTCAAAGATTTAAATGGTAATTTTTTAATTTCCAATACAGAGTCTTTAAACAGTGATGTGCAAAATGATTATGCCACTGTGTACTTTACTTATTTACCACCCAATCACTTACCTTATGTAGGGCAAAATTTATATTTGGAAGGGGCACTCACCAATAATGCTTTAGAGACAGGTTCGGAAATGCAATTTGATGCTAGCAAAAGTGTCTATCAAAAAAAGTTATTACTTAAGCAGGGCTATTATAGTTATAATTATGTTTTAAGAGATAAGATGTCTCCCGATCCTTTGCAAGATTTTTCCCAAACCGAAGGGGATCATTGGGAGACCGAAAATAATTACACCATTTTAGTGTACTTCCGTCCCCCAGGTGCTAGACATGATCAAATTATAGGTTGGGGAACCGTGAATTCAAAGCAGAATTGGTAAGATTTGTAAAGATAGATACGCACTTTTTTAATACCTTGTTTTGTCCTACATTTGCAGCGGCAGGTCTTACACGACCAGCTCCTGCTGAAACTCCCCAGGGTAGGAATACAGCAAGGATAGGCGGTTGAGCGGTGCGATGTGAGTAGCCTGCCATTTTTTATTATTTTGGCCATAAGGTCAAACAAAAAACAGATGTATGAAATTTTTCATTGACACAGGAAATTTAGCTCAAATTAAAGAAGCCAATGATTTAGGTATTCTTGATGGAGTAACCACTAATCCTTCTTTAATGGCTCAAGTAGGGGTAAAAGGGGAAGAAGCTATTGCTGCTCATTACAAAGCAATTTGTGAGTTAGTGAATGGTGATATTAGTGCTGAAGTGTTGTCGACCGATTTTGATACCATGGTAGCTGAAGGTAAAAAACTAGCCGCTATTCATCCCAATATTGTGGTGAAAGTGCCTATGATAAAAGATGGCATTAAAGCCATTAAGTGGTTCACGGATAATGGTATTCGTACTAATTGTACTTTAGTTTTTTCTGCAGGCCAAGCTATATTAGCTGCTAAAGCAGGAGCTACTTATGTATCTCCATTCATTGGAAGAATTGATGATAGCAGTTGGGATGGGATGCAATTAATTAGTCAAATTAGACATATCTATGATATGCAAGGTTTTAATACGCAAATTTTAGCGGCTTCTATTCGTAATGCTTTACATATTGTAAAAGCAGCCGAAGCAGGTGCTGATGTTTGTACTTGTCCTTTAGATTCCATCTTAGGATTATTAAAACATCCTTTAACTGATATTGGTTTAGCGAAGTTTTTAGAAGACGCTAAAAAAATGTAAGATTATTTTTTTAATAGAATAGCAAGTCCCGAGTCATCGGGACTTTTTTTATTTATGATGTTTTTTTATTTCTGATGTTTTAATGCTTCTCTTACAGATAAGGGAGATAATGGAGGATGTGATTTTACAAATGCTTTTACCCATTTAGGATCCTGATAGGCATATGCACGTAAAGCCCATCCAATCGCTTTGCGAATAAAAAAATCAGGGTGATGCATGCAATTTTCAATATACTTACTCAACAAAACAGTATCCGTTTCTTTTTTATAACTTAATTGAAACAGAATACTCATTCTTTGTAACCAAATGTTATTGGATTGATTCCATTTTTGGGTGTATTCAGGTATGTATTCAGGAAATTTTTTAAAATACAATCCAATCACATGTGAATTGGTAGCATCTACAGTGTCCCACCAACTTTGATGTGTAATCATCCATTCTATTAAGGGTAAGGTTTGTTTATTCCATAATGCTTTAGAAAATCCTAGCCACTCTAGTCCAAAATAATGCAACTCTCTTTCGGGTTGGTTAAAACAAGTTTTAACAATCTTAGCAATTTCGGCATGACTTTGAATAGGGTGAGATTTATAAAATGCTTTTGAGATTCTGCGGCGCGTGGGCGTCATGACCCCAAAAAATTCAAATTGATGTAATAAATAAGCCTTAGCCCCTTTTGCTTTAATAGGATCACTATTTTTTTTAAACTCTTTTCTTATTTCGGCTAACCAGGTTTCCATATTTTTTCTATCATAAATCAACAATCGCTTTCGTGCTCGCACTTTTGCGAGCCGCTTCCAACACTTTAATAATATGGGCACCTTCTTTAGCAGAAGTAGGAACGGGTGCGTTATATAAAATCGCATCTGCCATTAATGCATAAAATTGACCATAATTTCCAGGCAAACTAGGAATGATTTTTGAACTAATACTTCCATCATGATCAGTGCTTAATGTACCCCATTGGCTTTCGGGTTCTTTTCCCCAATCCTCGCCAGAGGGGATTTTACCTGCTAATAATTCATCTTCTTGAATATCCGCACGATATTTTATGAAACAACCTTTGGTGCCATATACTTTATAAGCAGGAAGTTGTTGCATAAAAACCATTCCACTCGTTATTAAAATTCGATGTGTTGGGTAGTAAAGTAATAAAGTAAAATAGTCATCTACTTTTGTAACACTTCTTGTCATTCTGATATCTGCAAAAACAGAAGTAGGCATTCCAGATAACAACAAAGCCTGATCTACCAAATGAGGTCCAAGATCATATAATACTCCAGCACCTGGAGTAGGTAACTCTTTATGTACTTTAGGACTTAAAGTGGTTCGGTATCTTTCAAAAGAAATTTGTATATCAAGAAAGTCACCTATGCTTCCTTCTTGTATCAATTTTTGTAGTGTTAAAAAATCAGCATCGTAACGGCGGTTATGATAGACAGCTAATTTTTTATTCATTTTTTGTGCTAGCGCTTCTAATTCTAAAGCTTCTTTTTCGGTCACTGTAAATGCTTTTTCAGTAACCACATGTTTCCCTGCAAGCAATGCTTTTTTGGTATACTCGTAATGGGTATCATTAGGACTATTTACTATGATTAAATCAATAGTGGGGTCCATTAAAATTTCTTCATAAGATGAAAATGAAATAGTTCCTGGGTAAGCCTTTTCAATATTTTTTTGACTGCGCTCCCAACTTCCTACTAATTCAAAATGGGGGTTTAAATGTATAAAAGGAGCATGGAATACTCTTCCGCTCATACCATAGGAGACTAGTGCTGTTCGTATCATGTATTAAAGGTAAATAAAAATCCCTCCCCGAATAAACGAAGAGGGATTTTTAGATCTTAATTTTATTTAAGATACAGTGGATCCTAGTTGTAGGACAAAAGTAAATAAAATTTTATTGACCCACTTGTTTTCTAATAATATTTAAAGCACCACCTGCTTTAAACCATTCAATTTGTTGTTGGTTATAAGTGTGATTTGCTAAAATTGTTTCACTAGTTCCATTTTCATGGTGCAAAACCAAGCTTAATGGTTGATTAGGAGCGAACTGTGTTAATCCAATAATGTCAATGCTGTCATTTTCCAGGATCTTATCGTAATCATTTTTATCAGCGAAAGTTAATGCTAACATACCTTGTTTTTTAAGGTTGGTTTCATGAATACGAGCAAAGGATTTAGTCAATACTACTCTTACGCCTAAATGTCTAGGTTCCATAGCAGCATGTTCTCTTGAACTTCCTTCACCATAGTTTTCGTCACCGACAACAATAGTTCCCACTCCAGCAGCTTTGTAAGCGCGTTGTGTATTAGGAACGGTATCGTAATTGCCGTTGATTTGACTTTTTACACTGTCCGTTTTTTCATTGAAATAGTTGACAGCGCCTATTAATAAGTTGTTTGAAATATTATCTAAATGCCCACGGAATTTTAACCAAGGACCTGCCATAGAAATATGGTCTGTGGTACATTTTCCTTTTGCTTTGATTAATAATCTTAATGATTTTAAATCGGTTCCTTCCCATGCTGCGAAAGGATCTAATAATTGCAAACGCTTTGAGGTAGGATCTACAGCCACTGATACATTGGATCCGTCTTCAGCGGGTGCTTGATACCCTGCATCTTCTACTGCAAAACCTTTCACAGGTAATTCATCTCCTGTAGGAGGGTCTAATTTTACTTGCTCTCCTTTATTATTGGTTAAAGTGTCTGTTAATGGGTTGAACGTTAAATCACCCGCAATCGCTAAGGCAGTTACTAATTCAGGAGAACCCACAAATGCATAGGTATTAGGATTGCCATCTGCACGTTTTGCAAAGTTTCTATTAAAAGAATGTACGATGGTATTTTTTTCTTTTTTCTCTGCACCCACACGTTCCCACATTCCAATACAAGGTCCACATGCATTCGCAAATACTTTAGCGCCAATTTGACTAAACACATCCAAGAAACCGTCTCTTTCAATAGTATATCTTACTTGTTCAGAACCTGGCGTAATCATGTATTCTGCTTTCGTAGTCAATCCTTTTTGCGCCACTTGTTTTGCTAAACTTACAGCACGACTAATATCTTCATAAGAAGAGTTGGTACAACTACCAATTAAACCCACTTCAATTTTAGTAGGCCATCCATTCGCTAAAGCAGCTTCTTTCATTTTAGAAATTGGAGTTGCTAAATCGGGAGTGAAAGGTCCGTTTAAATGGGGTTCTAATTCATTCAAATCAATTTCAATAACTTGATCAAAATATTTTTCTGGATTTGCATATACTTCAGCATCTGCAGTTAAATGTTCAGCAATACCATCTGCTAAAGTTGCCACATCTGCACGACCTGTTGAATGTAAATAACGACTCATGCTTGCATCATATCCAAATGTGGAAGTAGTAGCGCCAATCTCAGCACCCATATTACAAATGGTTCCTTTACCGGTACAACTCATTGAGGTAGCACCTTCTCCAAAATATTCAACGATCGCACCTGTTCCACCTTTTACTGTTAAGATACCTGCCACTTTTAAGATGACATCTTTAGGAGCAGTCCATCCACTCAACTTTCCTTTTAATTTTATACCAATTAGTTTTGGCCATTTTAATTCCCAAGGTAAACCTGCCATCACATCACAAGCATCAGCACCACCCACTCCAATGGCAATCATGCCTAAACCACCTGCATTCACAGTATGTGAATCGGTACCAATCATTAAACCTCCAGGGAATGCGTAATTTTCTAAAACTACTTGGTGAATAATACCTGCACCTGGTTTCCAAAATCCTAAACCATATTTGTTAGATACGGAAGCTAAGAAATCATATACTTCTTTGCTTTCGCTCGTAGCTACTTGTAAATCTTGTTTGGCTTCAACTTTTGCAGAAATCAAATGGTCGCAATGAACCGTACTTGGTACGGCCACTTTGGGACGACCCGCTTGCATAAATTGTAACAATGCCATTTGAGCAGTAGCATCTTGCATAGCCACTCTGTCTGGTCCAAAATCAACGTAGGATCCACCTCTTTCAAAGTTTTGTAAAGGTTGATCATTATGTAAATGGGAGAATAATATTTTTTCAGAAAGTGTTAAAGGGCGGCCCAACAGTTGACGAGCAGCTTCCACTTTTGCAGGCATTGCAGCATACAGTTTTTGAATCATTTCAATATCAAAAGCCATGGTACTAGTTTTAATTGTTAAAATTTGGGGCAAAGGTAAGCCAAAATCCAGTTTTTTATCTAGATTGCAGGTAGAATTATCCACCGATATGATCCATAAAATGAGAGATTTTTTAGAATTGCATGCCTTTGGGGTTTGTACTGCTATCGGGGAGCGATTAGGCATAGCCACTTCTAAGATTCGTATGTGGTTTATTTATATCTCTTTCCTCACATTTGGGTCCCCCGTCATTTTATATTTTGTATTGGCTTTTTGGAGAAGTATCAAAAAGTACATCTTATTAGGGAAGAGAAATCCACTAAGATATTTTTAGTTCGATGGTAAGTCAAATCTATTAAAATAGAATTGAGTTCAAATAGAATTGTCCCCAGCAAATAATAGGGATAAATCTTTACTATACTACTGCCTTTCTAAGAGTCACTAATTTTTCCAATAAAGGCTTTAATTTATCTAAGGATAACATATTAGCGCCATCGCTTTTTGCAACACTTGGATTAGGATGTGTTTCAATAAATAATCCATTTGCCCCCGTCGCAATAGCCGCTTTTGCAATGGTCTCAATGAGTTGAGGATTGCCACCAGTGACACCACTTGTTTGATTAGGTTGTTGCAAGGAATGGGTGCAATCCATAATAACGGGTACCTTATTTTCTTGCATCGCAGGAATGTTTCTATAATCCACTACTAAATCTTGATAGCCAAAAGTATTTCCTCTTTCGGTTAGCATTATTTTTTCGTTGCCTGCTAGTTTAATTTTATCCACTGCAAATTTCATAGAAGCGCCACTTAAAAATTGTCCTTTTTTTACGTTTACAATTTTACCGGTGTCTGCTGCAGCAATTAATAAATCAGTTTGTCTGCATAAGAAAGCAGGTATTTGTAAAATATCAATAAACTGAGCTGCAATAGCTGCTTCCTCATGCGCATGAATATCGGAGGTGGTTGGAAGTTGATACGTCGCGCCTACTTTTTTAATTAAATCTAAACCGGTGTCATCACCAAGACCTGTAAAAGAGTTTGCGCTGGTGCGATTAGCTTTGCGATAGCTCGCTTTAAATACATAGGGGATGCCTAAATTTTTGCAAATCTCACTTACTTTATCTCCAATCTCCATTACGAGTTCTTCACTTTCAACCACGCAAGGGCCCGCAATTAAAAAAAAGTTATTAGGGTCGTAACTTTGATTCTTGAATAGATCTTGTAAATAAGGAGGCATCATATTTTAGGTGCTTTATGCTAGCAAAGGTAAGTGATTACATTTAAAACCTTAAACCTACTGTGATTCCTAATCCTCTTATTCCAGCCCAGGGACCTTCGGTATCAATGACAGCGCTATTGGCAGTCACGGTGGACTTTAAAGTAAAGGGGTTGGCTTTAGTTTCGTCCAAGGTTTTTTGTAAAGCAGTGACTGCTAATGCGGGTAAAGGAGTGGGCGGCGTGAATTGTAATTTACCATTAGATTGACCATAGTGTCCACCAATCATCCATAAATCAAGTACTAATTTAGTAAGCAATTGAAATTGCATTCCTACATAGGCGCCATAACTGGTAGATCGAATGGTTCCATCCAATTGGGCCTGCATAGGGATTGGAGGCAAGACAATACCAGGTAAAGGAGAAGTAGGTTGGTAAGTATAATGTACAGGGACAGTAAGATCAATAGTGGCAGAACGTGTATAAGGAGCAACATAAAATCCTGCCATTTTAGAAAAGCCTAAATAAAAACGAGCTTCGGCAGTAAGCGCATTGTTTCCCACTTGAATATTATCAAAATCGATCGCAGGATTATTAATAAACTGCTTCACGATAGCTTGTAAAGGAAGACTTGATTTGGGCATGGTTCTATAACTCAATGAAATTGACATAAACCTTGAAATACTTCTCTCAAAAGTAATATTGTAATTATGAATGGCGTCTCCCGATAAATTAGTCTTGATAATATTATTGCCCCCAATAAGACTTTGTGAAGAAGCTTGCTGGTAGATAAGAATAAATAAAATAGCTAAATATTTTTTCATAGAATTTTAACATGTCAATCTTATTTCCATTGTCATGTATATTTAAATGACAATGGAAAAATAGGCTTCCTCTTTATGTAAGAAATGAGATCTCCGTATTTATTTCTTACAACTTTATGGTTGCTTGCCTATAATTTAAGTCCCTTTTTATAATTCAAATCTGCAACCGTACGTTTATCTAATATCGCTAAAGTATTATCTCTCACTTCTATCATTACTTTATTGATGCCACATTTTTTTTCATTACAATCAGCGCATTTTTCGTAGAAGTTCAAACTTACACAAGGAAGCAATGCAATGGGGCCTTCAATAACTCTAAATATGGCTGATAATTTTATTTTGGAGGGTGGGGTGGCGAAAAAATATCCGCCATGCTTCCCTTTTTTACTTTCTAAAAATCCAGCTTTACGAAGTTCTAATAAAATGGTTTCTAAAAATTTTAAAGGGATATTTTTTGCTTCTGCAATTTCTGCAATTAAAATAGGTTCGTCTGAATCCTTTTCCACCAAATAGGATAGTGCTTGTAAGGCGTATTGCGTTTTTTTAGATAACATGGATGGGTATTTATAATCCTAACACATCTTTCATCGTAAATATACCCTTTTTTTGACTTGCAAATTCGGCGGCTAATACTGCACCGCTGGCAAAGCCTTTTCGAGTATGTGCCGTATGTGTAATTTCAATAGTATCAATAGGAGAACTATAGGTTACGGTATGTGTTCCTGGGGCAGGGTCAATGCGTTCTGAGCGAATAAGTAATTCGTTAGGTTGCGCCATGGTTCCGTTCACCCAATTCTTTTTTCTTCCTATTTGTCCTAATATTTGTTCTGCTAGTGAAATTGCGGTACCGCTAGGGGCATCTTTTTTTTCGGTATGATGAATTTCGGTCATCGCTACATCATAACTTTCATAGGGTTCCATGAGTTTCGCCAATTGCTTATTTAATTCAAAAAACAAATTCACTCCAATGCTATAATTACTTGAATAAATAAGTGTGCTATTTTTTGCTGCACATAAAGCTTGAATAATATTCCATTGTTCTAACCATCCAGTGGATCCACTCACCACAGGCACTCCCCATTCAATACATTTTTTGACATTTTCAAAAGCACTATGAGGTCCGGTGAATTCTATGGCCACATCTGCTTTTTTCAAATTAGATTCGGTCAAATCATGACTATTTTGAATATCAATTTTCAAGACAATTTCATGACCTTTTTGTACTGCAATTTCTTCAATTGCTTTTCCCATTTTTCCGTATCCGATTAATGCAATTTTCATATACTATATATTATCTTGACGAATGGTTTTTAAACTGGAATTGTAATGAAATTCCAGTTTGTTGAAATTGAGGTTGGTAATGGGGTTGTATCTTCATGCTTAAATCATTTGAGATATCAAACTCCTTTAAATGCCCTGATACAGTGGCATCCACTACATTAATACCCCAAGCTAATACCATCCACATAATGGAATAGTCGCGATCTTTTCTAAAAATATTTCGGTAGCTCTGTAAGGAAGAGGCGCTTAAATTTTTTATTAAAGGATCTATTTTACTTACATCACTGGGATCCCCATTGGCTTCTTTAAATCGAGCTTCGTAGGCAAATTTAGTTTTGGTATACATGTCGTTATTATAAACATAAGTTGCTGCGGGAACTGCAAGTAAGCCGTATACTAAAGGTAATTTCCAATATTGTTTATTATAAATTTGACCCCAACCTGGAATCATTGCTGAACGTTTTGTGGCAGTGCTAGGAATATGTTTGCGTGTTGAAAAACTAGAATCCTTGGTATTTAACTTACCCATACTATCTTGGCTCCAAGTAGTAGTGGATAGGATGAAAAGTAATGTGATGGTAAATAATAAACGCATCCTCTAATAATTCCTTTTTATGTAAGTGAAACTAGCTGATGCTTAATTGCATTGCTTCTAATATTTTATTAAGTCCGTTCAAATCACTGTATTCTACTGTTATTTTTCCACTACCATTTTTTTGATGTTGCAATTGTACTTTGGTAGAAAGATGACTGCTTAATTTATCTTCTAATTTTTTATAGACAGGCGATAATTGATTTTTAGAAGCTGTAGAAACGGCTGGCGCATTTTTACCTGCCTGATTCATCTTCTTTACCAATTCTTCGGTTTGACGAACGGTTAATCCTTTTTCAATGATTTCTTTGAATAAAAATAATTGCTTGTCAATTTCTTTTCCAATTAAAATTTTTGCTAAGCTGACACTTAAACTTCCGTTACGAACTGCAGCTTGGATGGAAGGAGGCAATTCCAATAAACGAATATAATTTGCTACTGTAGATCGGTCTTTCCCCATACGTTCAGCAACATTCTCTTGGGTATAGTTTAATTCCTGCATCATGCGTTGATAGCTTAATGCAATTTCTATTTCGTTTAAGTCTACTCTTTGTAAATTTTCAAGAAGTGCTAACTCCAATAACTCTTGATCATTCCCTTGGCGGATATAAGCAGGCAAATCATTAATGCCTGCTAATTTAGCTGCTCTAAAACGACGTTCTCCTGCAATAAGCTGATACTTGCCATTCGTTAATTGAGCTACCGTAATAGGTTGAATTAAATCATGTAATTTGATAGAATTGGCTAATTCTTGTAAAGCAGTTGGTTCAAAATCTTTTCTAGGATTTTTTGGGTTCACTTGAATATCAGCAAGTGCAATACGATTACTACTTACCGCTTTTTCAACCGCTGCTGTGGGCACTCTTCCTGCAGGATTTTTATAATCTGCATCTATGTTTTGCAATAAAGAACGAAGCCCTTTTCCAATCATGTCCTTGTTGGGTGTACTCTTGCTCATAGTTAATCTATTATTCGCTCGGCATTACTCATATTGGTCATGCCATTTTTTTGTAAAATTTCTTTTGCTAAGTTTAAATAGTTCACCGTTCCTTTACTATCTGCGTCATATAAAATAACTGGCTTACCCACACTTGGCGCTTCACTTAAACGTGTATTACGATGAATGATGGTAGAAAATACCATGTCATCAAAATGTTTGCGAACTTCACTAACTACTTGGTTGCTTAATCTTAAACGACCATCATACATAGTCATTAAAATACCTTCAATTTGTAAATGAGGGTTTAAACGACTTTGAACAATTTTAATAGTATTCAATAATTTTCCTAAACCTTCTAAGGCAAAAAACTCACATTGTACAGGAACGATCACACTATCTGCTGCTACTAATGCATTCACCGTAATCAATCCTAAAGAAGGCAAACAATCAATAATAATAAAATCATACTGATCTTGAACTGCACTTATTAAATCCTTTAAAACATTTTCGCGATTAGGTAAATTCACTAATTCAATTTCAGCACCCACTAAATCAATATGTGAAGGAATTAAATCCAAATAAGGAATTTCGGTTTTAAGAACAATATCCTTTAAAGGGGTATGATTAATCATCCCATCATACAAGCTGGTTGTCACATTATGCAAATCAAAACCTACCCCAGTTGTACTATTCGCCTGAGGGTCTGCGTCAATGAGTAGTGTTTTGTATTCTAAAACTGCTAAACTTGCTGCAATATTGATGGCTGAAGTGGTTTTTCCCACTCCTCCTTTTTGATTAGCAATTCCAATAATTCGAGCCATAAATAGGGTATCCTTAATTTCTTCAAAAATAAGGGATAAATGGTAACAATTTGGGATTAAATATGTTATAAATGAGGCGTTTGGCCCTAATTTTACCCACTAATTAACAGTATGAGGAACCCCATTTTTATTTTAGTCCTATTATCCGTATTAATACTCATCGATTTTTACATTTATCATGTACTTAGAACTCTTACTCAGGGTTATACGGGTACCGTAAAAAATGTTTTAAGTATCCTTTATTGGGCCTTGTGTATCATGAGCTTAGGTGGATTTTTATTATTCCCTTTTGTGTCTAATCCTTATTTTAGACAATATATATTTTCGGTAGGAATTGGCTGGGTTTTAACCCTCATCACCATGGTTATTTTTTTCCTCGTAGATGATTTGCGTCGTGGAACTTTTTGGACAGTAGGTCAAGTGGTTTCTGCGACTGGAGCCAAATTTATGAACACCGAAAAAGGAATTCCAAGAAGCACTTTTTTAAGTTGGTTGGGAGTGGGTTTATCTTCTACTTTATTTTTCTCCTTACTTTATGGTTTTGGGAATAAATACAATTACAAATTAATTAAAAAGAAGGTTTCCTTAACAGGGTTGCCTCCAGCTTTTAAAGGCTTTAAAATTGTTCATATTAGTGATATTCATAGTGGCAGTTTGCAAGATAAGGAAGCAGTAATGAAGGGTATCAAAATGATTCAATCTCAACAACCCGATCTTGTTTTATTTACGGGCGATTTAGTGAATGACAAAGCAACCGAAATGTTGGTATGGATGGATGTGTTTAATCAAATTAAAGCACCACATGGGGTGTATAGTACCTTAGGAAATCATGATTATGGTGATTATGTACAATGGCCTTCTGTGGAAGCGAAGCATCAAAACCTAGAAGATTTAAAGCAAGTACATGCAAAATTAGGTTGGAAGTTAATGATGAATGAAAATACAAAAATTGAAAAAGACGGCGCTCATATACAATTGGTGGGAATAGAAAACTGGGGAGCGAAAGCGAGGTTCCCTAAATATGGGAAATTAGCACAAGCTATGCATGGAGTTCCTGAAGATGATATTATTATTTTAATGAGTCATGACCCTAGTCATTGGGAAGCAGAAGTGCAAGTCAAATACCCACATATTAATTTGACTTTATCGGGGCATACTCATGGCATGCAGTTTGGTTTGGAAAATCCTTATTTCAAGTGGAGTCCTGTTCAGTGGGTCTATAAACAATGGGCAGGCTTATACAGTGAAAAGCAGCAGCAATTGTATGTGAATAGAGGCTTTGGTTTTTTGGGTTATCCAGGGAGAGTAGGTATTATGCCTGAGATTACTTTAATAGAGTTGGTATAATTTTTAAGAGAGTTCGCAGTTCATTTAGAGCTATTCGAAAGTTTAATTTGATTTACTTTTAAATTAGAGAGGGTAGATATGTAACAAAATTGTAATTTCTTCGTTATAGTAGTATAATACTCGAATAGATCGAAAACCGGTTTCTTGAACTACAACAGATTTCTTAAACTTATATCATCTATTTCTAAAAATATCCACTATGAAAAAATCAATAAACGTCTTCTTGATTCTTTTTTGCTTCATCGCGTTTAGTCCATCCAGTATAGCCCAACAAAAGTTTGGTTTAGGTTTAAAAATTGGACAAAATTTTTCCAAGGTAGATAATGTAGCAGTGGATCATAATGCAGCTTCCTATCATGCAGGTATTACCACGTATATTGGCATTAATAAATATTTTAGTATAGCAGCTGATGCCATTTTATCTCAAACTAAATTGGAATCAAGTCCCTCCACAGCAGAGCTATTATTAAATCCAAGCTTTAAGCCTGAAACTTATCATTTAGATTATTTAAGTATCCCTTTGTTGGCTCAATTTCACCCTGTAAAAAGTTTTACGATACAAGCAGGTCCTCAGTATTCTATTTTATTAGATCAGAAAAAAGATGGAGTAGAAAATGCGAGAGTGGCATTCACGAGTGGTGAATTTAGTTTTGTAGGGGGTGCTAAATTAGATTTAGGCGGATTTTTCTTATACGGTCGTTATGTGGTAGGCCTTCAAAATATTAAAGACATAAAACAATTAACAACCAGTTTGCAGGATCAATCTACTTGGAGATCTCAACAATGGCAATTAGGAGTAGGATTAAACTTATTTAATTTTTAGTCTTTGCTTTAATTCGGCTATTTGACCAATCAATGTCTCTAAGTTGTTCATTTGTTGATTAATAAAACTGTTGTCTTCTAATTTTCCAACTACTACATTCATTTCTTCTTCATTGAGGTAGACCATTTTTCTAAATTGGTTACTATAATCCTTAGCACGAGTCGCTTTAATTTTTTGTGCTACTTCTGTTTTTATCTGAAGGTATTCTTCTAACCAATTTGAAAATTGTTTATCACTTAATGTCTCTATTTTTTTATGAGTATGTAATTCCAAGACTGCTAAAGCGTGTTGTTTTTTTCGATGTTCATATTTAGCTGACTCATTTTGATAAAATTCGTGCATTTGATCCCAATCTTCCACCGCTCCATTCTTAATTTGGTTTAATACATTTTGCACATTTTTTTGCGGAATCAATTGGCCACCCACATTCATCCATTCTAAATCTTTAGCGGGGCTAGGCGATTGTTTTAATGCGGACTCCAAAGAATTCGTTTTTTGAGTAAATAAGGTTTCAGTGAATGCATCCATTCCGTACATGAAAATCATTTTGTTAAACATATGGTAGGCATCATAGCATTTAATGAAACGTGTTTTCCTTTTACTATTTTCAATACCTTCTGCAAACACGGTTAAACTATCTACTTCTTTTTTAGTTTGAGTACTTAGTATTTTGTCCCCTATAAGAGCTAATTTATCATCGGTATAAACAGCCGTATCTTTTTGTTTTAATAAACTTGCCTTCGCTACAGCAGTAGCTATTATTTTTTTGGCCTTCAATAATTCATTTACTGTATCGGGTGCTAAATAAGCATACTCGTAAATAGGAGATTTAGTAATACGCTTATCTCTATCAATATATTTGGAAGCGTTACGTGCTAGTGCGTAAAAGTTATATAAAAACCAATACCCCGGCATGATAATTAATTCATCTTTTAAAGGATCATTACTAATAAGGGAGAAGGGGATAGTTATATTTAATTCATAATTGTAGTCTCCTTTATTTAATAAGGAGAAGCTGGCAAACATGGAATTGTGTTTGACGCTCACGCATAAACCTGGCCAAAAGCCACGTCCCATAATTACTTCGCCATCTGCGCCTCGACTATTATGATTGGATCCAATAGTAGCCCCCGCAGCAATATTACTTTGACCCATCAAGGTTGCAGCACATAAAAATGAATTATTGTGATGTTGCTCATGAGCAGGAAATATTAATGAGTTTAACACCTCGCAACAAGAAATAGTGGCGTTTTCTCCTAAATAGGAATTGATTAATCTTGCGCCATATTTTAATTGGGAATGATCGGATACAATAAAACGAACAGCTTTTATACCATAAAATATTTTACAACCATAGCCTACAATACCATTTACAAGTTCACAGCCTTCACCAATTTGAGTGCGCGCATCGGCTGCAGAATTAATTGTGACATTTTTTATTTTATTGGCTCCTTTTAAATAAGCATCCGACCCTATCCAGACGTCTTTAATAATTTTGCAATTTTTGATCACGGTGCGATCTCCCACTTTACCGTAGTAGCCTAGTTTGTTGTCAAACTTTTTCTCCGCCATGCTCATGAACTTACTTTGTAATAATTTATCTTGACGATTGCGGGTCCATAAAAAGGCATCCCCAGATGTCATATTTACAAAAGGCATTACTTTTCTGCCAGTATTTTCATTACATAGTTCCAGCCATATTCTTACGTCTTCAGTTTCCCCTTTTTTAATGATCCCATTACCAAATTTGGAGTGATTGGTGGTCACTAATTCATTCACATTATTGACGATGACCTCATTTCCTAATATATAATGTGACATATAGTTCACGTTATGAATAGAAACGTTATTTCCAAAGTCGCAACTAATGATAGTGGAATTATAAAGTCCCACTGGTACAATTAAATCACTAAAGCCTAAACAGGTATTTTCTAAATGCCCAATTCGATTAAGACCAAAAAAAGTACAATTTTTAACAAGTTCTGGATTGAATAAATCAGAGACTTGTATTTTACTCCAGTCATCGCTGGTATTTCCATTACGAACCAAAATTTCAATCTCTTGTGCCGTCAATTGCCTATATGCAATACCACTTCTATTTTGTTTATTTCGTAGATAGTATTCGTCTTTCCCTTTTGGAAAGTCGGTAATAAAATCATACCCTAGTGTCTTAAGACTCATCTTTTTAATGGGATTCATTCGTCTTAGTTTTTGAATTTAGCGGGGTGCATGTCGTCCCAAGGGGTGGCTTTTTGGTAGGCGTCTGCAATGTTTAAAATGGTGGCTTCGTCGTATAATTTACCTACAAAGCTAATACCTGTAGGTAGGTTTAATCTTTTGTCAAAACCAGTAGGAACACATACTACTGGATGTCCTGTTAAATTGGTAATTGCTCCTTGATTGCCATCGCCTCTAGAAGGGCAGATGATGGCATCGTATTGTTGTAACACTTCATTTACTTTTTGCATTAATACATAACGATGTCTTTGTGCATTAATATATTCTACCGCAGGTACAAAACGAGCTGTTCTAAATTGGTTAGGCCAATCATATTTAGTTTGTCTGGTTAATTCATCATCTATATTATTTCTTGTCATTTCGTCAAACTGTGCAGCACATTCTACACCAATTACTACATCCATAATATTAAAATTATACACACCGCTATCAGGGAAGTTAACAGGAATTAGAGTCACTCCCATATTTTTAAAAGCAGTCAATACTTTCCATTCATTACGGCTGGTATCTTTTATTTTATCAAAATAATTTTTAGCATATGCAATTCTCATTTTTTGAATTGGCTTTTGCGGCGTATAATTAAAAGGCATATTTACAGCAGCTTGGTCTTTTCCATCTGTACCATGAATATAATTAAATACGATTGCGGCATCGGCTGCAGATCTGCAAATAGGTCCTACTTTATCTAAACTATAACTTAATGCCATCGCCCCTGATCTACTTACACTTCCAAAAGTGGGTCTCAATCCTGTTGCACCACAAGTAGTGGATGGAGAAATAATGCTTCCATAAGTTTCAGTTCCAATGGCAAAAGGAACCAGTCCTGCTACTGTTGCTGATGTAGAGCCAGCAGAAGATCCAGAAGAGCCATAATTAATATTCCATGGATTTTTAGTGCGACCTCCATACCAATAATCTCCCATTGCTAAAGCACCTAAAGTAAATTTAGCCACTAATACGGCACCCGCTTCTTTTAATTGAGTATATACAAATGCATCTTCATCAATATTTTGATTTTTATAAGGAGCAGCACCCCAAGTAGTTTTAGTTCCTTTCACTGCGAATAAATCTTTTAATCCGTAAGGAATACCATGTAATAAACCGCGATATTTTCCTGCTGCAATTTCTGCATCCGCTTTTTTGGCTTGCTCCATAGCAATATCCTGAGTGATCGTAATCACACATTGCAAAGTATCTCCCCATTTTTTGATACGGTCTATAAAAAATTGTGTGAGTTCAACCGAACTTATTTTTTTATTTTTTAATAAAAAAGCTAACTGCTCAATACTATAAAAAGCTAAATCATTTTTATTAGTAGGAACGGAAGCATTTACTTTATTCCAAATAATTGGTTTTTGTATTTTATTAAAAGTCATTCCAGGTACCACTGGGTTTTGCCATAAACTTAATGGCACACTATTATTCAAAGACAATTTGTGCATCGCCTGATAGTTTAATACATTATCAAGGACATCGGAATATAAAGTGTCTATTTCTTTTTGGGTAAAGCGCATATCAAATACCTTTGCGCTACTAATTAAATCCGATTTTTTAAAAGCAGTGTCTTGTGCTACCGCATATCCTATTAGGAAAGTCAATAAAGTGGTGTATACAATTCTCATGTTTAAATTTTATATTTAAATATAAGTCAATTCACTAAAATTAAAATCATCTGTCACCTTAAATATGAGGGATCTTCATTATAGAATGAACAATCCTTTAATATCTTGGTTTGTTTCGGCTAAATCGGTTACTGCGGGGGATATTTTTTCGACCTTGGGGAGCAGGGGTTTTCTCCGGTCGGTGGTTCATGAGTGGGTAGGGATGATCACTCACTACAGGAATTGGCTTTGCTATTAATTTTTCAATGTCTTTTAAAAATGCTTTTTCTTCGGCATCGCAAAATGAAATAGCAGTACCATTGGCTCCCGCTCTTCCTGTTCTTCCAATACGGTGAACATAAGTTTCGGGGATATTGGGAATTTCAAAATTTACAACATAAGCAAGGTTGTCAACATCAATACCTCTTGCTGCAATGTCGGTAGCAACTAAAATACGGGTTGTTTGTTCTTTGAAATTACTCAATGCTCTTTGACGCGCATTCTGAGATTTATTACCATGAATGGCTTCTGCTTTAATATTATTTTTAGTCAACATGTTGACTACTTTATCGGCACCATGTTTGGTACGTGTAAAAACTAAAGCCGTTTTAATAGCTGTATTTTTTAGAATATCTAATAGTAGAGCGTTTTTATTATTCTTATCTACAAAATAAACGGATTGTTCAATAATCTCAACAGTAGATGAAACCGGAGTCACCGTTACTTTTTGGGGGTGTACTAAAATCGTATTGGCTAATTGCACAATTTCGGGAGGCATCGTGGCAGAAAAAAACAAGGATTGTCTTTTCTTTGGAAGTACCGCTAGTAATTTTTTAACATCATGCACGAATCCCATATCTAACATACGATCCGCTTCATCTAATACAAAAATTTCTACTTCACGAATACTGATATGCCCTTGGTTCATTAAATCTAATAATCTACCCGGGGTTGCAATCACCACATCAACGCCATTGCGTAATGCAGTCACTTGAGGACCTTGTGCGACACCTCCAAAAATGACTGTACAATTTAAAGGCGTATGTCTTCCGTAAGCGTTAAAACTTTCTGCAATTTGAATGGCTAATTCGCGAGTGGGAGTGACAATTAAGGAACGTATTTTTTTTCGCTTTTGAGGAGCTGAATTTTCTAATAATAATTGTAAAATAGGTAAGGTAAAAGCAGCTGTTTTTCCAGTACCTGTTTGGGCACATCCTAATAAATCTTTCCCTTGCAATACAATAGGAATGGATTGGGCTTGAATAGGTGTGGGGGTGGTATATCCTTCTTCAAAAAGTGCTAATAATAAAGGCTCTATAAGATGTAAGGACTTGAATGTATTCGTCATATAAGACTGCAAGGTACGACTTTTAAAATGGAGGCCTATTTTCCTTGCTTTTTAGCTTTTTTGGGCTGGACTAATAAATATGAGTTTTGTATCCATTGCTTGACCAATTTGGTGGGTATGGATCTGTTTATATGTAAAGTATTCCAATGTTTTTTATTCATATGGTATCCTGGAAAAATAAAATCAGGATAGTCCTCCCTTTGCATCATAATATCATCAGGATTTGCTTTATAATTCATTCGAATAGGTTCCGATTGCAAAGTAAGTAAGAGAAAAACCTTTTGATGTGTTTTAAAAACAATGACATCGGGACCAAATGGAGTGGTTTCCTCGGTATGGGGAAGAGATAAAGCGTAATCAAAAATTTCATCTACTTCCATAATAATTCTTATTCCACGGTAACGCTTTTCGCTAAATTTCTGGGCTTGTCTACATCAATGCCTTTCGCAACACCCACATAATAACTTAATAATTGTAATGGGATTACACTTAATAAAGGTGCAAGCACTTCATCAATTTCAGGAACCAACATGATATTGTTGGACATGGTTGGTAATACTGAATCTCCATGACTTACGACAGCTACTATTTGTCCTTTACGAGCTTTAATTTCTTGAACATTGGAAACTACTTTGTCATAATACATATCCTTCGTCGCAACAAATACTACGGGTAAATTTTCGTCCACTAATGCAATTGGTCCGTGCTTCATTTCGGCGGCTGGATATCCTTCAGCATGGATATAAGTAATCTCTTTTAATTTCAATGCACCTTCTAATGCAATCGGAAAATTATAACCACGACCTAAATATAAAAAGTCTTTCGCGTCTTTGAATTGTTTTGCTATGCGTTGAATGTCGGAAGTGTCTGCTAAAATTTCTTTCACCTTTTCGGGAACAGAGGCTAATTCATTTAATAAGTGAATATATTTTTCTTCGGTGATGCTTCCTTTTGCTTTTGCAATTTTTAATGCCATCATACTTAACACGGCTAATTGACCTGTAAAGGCTTTGGTGCTTGCTACTCCTATTTCTGGTCCTGCATGTGTGTAAGCCCCAGCATGACTTAATCGTGCAATACTACTGCCTACTGCATTTACGATTCCAAAAATAAAAGCCCCTTTTTCTTTCGCACTTTCCAATGCCACTAAGGTATCTGCTGTTTCACCACTTTGTGAAATAGCAATGATGACATCTCCTGGATGTATTACAGGATTGCGGTATCTAAATTCTGATGCATATTCTACTTCAACAGGGATGCGACATAATTCCTCAATTAAATATTCTGCTACTAATCCTGCATGCCAGCTAGTACCACATGCTACAATCATAATTCTAGAAGCTTTAGAGAGTGCTTCTATATGATTGTCTACTCCTGCCATAATGATTTGCCCTTGATCATGTAATAATCTTCCTCTCAAGCAATCAAATATAGTTTCGGGTTGTTCAAAAATTTCTTTTAACATGAAATGATCGTAGCCGCCTTTTTCTATAGCAGCTAATTCCATATCTAACTTTTGAATAAAAGGAGTTTGCTTTTCGTTTCCTAAATTCTTTAAAATTAATTCGTCTTTTTTAACAATAGCAATTTCGTAATCGTTTACATACACCACTTCTTTGGTGTACTCAATAATAGGAGAGGCATCACTTGCTAAAAAATGTTCGTCTTTACCAATACCTATCACTAAAGGACTTCCTTTACGCGCGGCGATAATAGTTTCAGGGTCGTCTTGGTCAATTAATAAAATACAATAAGCACCTACAATTCTTTTTAAAGCAATTCTTAAAGCTTCTTCTAAACTGCTTTTATTATTATCTTGAATGTCTTGTATGAAATTTAATAACACTTCGGTGTCGGTGTCACTTTTAAAAGTATAGCCTTTTGATAGTAATTCCTTTTTTATTGGAGCATAGTTTTCAATAATTCCATTATGCAACATAGCAAAGCGTCCATTATTTGATAAATGAGGATGCGCATTGCGGTCAGAAGGTTCTCCATGAGTCGCCCAACGCGTATGGCCTATACAAATATGGGAATGCATATTTTTGCCCACCACGCTATCTTCTAATTCAACTACTTTCCCTTTTTTCTTTTCAACAATCAATTTCCCTTCTTGAATAATAGCTACACCCGTACTATCGTATCCGCGATATTCCAAACGCTTTAAACCTTTTAAAACAATGGGGTATGCTTCTCTATGACCAATATAACCTACAATTCCACACATATGAATAAATTATAAATAAATGATGCACAAAAATAGTCAATAAAATCTTAATATATTGAAAATCCAAGAGGGGGAAAACAAGTACTTATAATAAAGTCCCTCTCAATACTAACAAAGCAACAGAAAAATAGATGACCAAGGCAGTTACATCCACTAGGGTTGCAACAAAGGGGGCTGAAGATGCCGCAGGGTCAGCACCTAATCTTTTTAATAATATAGGTAACATGGATCCCATGATGGTACCCCATAAAACGACTCCAATTAAAGTGATGCCAATGGTGAATGCAATAAGTATCCAATGTTCGCCATACAATCCTGGTGCAATACTATGCCACACCATGACTCTAAAAAATCCAATGATACCTAAAACGGCTCCTAATAGTAATCCACTTGTAATTTCTCTTCTTAATATTTTCCACCAATTGGAAATTGTAATTTCTCCAATGGACATAGCTTGTATAATTAAAGTAGATGCTTGTGAACCTGAGTTACCACCGCTAGATAAAATTAAAGGAACAAAAAGTGCCAATAAAGTTACCTTTTTAATTTCTCCTTCAAAATAGCCCATGGCAGTAGCAGTGAACATCTCACCAAAAAATAAAATAACCAACCAAGTGATTCTCTTTTTAAATAATTTAAAAATTGAGATATCAAGATAAGGCTCGTTCAAAGCTTCCGTACCTCCCATCTTTTGCATATCCTCACTAAACTCTTCATTCGTTACCCATAAGATATCATCAATGGTTACAATTCCTAATAATACATCGTTGTCATCCACAACAGGTATCGCTGTACGGTTGTTCATTTTAAACACCTGACTAGCATGCTCCTGATCATCGTATACATTTAATGCCACAAAGCGTCCGTCAATGATGTCTTTTATAATATCATCAGGTTTGGCTAATAATAAATCTCTAATTCGAATATCATCCACCAATCCACCTTGTTCATCAATAATATAAATAACGTCAATGGTTTCGTATTTCTTTCCGTACTTCCTAATGTTGTTTAAAACTTCTGCCACCGTATAATGAGCATAAACATATACATAATCGGGAGTCATTAAACGACCCACACTATCTTCAGGATATCCTAATAATGATAAAGTAATTTTTCTTTCTTCCGGATCTAGTAGTTTGATTAAATCACGGATGGCTGCTTTGGGTAATTCTTCTAAAAAGTCGGTACGATCATCTGGAGGAAGTTCATTCAAGATTTTGGCTGTTTTTCGAGCAGGCAATTCCTTGATGATATCTTTTTGTTGATTAATGTCAAGAATTTTGAAAACGCTCACAGCACGGTGCACAGTCATATGATCAATGATGGTCGCTTCATGTGCTGGGAATTCATTCACCAGTTCCACGACATCACTAATATTTTGTTCATCTAAAAGTTCTCTTAATAGATGTGCGTCGTTTTTAGATAAGGTCTCTAAAAATACTTCCGATAAATTGATATCCTCATTTAATTCATCTGACATGCGTGCAAGTTACGAAAAATACTAAAGTATAGATTATATTTATGTTATGATTCTACCTATTTTGACTATAGCGCCATCCGATAAAAAGGGTCGAGGCGTATTTACTTCTGAACCCATCGCAAAGGGTACCGTAATTGAAATAGCACCTGTGATTGTTTTAAATAAGGTAGAGCGAGAAAAAGTGGAACAAACTCTTTTGTATGATTACATTTTTGAATGGGGCGATGATCTAAGCTCGGCCGCAGTGGCATTGGGTTATGTATCCATTTACAATCATACCATACATCCTAATTGTAAATATGAAATGGATTTTGATCACCTTACTATTACTATTATAACAATAGCGGATATTGCTGCTGGAGAAGAGTTGTTTATTAATTATAATGCGGAAGAAGAAGCGGCAACACCTGTTTGGTTTGAAATGCACTAATTTTTTTTGATCGTCCTTTATTGGTATACTCTTACATAATCAATTTGCATAGTGGCTGGCAGAGATTTTTCATCTATCTCATATCCTGCATAGTTTCCACCCATAGCTAAATTTAATAATAAGTAGCAGGGGTCATTAAATGGCCAGCTGTTTTTTCCCGTCCCGTCATTATGAACTGTAAGCAAAGGTTTGTCATCAATGGAAATGACGATGGTTTGTGCGTCCCATATTAATTGGTAATTATGAAAAGCGTCTCCATAATCAGACAAAAAGGTGGCTGCTGTTTTTTGTGTGTTTTTAGGCCAGTTAAAATTTTTAGTATGAACAGATGCGTCAATTTTAGAAGCCCTGGATCCAGTGTGTTCCATGATATCAATCTCGCCACATTGAGGCCATCCAATTCCTACTGAATCTATATTAGTACCTAACATCCAAATGGCAGGCCAAGTTCCCAAACCTTTGGGAAGTTTCGCCCTCACTTCTATTTTGCCATAAGTCCAAGCAGCTTTACCCCTTGTGACCAATCTTGCAGAAGTATATTTTTTATCAACCATTTTTTGATTTCGAGCAGTGATTGTTAAAACTCCATTACTCACTTTAGCATTACCTAATGAATCCTTCGTGTAATATTGTTGTTCATTATTTCCCCAACCCCAAGAACCCGTTCCAACATCATAGCCCCATTTAGTAGAATCGGGAAGCCCTTGTCCATTAAATTCATCGGACCATACAAGTTGGTATGATTTTTTGGGTGGTTGGGCTTGAACAGTTGAATTTACTGTGCTACCAAAGACAAACAATTGTATGCAAAATAGAACTGTTAAACGCATGATCAAACTCATTTAAAAGATTATAGTAGGCAATATTAAGATGTAAAATGATTGAATTACCAGGTTTTTATTATTATTTATTGGCAAATACAGGATTGGGTTGTAAATTTGCACTATGAATGTAAAGAATCATACTCATCATCATCATTTTCTATCCATTAGGTAGGCTATAGGTGTAGGTATGTTATAATATTTATCCAAGGGCTTACTGAAAAAGTAGGCCCTTTTTAATTTCTAAAACTTGAAATAATGCGTTTAAAATTGGCGATTCAGAAATCAGGAAGATTACATGAGGATTCCCTTAGATTATTAAAGGAGTGTGGCATTGATATTGGTAATGGAGTCAATAAATTAAAAGCGGAAGCTACCAATTTTCCTATTGAGCTATTTTTTTTAAGAGATGACGATATCCCTCAATATGTAGAAGATGGAGTAGCAGATATTGGTTTTGTAGGAGAAAATGTAGTGTATGAAAAAGCTAAAAAAGTGGAAGTAGCGTATGCATTAGGTTTTGGGAAATGCAGATTGAGTTTTGGCGTTAGAAAAAACGAAAATTTTGAAGCCCCCTCTTTTTTAGCGAATAAAAAAATCGCAACCAGTTATCCTGTTTTAGTTCAGAAATATTTGAACCAAAATAAGATCCAAGCAGAGATACATGAAATTAGCGGAAGTGTTGAAATTGCACCTGGTATTGGATTAGCAGATGTGATTTGTGATTTAGTGAGTAGCGGGTCCACTTTATTTATGAATGGATTAAAGGAGGCGGAAACTATTTTAGAATCCCAAGCGGTATTAATCAAAAAAGTAGGATTAAATCAGGAGGCTAATGCAATATTGGAAAAACTTTTATTTCGAATTGAATCTGTCAAGAAGGCAAAAAACAATAAATACGTTTTATTAAATGCGCCTAATGAAAATTTGGATAAAATTATTTCATTGCTTCCTGGGATGAAAAGTCCCACAGTGGTGGCTTTAGCTACACCAGGGTGGAGCAGTGTGCATAGCGTGATTGCAGAAAGTGATTTTTGGGAATTAATTGAACAATTAAAAGCGGCAGGTGCGGAAGGGATTTTAGTAGTGCCTATCGAAAAAATGATTTTATAATGATACCTGTTTTTATACAACCAGATAAAAGTACATGGGGGACTCTTTTAATGCGTCCTGCTTTGGAGCAAGTGGAATTGAGTGCTAAAGTGCAAGAGATCATGGAAGCAGTGCGCGCGCAGGGAGAGGAAGCTGTAATAAACTATACAGAACAATTTGATCAAGTAAAGTTGAGAAGTATACGAGTGACTACTGATCAAATAAAAGCGGCAGCTGATGAATTAACTCCTGCCTTAAAAACAGCAATGCAAATTGCTAAAACGAATATTGAAGTATTTCATCAAACACAATGGCAAAAAACCGAAAAACTAGAAACCATGCCTGGGGTATGGTGTTGGAGAAAATCGGTAGGGATTGACAAAGTGGGCATTTATATACCTGGGGGTACTGCACCCTTATTTTCTACTGTATTAATGTTAGGCGTACCAGCGCAATTAGCAGGATGCAAGGAAGTTATTTTATGTACTCCTCCTAATACAGAAGGAAATATTAATCCTGCCATATTATATGCAGCCTCATTAGTGGGTATCGAAAAAATATTTAGTGTAGGCGGTGTACAAGCTATTGCTGCTATGACTTATGGTACTTCTTCTGTTCCCAAAGTGTATAAAATTTTTGGACCAGGAAATCAATATGTAACAGCAGCAAAACAATTTGCACAACAGCAAGGAATTGCAATAGATATGCCAGCAGGTCCGAGTGAAGTTTGTGTATATGCAGATGATACTTGTGAGTCCTCTTTTGTAGCGGCCGATTTACTTTCGCAGGCAGAACATGGTGTGGATAGTCAAGTGTTGTTGGTAGCTTCGAATGAGGAGTTGGTTAAAAAAATTCAAAAAGAAATCGACCAACAACTATCTCATTTACCTCGTAAAAAAATGGCAGAAGAAGCTTTAAAAAATTCCCAAGCCATTGTTATAAATACTCCCGAAATCGCGATAGAACTTATCAATGAATATGCCCCTGAGCATTTAATATTAGCAATAGATAAAGCAGCATGGTGGGCTGAAAAAATTACAAATGCGGGCTCGGTTTTTATTGGCAATTATTCTCCGGAATCGGTGGGGGATTATGCAAGCGGCACCAATCACACTTTACCTACCAATGGCTATGCCAAAGCGTATAGTGGGGTGAGTGTAGATAGCTTTGTGAAAAAAATAACCTTCCAACAATTAACTTCGAATGGCCTGCAATTGCTAGGCCCCACTGTCATTGAAATGGCAGAGGCAGAAAATTTACAAGCGCATAGTAATGCTGTAGCAGTAAGACTTCAATCTTTGAAAAAATAAAATTTTTATTGTATGTCATTTGATATTAAAAAACTAGTGCGTCCCAATATTGAAAACTTAAAACCTTATTCTTCTGCCAAAGATGAATTTAGTGGTGAGGCTAAAATTTTATTGGATGCCAATGAAAATAGTTTGGGATCACCTTTGACTACTTGGTATAATAGATACCCCGATCCTATGCAAAAGCAAATCAAGGATAAATTAGCATTTATAAAAAAAGTACCTGCTAGTCAAATATTTATTGGGAATGGAAGTGACGAGTGTATTGATTTATTATATCGTAGTTTTTGTGAGCCAGGAAAGGATAATATTATTATTTGCCCACCTACTTATGGCATGTATGAGGTAAGTGCGAATATTAATAATATTGAAATTAGAACCGCTCCTTTATTGTCCGATTTTCAATTAAACTTGGCCCACATTGAACAATTAGTAGATGCTCAAACTAAAATTATTTGGATTTGTTCTCCTAATAATCCTACTGGGAATTCATTAAACGTATTGGATATTGAAACAGTATTGAATAATTTTAATGGCTTAGTGGTGGTGGATGAAGCTTACATTAATTTCTCTCAGCAAAAATCATTTATACAATCCTTAATAGATTATCCCAATTTGGTCGTGTTGCAAACATTGAGCAAGGCTTGGGGATTAGCGGGTCTGCGCATAGGAATTTGTTTTGCCAATGAGCCCGTGATAGGATATTTAAATAAAGTTAAACCTCCCTATAATATTAATTTGGCTTCACAACAATTAGCCATTAAAGCGTTAGACGAAGTGGGGCAAGTGAATGATATGATTCAGCATTTAGTGGAAATGAGAGAAGCATTGGCAGAGGTATTATTAAGCATGCCTGGAATACTTCAGGTATATCCATCTGACACTAATTTTTTATTGGTTAAAGTGGAAAATGCCACCGATCTATATCAATATTTATTAACCCAAGGCATTGTAGTGAGGGATCGATCTAAAGTTGAATTTTGTGAGGATTGTTTAAGAATCACGATTGGAACGGAGAGCGAGAATACACAGTTGGTGGACGCCATCGCTCAATGGTTGGGCATTACTCCTGATAATATTTAACATATAACAACATTTCACTAAATTGTGAATCTAAAAATCTATCTATGAAAAGACAGTTTCTTTTTTCAATGCTTGTGATGTTTTCGCTTGTATTTCAAGTCAAGGCACAAGACAATGCTGGTCTTACTTTGCCTCAAGGATTTAAAGCCAATGTTTTTGCTCAAAATTTGGGTAGCCCAAGACATATTGCGATTACTTCAAAAGGGGTATTGTTTGCAAAATTAAATTACCCTAATAAAGAAGGGAAGTCTATTGTTCGATTAGAAGACACCAATGGTGATGGAGTAGCCGACAAAAATACTGCATGGGGAAACTATCCAGGAACAGGTATTTATGTTAAAGGGAATAAACTATTTACAAGTTCTAATGACGATGTGTTTTCCTATCAATTAGACGCAAATGATGAAGTAGTAAATCCATTAAATCCTACTACTGTTATTTCTGGTTTAATTAATAGAAGACAACACGAATCAAAATCTATCACTTTTGATAACAATAATAATTTGTATGTCAATATTGGAGCCTATTCCAATGCTTGTCAAGTAAAAGATCGTATGCCAGGCTCACAAGGAATGATGCCTTGCCCCATATTAGATTCTGCTGGAGGTATTTGGAAATTTAACGCTAATAAAGAGAATCAAACTTATGGTAATGGTCAAAGATATGCGACTGGTTTAAGAAATGTAGTTGGGTTAGATTGGAATAATAGCACCAATAAATTATACGTATCACAACATGGTCGTGATCAACTAAATAGTTTTTATCCCACTTTATATACCGATGCTCAAAATGCAGAATTGCCTGCAGAAACATTTTACGAAATTAAAGAAGGGGATGATGCAGGATGGCCTTATGTATATTATGACCCCTCTATGAAGAAAAAAATAGTTTCTCCAGAATATGGGGGAGATGGCAAAAAAGAAGGCGATGCGAAATTTATCAATCCTATTGTAGATTTTCCAGCGCATATGGCACCTATGGCCGTTTTATTTTATACAGGGAATCAATTCCCAGAAAAATATAAAAATGGAGCATTCATCACTTTTCATGGTTCTTGGAATCGTGCACCTTTGCCTCAAGAAGGATTTTTTGTCGCATTCGTTCCTTTTAAAAATGGAAAAGTTTCTGGAGAATGGGAAATTTTTGCCAATGGTTTTGCAGGTACCGAAAATGGTGTAAAAATTATGAATCCTCGTCAAGCAAAAGCAAGACCATGTGGTTTAGCACAAGGGCCTGATGGATCTTTATATGTAAGTGATGATGCTAAAGGGAATATTTTTAAAATCAGTTATCAAAAATAATAGGGTTGTCAACAAAGCAACTTTAAATTTAAAACTTCTTGAAAATGGGTAGAAAAGCTTTTATGTTTTTGGTCTTGGGTTTAATTGGAATTTCTTCAAAGACAGTCGCGCAGAATTTAGTGAATGGAAAAAAAATATACGAAACCAGATGTTTGGTTTGTCATCAAGCAGATGGAGGTGGGGTTCCCAATATGAATGCTCCTTTGGATGGATCCACTAATGTCGTTGGAAATGATATTTCCCGAATGGTAAAGATTATTAAAAAAGGATATAATGAGCGTGTGGCATTAGATGGATCTTATTATAGCAATGCGATGACCCCTAATCCTGATTTAACAGATGCGGCCATAGCAGATGTGTTATCTTATATTAGAAATAGTTGGAGTAATAAAGCTTCAATGGTAACTATCGCGCAAGTAAAAAAGCAGGTAGTTAAGAAATAAATATTTACAATTAAAGTTGTCATGAAACCTATTTTATTTATTGATCGTGATGGAGTGGTTTTACAAGAACCCCCTAGTGATTTTCAAATAGACCATATTGAAAAAACTAGTTTTGTTCCTGGTGCCATCAGCTATTTAAGTAAGATAGCTTCTGAGTTTGATTTTTATAAAATTTTGGTGAGTAATCAGGATGGATTAGGAACAGACGCTTATCCTACCGAACATTTTGAACCTTATCAAAATTTAATGCTTCGCACTTTAAATGGGGAAGGTTTTGTTTTTGATGAAATACATATTGATGCCAGTTTTGCAAAGGATAATGTTCCCACTCGCAAACCAGGTACGGGCATGCTATCCCATATTTTAAATAATTCACAATTTGATATCGCAAATTCTTATGTAATTGGTGACAGATGGAGTGATATTGCATTGGCCCAAAATTTAGGATGTAAAGCGATATATTTAAATGGAGGTTTACATTCTTTAACCCAAGAGCAACAAAAATTATATCAAGACACTATTGTTTTGGAGGCGGCTAATTGGGAACAAATATTTTCTTTTTTAAAATTGGGATTACGTAAAGTAAAACATGAAAGGAATACGAAAGAAACCCAAATTAGTGTGGAGGTGAATTTAGATGGAAAAGGAAATGCTCAAATACATACAGGCTTGGGATTTTTTGATCATATGTTGGAGCAAATTGCAAGACACGGCGGTATTGATTTAACCTTACAATGCAAGGGAGATTTGCATATTGATGAACATCATACCATCGAAGACGTGGGGATTGCCTTAGGGGAAGCCTTCGCCTTTGGACTGTTGGATAAGAGAGGCATGGAAAGATACGGATATGCTTTACCCATGGATGAGGCGGAAGCCAAAGTATTGATTGATTTTGGGGGTAGAAATTGGATAGTTTGGGAGGCGGAATTCAAACGAGAAAAAGTGGGAGAAATGCCTACTGAAATGTTTTTTCACTTTTTCAAGTCATTTAGTGATGCTGCCAAATGCAATCTCAATATAAGTTGTAAGGGAGAAAATGAGCACCATAAAATTGAAGCCATTTTTAAAGCCTTTGCGAAGGCTATTAAAATGGCCATCCAACGCAATCCTTTTAGCGATCAGTTGCCTAGTACGAAGGGGGTGTTATAATGGCTAACGGCTGATAGTTTCTTTTTAGTTTTTTTGGTTTGAACTTTTTAAAGTCTTAAATTTGCAATTCAATGATTCAATCAAACAATATATGGTGGTGGCATACAAAATCCGTTGGGGTGTTGTAGTGGCATAGCTATATTGTCAAATATTACATAAACCCCGACATCATTGTCGGGGTTTATTTTTTTTATGAATGTCTGAAAAATAGAAAATGAAAAAGGTGATAATTAAAACGGAGGTGACTAAAATGTTGGCGGATACTTATACGCCAGTGGGCATTTATTTAAGACTCCGTGATCGATTTAGAGATACTATTTTATTAGAAAGTACCGATTCGCACGCTTCGGAAAATAGTTTCTCCTTTATTTGTGTGAATGCTATTGGCGGAATAGAAATTACATCACAGGAACAAATTGAATTTAAATATCCACAACAAGAACCTGAAAAGGAATTGATACCTAATGTGTTTGAAGTGCCAGATCGTTTGTGGTCCTATATGCAACAATATGAAATGCAAGATGCAGGAGAAAAAGAAGCGGCATTTGCACAAGGGCTTTATGGCTATACAGCGTATGATGCCATTCCTTTTTTTGAAACTATTACGACTAAAAAAGAAAAGGAAATCATTCCCTTAATGCGTTATCGATTGTATCAATACGTCATTGCATTTAATCATTTTAAAGATGAGATTTTTATTTGCGAAAATAAATTGAACGGATTAGAATCGGAATACAGTAATTTATTGTCTTTTATTAAAAGCAAAGATGTGCCGCAATATCCTTTTATGGTAAAAGGGGAGGAAAGTTCTAATCAAACAAATGAGCAATTTAAGGAAGCCGTACTAAAAGGCATTCAACATTGTATGCGAGGTGATGTATTTCAAATGGTATTGAGCCGAAGATTTCAGCAATCATTTCAAGGGGATGAATTTAATGTCTATAGAACCTTGCGTAATATTAACCCTAGTCCTTATTTATTTTTCTTTGATTATGGAGATTATAAATTAATGGGATCTTCTCCAGAAGCTCAAATTATCATTCAAAAAGGAAAAGCAGTGGTGCATCCTATCGCAGGTACATTTAAGCGAAGTGGCGATGAAGAAACAGATGCCTTGATGACACAAAAATTATTAGATGATCCTAAGGAAAATGCGGAACATGTCATGTTAGTGGATTTAGCTAGAAACGATTTAAGTAGAGTGTGTACTGACGTGAAAGTAAAACAATATCGTCAAGTACATTATTATAGTCATGTCATTCATTTAGTGAGTGAGGTAGAAGGGATAGTGACACCTGGATCTAACCCCTTCCATTTAATAGCTAAAACCTTTCCTGCAGGAACATTAAGTGGCGCTCCTAAATATAAGGCCATGCAAATTATAGATGCCATGGAACCTACTAAAAGATCATACTACGGAGGTTGTATCGGTTTTGTAGGATTCAATGGAAGTTGTAATCAAGCAATTATGATTCGCACTTTTTTAAGTCAACATAATACATTGACTTATCAAGCAGGAGCAGGGGTGGTGGCTGCAAGTGTTCCCGAGAATGAGTTGCAAGAAGTGAACAATAAATTGAATGCTTTAAAAACTGCCATCCTGTTGGCCGAAAAAATTCACGGTTAATTCAAATAATAAGTAAAGATGATGAAGATATTAGTATTTGATAATTATGATTCTTTCACCTATAATTTGGTGCAAATGATTCAAGAGGTTTCTAAGGGGACTGTGGATGTTTTTAGAAACGATGAAATTCCTTTAGAGAAAGTGAAAGGGTATGATAAAATTTTATTATCACCAGGCCCAGGAATCCCCTCCGAATCAGGTCTACTATTGCCTTTAATCAAGGAGTATGCTGCCACTAAATCAATATTAGGAGTTTGCTTAGGAGAACAAGCTATTGGGGAAGCTTTTGGGGGGACACTCACTAATTTGAAACAAGTATATCATGGCATAGCGACAAACATCAGACTAACGGCACCTAGTATTTTATGGGAAGGGTTGCCCAAAGAAATGATCGTAGGTCGTTATCATAGCTGGGTAGTGGATACGCAAAATTTTCCGAAGGATTTAATCATTACTTCGCAGGATGATCTAGGGTTTATCATGTCCTTAGAACATGTTTCTTATGATGTCAAAGGAGTACAGTTTCATCCAGAAAGTGTGTTGACACCGCAAGGCGCTACTATTTTATCTAACTGGTTGAAAAATTAATTGAAAAGCATTTAACTGATTGATCGCATGAAAAAGATTTTACAATATTTATTTGAACATAAAAGTTTGACACGCGCGCAGGCCAAGGAAGTATTGATGGATATCTCCAATGGGAAATATAATGAACATGAAATCACTTCTTTCATAAGTGTTTACTTAATGCGTAGTATTACAATTGATGAATTAATGGGATTTAGAGATGCTTTATTGGAATTAGCAGTTAAAGTGGATATTGGAGTGGATGATGCGATTGATATTGTGGGGACAGGCGGTGACGGAAAAGATACATTTAATATATCTACATTGGCCTGTTTTATTGTAGCAGGAACAGGACAAAAAGTTGTGAAGCATGGTAACTATGGCGCATCTAGTGTGAGTGGAGCTTCCAATGTCATGGAACAATTGGGGTATACTTTTAAAAATGATGAAACATTATTAGCAAAGGAAGTAAAGGAATCAAATATTTGTTTTTTACATGCTCCTTTGTTTCATCCCGCTTTAAAAACAGTAGGGCCTTTGAGAAGAAATTTAGGGGTAAGAACCTTTTTTAATATGTTGGGGCCTATTGTGAATCCAGCGCAACCTAAATATCAACTCATAGGAGTTTATAATTTAGAGATGGCTAGAATTTATAATTATGTATTACAATTATTAGGAAAGGAATTTACCATATTGCATAGTTTGGATGGGTATGATGAAATATCGTTAACGACTGATACTAAAATAATAACCCATCATGGCGAATCCATTTGGACTCCTTATCAGTTAGGAAAGAAAAAAGTGTATGCACATGAATTAAGAGGAGGAAATACGGTAGAAGAAGCAGCAAGCATATTTAAAAATATTATACAAGGGAAAGGCACTTGGTCTCAAAATGCAGTGGTATTAGCTAATGCGGCGATGGCTTTGCATGTTACAGGCAAGTATGCGAATTATGAAACTGCTTTTCAGGCTGCCGTAAATAGTTTGGAATCGGGGGCGGCTAATGATTGTTTACAAAAATTAATTAGTTTACAATGAGTAATATCTTAGCCAATATTGTAGCCCACAAATTTAAAGAAGTGGCAGCGCGTAAACAGCAAATTTCAATTGCAGATTTGGAAGCAATGCCTTTATTTAATAAGTCGTGCATCTCTTTAACCAAAAATTTAAGTCAACCTTTATGTTCAGGGATTATTGCAGAATTTAAAAGACAATCCCCTTCGAAAGGAATTATTAACGCCAACGCATCTGTAGCCGAAGTGACTCATGCTTATGCTCAATATGGAGCAGCTGGTATTTCGGTGTTGACCGATGCTCATTTTTTTGGAGGAAACTTAGAGGATTTATCTATTGCAGTGCAGCAACCTATCCCTGTATTAAGAAAAGAATTTATTATTGATGAATTTCAAATCATTGAAGCAAAAGCTTTTGGGGCATCTGTTATTTTATTAATTGCAGCTTGTTTAACACCGGCTGAAATTGAATTATTAGCAGGTACTGCAAAAGAATTAGGTATGGAAGTTTTATTGGAGTTACATGATAAAACCGAGTTAGAATATATTTGTGATGGTATTGATATGGTGGGCATTAATAATCGTAGTTTAAAATCATTCGAAGTTAATATAGAGCACTCTTTACAATTAAAAGATAGTTTACCTAAGGAAATCTTAAGCATAGCAGAAAGCGGAATTTACGATATCGAAACTTATCGTTTATTAAAACGTGAAGGCTTTGACGGGTTTTTAATGGGAGAGTATTTTATGAAACAAGCTTCTCCAGCAGAAGCATTTGAAACATTTTCTCAACAAATTAAAATGGATCAAGATGCAAGTTAAAGTTTGTGGAATGACTCAAATGAATCAAGTCGTGCAATTAGACGCAATGGGAGTGGCCTATATTGGTTTTATTTTTTATCCTGCGTCTAAAAGATATGTATTAGCAACAAATACTTTAGAAGATATTGCCAATTTAAAATTAACGCAAGCCAAAAAAGTAGGCGTGTTTGTGAATGAGCCACTTGCTTCCATTTTATCTATTATCAAAACTGCAAAATTAGACATAGTCCAATTACATGGTGATGAAACCGTAGATTATTGTAAAAGTGTCCAAGAAAAAGTAAGTACTATTAAAGTATTTAGAGTGGGTGATATATTTCCAAATTTTGAAAATTATGTTTCTGTAGTGGATTACTTTTTATTTGATACCGATAGTCAATGGTATGGTGGCACAGGACAACATTTTAATTGGGAAATTATTAAAATTGCATCTATACCAACTCCTTTTTTCTTAAGTGGCGGAATAGGTATCAATGATGTGCAAGGAATTCATGTTATGGCAGGAACCAAAGCAGGTAAAACTATGTTAGGGGTTGATTTAAATAGTCAATTTGAAGGGCAACCAGGTATTAAACAAATCGAGAAAATTAAAAAATTTATACAAGATGTCAATAGTTAACAAAGAGATTGATTTTCAAACACCCAATCAAGAAGGGTACTATGGTAATTATGGAGGTGCATATATCCCCGAAATGTTATTTTCCAATGTAGAAACATTAAAAAATCAATATTTGCAAATTTTGCAGGATCCTGATTTTCAAAAGGAATTCCATGCATTGTTGAAAGATTATGTGGGTCGTCCTACCCCTTTATTTAAAGCAGAACGATTAAGTCAAGAATTAGGCGCAATCATTTATTTAAAAAGAGAAGATTTATGTCATACTGGAGCGCATAAAATTAATAATACCATTGGCCAAATTTTATTAGCACAACGTTTAGGTAAAAAGAAAATTATTGCAGAAACGGGTGCCGGACAACATGGCGTTGCGACTGCTACCGTATGTGCCTTAAAAGGAATGGATTGTGTGGTGTATATGGGTGAAAAAGATATTGAAAGACAAGCGCCCAATGTAGCTCGTATGAAAATGTTAGGTGCTACCGTGGTGCCTGCTAAAAGCGGTAGCAAAACTTTAAAGGATGCGACCAATGAAGCTATAAGAGCTTGGATTAATGAACCTAATGAAACGCATTATATTATTGGAAGTGTTGTAGGCCCTCATCCTTACCCAGATATGGTTGCAAAATTTCAAAGTGTAATTAGTGCCGAAATGCGCACACAATTATTAGAGCAAACTGGTACTGAATTACCTACGCATGTGGTGGCATGTGTAGGAGGAGGAAGCAATGCGGCAGGTGCTTTTTATCATTACTTGAATGAGTTGTCTGTCCAATTAATTGCGGTTGAAGCGGCAGGACATGGGGTGTATTCTGGAATGAGTGCTGCCACTACACAATTAGGTACTCCTGGTATTTTACATGGCAGTAAGAGTATAATCATGCAAACTGCAGATGGACAAGTGACTGAACCACATAGTATATCCGCAGGTTTGGATTATCCAGGCATCGGGCCTTTACATGCTTTTTTATATGAAAGCAAAAGAGGTACTTTTTTAAGTGCCACCGATGAGGAAGCGTTGGCATCTGCTTTCCACCTTTCTAAAACGGAAGGTATTATTCCAGCCTTAGAAACAGCTCATGCGTTTTCGGTATTACCTAAACTAGGATTAAAACCAACTGACGTCGTTATAGTTTGTTTGAGTGGAAGAGGGGATAAAGATTTATCTACTTACATGCAGTACTTATAAAAATTCATTACATAAAACTTAACTAGTTTTCAAATCCATATATTCATTCAATATGTCCAGATTATCCACCTTATTTGACCAACAAAAAAGCAAAGTTTTAAATGTGTATTGCACAGCAGGGTATCCGCAATTGCAAAGTACTATGGAAGTCATGGAAAGTCTTCAAAAAAATGGGGCAAATATTATCGAGCTCGGAATGCCCTACAGTGATCCTTTAGCAGATGGAGAAGTGATTCAACAAAGTAGTCATATAGCTTTAGAAAATGGAATGACTATTTCGGTTTTATTTGAACAATTAAAAGACATGAGGAAAACGATTCACATCCCTGTTGTTTTAATGGGTTACTTAAATCCGATACTTCAATATGGCATTGAAGCCTTTTGTCAAAAAGCAGAGGAGGTGGGGATTGATGGATTTATTTTACCTGATCTACCTCAATTTGAATTTGAAAATCAATATCAGGGGCTCTTTCAACAATATGGCTTAGATTTTATTTTTTTAGTGACTCCGGAAACCAAAGAAGACCGTATTTTAAAATTAGACAGTTTGAGTTCGGGTTTTTTATATGCAGTGAGTTCTTCTGCTACAACAGGTAAGGATACCGATTTTAATAAAGTAGCTGAATACCTGCAAAAATTACAAGCATTGTCTTTGAAAAATCCTTTATTAGTGGGGTTTGGCATTAAAGATAAAGCTAGTTTTGAAGCAGTGAACAAATATGCACAGGGAGCGATTATAGGTTCTGCTTATATTAAAGCATTATCCAAAGGAGATTCTATAGAGGACACTACTAAAAATTTCCTAAAACAAGTATTGGGTTAACACCCTCATTATGAATATAGCAATTGTACAATATAATGCCGGAAATATTCAATCTGTTTTGTATGCATTAGAAAGGATTGGAGTCTCTGCATTGGTCACAGATAATGTGGAGCAAATTCAAAAAGCAGATAAAGTTATTTTTCCTGGAGTGGGAGAAGCGAGTACCGCTATGCAATATTTACGTGAAAGGAAGTTGGATGTGGTACTTCAAAATTTAAAACAACCGGTGCTTGGAATTTGTTTGGGAATGCAATTAATGTGTGCTCATTCTGAGGAAAACGATACTACTTGTTTAGGTATTTTTGATAATGAGGTAAAATACTTTGTGCCCAAAATATCAAGTATAAAAGTTCCGCAAATGGGATGGAACAATATTACTCAACTAAAAACGGGTTTGTTTCAAGATATTCCAGAAAACAGTTATGCTTACTTTGTGCATGGTTATTATGCAGAATTAAGTAAGTATACCATAGCCACCACTCAATATATTCAAGAGTATAGTAGTGCATTGCATAGGGACAATTTTTATGGAGTTCAATTTCATCCAGAAAAATCTGCGGCTATTGGAGAGCAAATTTTACAAAACTTTTTAAACATATAAACAAGAAACTCTAAATGCAACTCATTCCAGCCATAGATATTATAGAAGGTAAATGTGTTAGATTAACCGAAGGTGATTATGCGCAAAAAATAATTTACAATGAAGATCCTTTGGAAGTGGCCAAAACTTTTGAGGGTATTGGATTAAATAGGTTGCATTTAGTGGATTTGGATGGGGCTAAAGCAGGGGAAGTAGTCAATTGGAAAGTACTTGAAAAAATTGCGAATAAAACTGGCTTGACAATTGACTTTGGTGGGGGCATCAAAACTGAAGCCACTTTAAAAACGGTTTTAAATACAGGGGCAACTTTTGCAACTATTGGAAGTTTGGCAGTGAAAAGTCCCTTAGTTTTTGAAGAATGGTTGTCCAGGTTTGGAGCGCATACCTTTTTGTTAGGGGCAGATGTATACGAGGAAAAAATTGCCATTGGCGGATGGATTGAAAAGACAAATATTGATATTATAGCGTTTGTGCAATCCTATATGGACAAAGGGGTGTCGCAAATTTTTTGTACCGACATTCAAAAAGACGGAAAGCTACAAGGCCCTTCTATAGAATTGTATAAAAAAATAATCAAACAATTTCCCACTTTGCAATTAATTGCTAGTGGAGGTGTAAGTCAATTATTAGATTTAGAAGCCTTAAGAACCATTGGATGTTCGGGTGCTATTGTGGGGAAAGCAATTTATGAAAACAAGATTAGTTTAAAACAACTCTCTGATTTTAATTTATTATAATGTTAACAAAGAGAATCATACCCTGTTTGGATATTAAAGATGGACGCACTGTAAAGGGTGTTAACTTTGAAGCGATTAAAGATGCAGGAGATCCTGTGGAATTAGCTGCATTATATGCTGCGCAAGGGGCGGATGAACTAGTTTTTTTGGATATTACTGCTACTGTAGAAAAAAGAAAGACTTTAAGTGAATTAGTGAATAAAATTGCACATCGTATTAATATTCCATTTACAGTGGGAGGTGGGATAAAATCGGTGGAAGATGTAAGCGTATTATTACAAAATGGGGCGGATAAAATTTCAATCAATACTGCCGCTTTTGAAAAGCCAACCCTAATTGAATTGATTGCAAAAAATTTTGGGAGTCAATGTGTAGTCTTAGCGATTGATGCAAAAAAAGAAGCTGATGGTGAGTGGTATGTGTATTTGCATGGTGGTCGCACGAAAACAGATCGTTTGGTCAAAGATTGGGCAAGAGAAGCAGTTGATTTAGGAGTAGGTGAAATTTTATTAACTTCCATGAATCATGATGGCACCAAACAAGGGTTTGCTTTGGATATCACATCGCAATTGGCTAGTACTTTGCCAGTGCCTATTATTGCTTCAGGCGGCGGTGGCAATGAGCAGCATTTTTTTGATGTATTCACAAGTGGCCAAGCAGATGCCGCATTAGCGGCTAGTATTTTTCATTATAAAGAAATAGCCATTCCGGATTTAAAAAAATATTTAGCTATAAAGGGAATTGCAATTCGTTTATAAATAATAAATAACAATTAAATCAACCATTCCTTAAAACAAAAAAAACTAATAAAGTAAACAACTAATAAAGAAAACAACTAATAAATAAAAAAAGTAACTTATAATTTAAAACTATAAAACTTTTAATAAAACTTCATTATGATAATCAATTTTAATAAATATTCAGATGGATTAGTGCCAACCATCGTACAAGATGCACAAACTCGGAAAGTTTTAATGCTTGGGTTTATGAATCAAGAAGCAATAGATGCTACTATAGCCCTACAAAAAGTAACATTTTATAGTAGGACAAAAAACAGACTATGGACTAAAGGGGAAGAAAGTGGTCATTTTTTAAATTTTGTTTCCATGCAATTGGATTGTGATCAAGATACGATACTCATTCAGGCACAACCTTTGGGGCCTGTTTGTCATGAAGGAACTGGAACCTGTTGGGGTGAATCCAATGATCCTAATTTCTTAGATATTCTTGAAAAAGTAATTGCAGATAGGAAAACAGCAGCTGCTGAAAGCTCTTATGTGGCGAGCTTATTTGCAAAAGGAGTTAACAAAATAGCTCAAAAAGTAGGAGAGGAAGCGGTAGAGATGGTGATAGAGGCAAAAGACGACAATAAAGAGCTGTTTCTGAACGAATCTGCCGACCTGTTATTTCACTATTTAATCCTTTTACAAGCAAAGGGGTATACTTTAAAGGATGTGGTTGAAATTTTAGCACAAAGACATAAAAAGTAAATCCTATATTTGGTACTTGAAAAATCAAAAAATGTACATGAAAAAATTTCTATTCAATGCGATCGCTTTAATGGCATTTACTGCCGCTACTGCGCAAGGTTTAACTATTAAAGGAGACATAAAAAATATTCCAGATAACACAGTTATTACTTTATTAGATGGAATGGCTAATAAAGAAGTCTCAACTGATAAAGTGGTAGGCGGAAAATTTAATTTGAAAGCCACCACCGAATTCCCAGGCATATTTGTAGTAGGATTTTCTGGGACTGGTTTAGCGCCCAATCTAGCTGCGGTTAAACTACCCTTGTTTTTAAGCAATGAAAATTTGAGCATTACTGGAGATATTTTATCTGTAGCAACACTTAATTATGCAGGATCTCCTACACATAGTATCTACCAAAATTTTATGGGGGCTTTAAATCCTAAAATGGAAGCTTACTTTAAATCATTGCAAGCAGTGCAAGTTGAAAAAAATCAAGCAACAAAGGATTCCATTGCACAAGTGGGTGAAAAACAGTCAAGTGATTTAATAAATACTTATATTGCATTAAGTAAAGCCAATAGCCAATCTGCAGTAACTACTTTTTTCTTATTCCAATTTGCTAATATATTTCCAGCAGTAAAAGAGGAGTTAGGAAATTTTTATGAAGCATTAGGTGGGGATGCAAAAAAAGGACCATTCGCAGATGTGATTAATAAAACATTAGCGAGTGCTGGATTTGGAAAAATTGGTTCAGTGATGCCCGAGTTTAAGCAAAATGACGTGAACGGGAAATTAGTAAGCTTAAATTCTTTTAGAGGTAAATATGTACTAGTTGATTTCTGGGCTAGTTGGTGTGGGCCATGTCGTGCCGAAAATCCAAATGTAGTAAAAGCCTATAACCAATACAAAGACAAAAATTTTACCATTCTAAGTGTGAGTTTAGATCAGGATAAAGCAAAGTGGTTAGAAGCCATTAAAAAAGATGGTTTAAACTGGACACATGTGAGTGATTTAAAATATTGGAATAATGCCGTGGCAGTTCAATTTGGAATTCAAAGTATTCCAGCAAGTTTTATACTAGATCCAAATGGAAAAATTATTGCGAAAGATTTAAGAGGGGATGCCTTAGATAGCTTCTTAAAATCAAATTTGAAGTAACCGAAAGTTTACCCATAATTAAATATTAAAAAAGCCTTGAATCACTTCAAGGCTTTTTTAATAGGGGGTACAAATACATGTTAATTTCATTGAATTAAAACTGCATTATTGATTTTTCTATAAAAATATATTTGATCCTTAAACTTAAATATATGAAAAAAATGAAATCAGTTTTCAGACTCACTTTGTTTGTTAATGTCTCCATCTTAATGCTATTTTTTTTAAGTAGCTGTAAAAAATCAGAATTATTGCTTTTAAACACAAAGGTGGAATTGGAGGTTTCTATTTTCAAATCTCTACCTACCATTGAAAAATCTGTGTTTATAAATGAGAATGATTCCTTGTATTTAGTCTTTCAAAAAGTGGAAAGCGCCTTTTTGAAAGACATTGACTTTTCAAATGTAACTATTAAGAAGGTTATATTTAAAGGGCTTCCTGATTTATTAGGCTTGCAAGTCAATTTCTTAAATGATACTAGTGAAATAAAAGATTTATTTTTTGTTTATGAGTCAAAGTCTAAAACACATTTATCATTATTTCGATTTTTAAGCAAGATGAATCAATCAAGTTTCGGAACTGGTAGTATTATATTTAAAGATTTATCAGGCAATGAACTATTTAATGATCAATATGTTAATAATAAAATTGTATTTAAACAACAAATACGCTCATTCGAATTTCCTCCAATAAATTTAGAAAATAATCGAAGTACAGCATTATGGAATTGTACAAAAGCGCAATTTGATAATTTTTATAGAGAAGCAAAAAAAACATGCGAAGAAGACACTTTCTGCGATTTTGCTTGTAGCTTTAATCCATGTGCAATATCATATTTAGCTTTTGCAGTTTTAAAGTGCACGGGGATTATTCAATAATAAAAAATTCAAAATGAAAAAAACATTACTTTTTTTAACAATGGGCATTGTATTAGTTTTGATAGGAGTATTTGTAACTATCGAATCAAATGATAATTCAATACGTTATGCATTTATTTTGTCTGGGGTAGTATTTGAACTATTTGCAATTGTTCAAATCGCTAAAAATAACATGAGTAAAAAATAGCCAAAGGATTGATTTCCTTGTCGCAATTTTGGGAAGGAGCAGTTTTAGCTAAAAAAGCCTTGAATCACTTCAAGGCTTTTTTGTATTCAGCTTCGTCAAAGCCTAATGCGATAATGAGGCTGTCTTTTTCTATTAATGGTCTTTTAATAATAGATGTTTTTTCCATCATGAGAGCGATGGCTGCCTTTTGTGTTGTAATGCTAGCTTGCACTTTAGGATCTAATTGTCGCCAAGTGGCTCCTTTTTTATTGAGTAAGCTTTCCCAGCCAACTTGTTTGCTCCATTGTTGTAATAATGTGGCTGTGATTCCTAATTTTTTGTAATCATGGAATACGTAAGATACTTTATGAGCTTTGAGCCAGTCTAATGCTTTTTTTACGGTATTGCAATTGGGGATGGCGTATACTTTTAAACTACTCATTATTTTTATTTTATAAATTTCTTACCTAACCAACTTTCAGATAGGGGTTGTAGCCATTGAGCCTCCATATCTGCTTTATTATTTACTAAGTTGTTAAAATATAAACTGTCATTTGATAATATGCCATTTTCAATTGCATAACTCACTTGTGTATAAGGAACTGTTTGTACTGTATCTTTGATCCAAAAAGCAAGTAGTTCTCTATTGAACATTTGAAGACCAAACTGTTTTTCGATCTGTTTTATAATATGTACGGAACTATCGGTACTACAACCGCCCACAGTGGTCACACTTTCGTCTGCCATCATGATAATAAATTGACCGTATAAGATAGTTGCAAAACCTTTTACAGGAGCGCCATGACTTTTCCATTGATCCACAAAATTTTCCAAGAGTGGTTCAATATCAAAGATCTCATTCATGGTAAATGTTCGATTCGCTTGATATATCCATACTTTGGATTGCGGATGAAAATTTGCGGGTAATATATTGGGTAAATGGACTGTCATAATATTTAATTTATTGAATGGCTTGTGCTACTATTTCAGCAATATCTAACACTGAAGTGTTAGTAGTTTCTGTTCGATTATTGATACCATCAGTAAGCATGGTATTACAGAAAGGGCAGGCGCTCGCGACACAATTTGCCTTGGTTTCTATAGCTTCATTGGCTCTTTCGGTATTGATTCTTAGATCTCCTTTTTCTTCTTCTTTAAACATTTGCGCACCACCAGCACCACAGCATAATCCGTTAGATTTACATCTCTTCATTTCCTTCAACTCTATGGATAAACTTTCTAATACTTTTCGGGGTGCTTCATAAATGCCATTGGCTCTTCCTAAATAACAACTATCATGATATGTGATGGTTTTTCCAGCCCATTCATTACTATCTGTTATTTTTATTTTTCCTGATTCAATGAGTTCTTGTAATAATTGTGTGTGATGAATTACATCGTAATTACCTCCAAGAGCGGGGTATTCATTTTTTAAGGTATTAAAACAATGAGGGCAGGTGGTCACAATTTTTTGTATACCATATCCATTTAATGTTTGAATATTTTGATAAGCCATCATTTGAAACATAAATTCATTACCTGCTCGTCTGGCTGGATCGCCAGTGCATGCTTCTTCCTTTCCTAAGATGGCATAGTTGATTCCGGCAGCTTCTAAAATAAAAGCAAAAGCTTTCGTAATCTTTTGTGCTCTTTGATCAAAACTTCCAGCACAACCCACCCAAAATAAAATATCGGGTGTTTGTCCACTCGCCATCATTTCTGCCATTGTATTCACCTTCATATACTTTTATTTTAATCTTGCTTTGTCCATGCATCTCTATCATCTGGAGAAAATTTCCATGGCGCAAAATTGTTTTCTATATTACTAAACATGCTATTCCATTCTGAAGGAGCATTGCTTTCCTCCATGATAAGAGAACGGCGTAATTCTAAAATGATATCCATGGGAGAAATACTTACAGGACATTCTTCCACACAAGCATTACAAGTAGTACATGCTCTTAATTCTTCCACTGTGATATAATCATGTAGAAGGGTTTTACCATCTGGAATAAATTGCTTGTTTTGAGTTATATTTTTTGCAATGCTTTCCATTCTATCTCTGGTAGACATCATAATTTTTCGGGGGCTCAATAATTTGCCTGTGGCATTTGCAGGGCAGGCCATGGAACATCTTCCACATTCGGTGCAACTATAAGCGTCCATTAAATTTTTCCAAGTAAGATCGGTAGCTTCTTTAGCACCAAAACTATCTGGAGCCACTGCATTGCTAGGGGCAAGTTCTGGTTGCATGGCATACAACACTTCATTTTGAATGGAAGTCATATTATGCATTGTTCCTTTGGGTTCTAATGGCGCATAATAGGCGTTAGGAAATGCAAGTATAATATGAAGATGCTTTGAGTAAGGCAAGTAGTTCATGAAAGCATAAATCCCAATAATATGTATCCACCAAGCGGTATGTTCAATGAGGTTCAGTTGATCATATGAAAAAGAAGAGGTAAAATATGTTTTCAAATGAGAAGAAACAATAAAGGAAGTGTTTACTTCTGTAGCATTCATGGTTAAAAAAAGAGTCATTAAAATAATTTCCACGATCAATATATAGTTCGCATCAGAGCGAGGCCAACCATTTAAATCTTGACTTAAAAATCTTTTTATTTTTAAAATATTTCGACGCACTAAAAATATAATACAGGCCGCCAACACTAATACCGCAAGTATTTCAAAGCTGTTAATTAAAAAGGGATAGTAGGCTCCCAATGGTTTTTCGAAAACACGATGTGTTCCCAAAATCCCATCAGCTATAATTTCTAGTAATTCAATATTAATGACTATGAAACCAACGTAGACTATTAAGTGCATGAATGCCACTAAGGGCTTACGAAACATCTTTTTTTGCCCTAAAGCCAGTAACAAAACATTTTTCCACCTTCGCATAGGTTGATCATAAGCGTCAAATGGTTTACCTAATAAAATAGTACTTCGAATCCCCATTAACTTCTTTGCAAACCATCCAATCGCCACGAGGGTGATGATCAAAAAAAATAGTTGGCTGAATAGTTCCATAATTGTGGTTAAAAGAATACCTAAAATTAAATCATTTGAGGGTTGGTTCATTCAAAAATCACAAAAAACTAAATTATTAGTAATATAGCCATTGACTAGATATTTTACCATTAGAAAGTAGTAAAGTAGGAGCAGGGAATTTGATTGCGTTTAAAACAAATAGTAAAGATTTGACTGCCTTACTTTTAGTAGGAATTTTTTCAAAATCAACATCTAAAGACAAATACCATTGGGAGTATCTTTTAATGTCGGGCCTATCTATAAATGCCGTGGAAGTGGTCCAACTATTTTTATAGCCTCCAAACATATTTTCTGCTCCATAACCAATAGCAATATTGAGCCATTTAGGGGCTGGGGTTTGGGGTAAAAAAGAATGAACATTAGCACTTAGCCAATAAGTTTGGGCATTATAGTCCTTGAGTAATCTTTCGGGTAAAAAACTGCCAAAATACTGGTTGGTTCTGGCTTCTAATTGTGGATCTGTATACTTATTATAATGAGCGCTAAATTTGAGCCTTATTTTTTGTGTTCCCCAGGCCCATTGTTGGCTCGCCCAAATTCCTGTGCCTAATGTATTTGCTGCCATATCATTCCAACTCCAACCCCATTGACTTGAAAATCCATCTAAAGTTTCAATGATCGTTTGATATCCAATACCTGTTAAACTAGCGTAAAGAATTGCTTTTTTGGGGGAAGCTCCCGCCCATTGCCAGGAAGTATGTCCAATTCGACTTAATTGATAAGCTGTATAAGCATGACCTACTTTATCCATTTTCAGCCATTCCCCACCGTCATTGTAAAAATGAAAACTACTTCTAGGATAATTCGCATACCAAGCTTGATTTAAAGCAAGTAATGACCCTCCATAGCCTAAAGTTTGTAATTTTGTAACGAGTGAAAGGCGTTTTTTAAATAAGGTAGATGAATCGGTAGTATTTGATATTATTGTTTGATTATTAAAGACAATGGTATCATTATGTTGCGCAAAACAAAGCTGTGCACTTAAAACCCATCCTAATATTAATAATAAGCCTCTTTTATTCATACTTCAAAAATCAAATTTAAACATTAATACCAATAAAAGCGAATAAGCAAATTGGTGGTATTGCTAATATTTCTTAAAATTGCCATTAAAGGCTTTATTTCGTAGAGAAAATAGAGATCATTAAATAAACAGCTATGAGTCAGCAAATTGAAGAGAATGTAAAATCTTGGTTGGAGGGTAATTATGATGCAGCCACCCAGCAAGCCATTCGTGAGATGCAATCAAATAATAAGGAAGAGTTAGAAGATTCTTTTTATCGAAGTTTAGAATTTGGAACAGGGGGGTTAAGAGGTATTATGGGTGTAGGTACGAATCGAATTAATAAGTACACCATAGGAATGGCAACACAAGGTTTTTCTAATTATTTATTAAAAACATATCCAGGTGAAAAAATAGCGGTAGCCATAGGACATGACAGCCGAAATAATTCAAGATTTTTTGCAGAAACAACTGCACAAGTATTTGCAGCCAATGGCATTCAGGTTTATTTATTTGAAACACTAAGACCAACTCCTGAATTAAGCTTCGCTATTCGTTATTTGAAATGCAAAGCTGGCGTGGTTTGTACTGCTTCGCATAATCCTAAAGAATACAATGGCTATAAAGCTTATTGGAATGATGGAGGACAATTAGTGCCGCCACATGATAAAAATGTCATTACAGAAGTAGAAGCTATTCAATCGGTGGATGATGTGAAATGGAATGGAGGAGAGGCTCTTATTTCATTGATGGGAAGGGATATGGATGTCGCTTATATTAAAATGTTGAAATCCTTAAGTGTCTATCCCGAAGTCATCGCGCAACAACATGATTTAAAAATAGTTTATACACCCATTCATGGTACAGGAATTACTTTAGTGCCTCAAGTGCTTCAGGAATTTGGATTTACCCATGTAACTGTGGTAGAAGAACAATCAAATCCTGATGGAAATTTTCCTACGGTAAAATATCCAAATCCTGAAGAAAGCGAAACCATGAGTATGGGGTTGGCAAAAGCGAAAGCATTGGATGCAGATATTTTATTAGGAACGGATCCTGATGCAGATAGAGTGGGAATTGGCGTTAAGAATCATAAAGGGGAGTGGGTGTTAATGAATGGGAATCAAACTGCAGTGTTGGCCTTTGCCTATATGATGGAAGCTAGAAAAGCAAAGGGTATTGCAAAGCCCAATGATATGGTGATTACTACTATTGTTACTACCGAAATGATTAATGAAGTAGCGAAGCAAAATGAAGTGAATTGCTATAATGTATTAACTGGATTTAAGTGGATCGCCGAATTAATTAAGGAAAAAGAAGACAAAGAAAATTATGTGATTGGGGGAGAAGAAAGTTTTGGATTAATGATTGGAGATCAAATTAGAGATAAAGATGCGATTAGTGCTGTGGCATTGCTTTGTGAAATGGCTGCTTATGAGAAGAGCAAAGGGAAATCTTTGTTTGATAAAATGATTGAGTTGTATATTCAATATGGTTTTTATTATGAAACATTAATAAGTATCACTAAAAAAGGGATGAATGGGCAACAAGAAATCAAAGCCATGATGGAAGGCTATCGACAAGCACCACCTGCTACTATTAATGGCTCTAAAGTTGAAATATTATTAGATTATGAATTACAAGCGGGTAAAAATTTATTGACAGGGGAGTCTTGGAAAATCAATTTACCTAAAAGCAATGTGTTGCAATTTATCACTCAGGATGGGAGTAAAGTTTCGGCAAGACCATCGGGTACAGAGCCTAAAATAAAATTTTATTTTAGTGTGCATACCACATTGACTGATGATGCTGCATTTGATGCTACTTATGCGATATTGCAGGATAAAATAAAAGGTATTATTGCAGACATGCAGTTACATTAAAATCAAGGCATGCGAAAATTAGAAGACGCTTATTTACATAAAGGATTAAGAAGGCAATTGGTTCAACAATTACAAGAAAAGGGAATTACCGATGAAAGGGTATTAGCGGCTATTGGAAATATCCCAAGACATTTTTTTCTAGATTCAGCATTTGATAAAATTGCTTATGAGGATCGCGCATTTCCAATTGCAGCGAATCAAACTATTTCACAACCCTACACAGTGGCTTATCAAACTCAGCTATTACAAATAAAAAAAGGGGATAAAGTACTTGAAATTGGAACAGGAAGTATGTATCAAACCACAGTGCTTGCCGAGATGGGGGCGAAAGTGTATACAGTCGAAAGACAAAAACAATTATTTGATCAAACTCCAAAATATATTTTCAAAGAAAATTATCCAGATATACATTTCTTTTTTGGGGATGGATTTGAGGGGCTTCCTAATTTAGCTCCTTTTGATAAAATATTAATCACTGCAGCGGCCCCTACTATTCCCGAAAAATTATGGGAACAACTCAAAGTAAGAGGTCAAATGGTGATTCCTGTAGATGAGTCAGAAACAGCTCAACGTATGCTAAGACTCACTAAAAAGCGCGATGGAACTGCAAAGAAGGAATCCTTTGATGAGTTTTCTTTTGTGCCTATGTTGCAAGGAAAAACCCATAAATAAACTTCTTTTCGAGTAAGCTTATCTATGGGCTTTAGATTTCTATTATTTTTAGAAATAAATTTTACTGTTGCATTTGATCCATGGCGCCGCCGTCTTCCATCTTATTATTTTTTCTACGTAATAAGTTGACATCAAATTTACCAAAGCGATAAGAGAAGTTTAACCTAAAGAATTGTTGGTCTCTTATTCTAGTTACATTTTGAATAAAGTATTGGCTTTCGGAATAAGTTTTATTCACTCTAGTTTTGAAAACATCACTCACACTCAAAGATAAGCTTGCAGTTCTACCACCTGATAAAGTCCAATCTTTTTTAAAGGCCATATCGAAATCATAGAAAGGGAAGTTATATCCTTGCGCAGTAGATTGTGGACCGCCAAATCCACCACCACCCATTCCTCCACCACCACGGCCACCACCACCACCACTTCCACCACCGCCTGGAGGTAAGATAGTTTTAGCTTGGTATTGACCACTAAACTGAATCGAATATCCATTGGGTAGTTTAAAAGTATTATTCATTTTACTAAACCAGCTCGTTAAATTATTATCTACATTTTGACCTGGTATAGTTGCTTGTATAGAAGAATTAAATAAGTTAAAGCTTAAGTTTAAATCCCACCATTTTGCAACTGCAGTTTTATTGCTTATTTCTAAACCATAAGTAACAGCAGTGTTCGCGTTGATATAAGAACTATAATAAGCACTATCATTGGTCGAAGGGTTGATGGCTTTATAAATATAGTTGGTGATTAAATCGGTGCTGTATTTATAATAAGCGCTCACTAATAAATTAGATCCTTTTTTATAGGCGTTATTGTAATTGATTTCGATAGAATGAGTGAACTGTGGTTTTAAGCCTGGGTTACCCACCGAAATATTTTGAGGATCACTATAATCTGGGAAAGGTTGTAATTGAAAAAAGTTAGGAGCATTAATACGTTTGGAGTAATTTAATTGAAGATCATTTTTGTCATTCAATTTATAGGTTACAAACGCACTAGGGAATAAGGAGATAGGGAGAGATGTTTTAAAATGAAGAGAATCTTTACCTGCATTATTTTGAACATCTACTGTGAAAGTTCGACTTTCACCTCTTAAACCTAATTGATAGCTAATATTATTTTTTTTGCCACTTAAATTAATATATCCAGCAGAAATACTTTCACCATATTTATATTTATTACTGATGCTACTTAAGAACACATTATTTCTAAATTGATCTCGGCCACTATGTTCGTCTCTAATGTTTATACGCATACCAGTTTCAAATTTCACATCACCTGCGAATTCACGTGTATAATCAATGTTGGTAGTATAATTTTTGCTATTGCCAACGCCATTACTCTTTTGATTTAAAGTAGGAAAGTTGGGGTATTTAATATCAGACCAACTATTGCTATTACTTTCGTTATAATTGTAGTCTGCAGATAATTCATGTCCTTTCTCGGCAAACAAATGCTTGTAACTTAATTGTGCTCCTTTATTTAAGAAATCAAAATTATTGCTGTTGGTGATTGTATAAGCTTTATGCACTCCAGATTTTACGCTATCAATAGATTGATCTCCCGAAGAACCCATATCTCCTTGCATAATATTAGCATACAAAGAAAAAGTATTACGATTATCTGGTAAATAATCCATTCCAGCACGATAAAAATTAAAGGATCCATTACCGGTGCTATTATTGATTGTAGTTACTTCGGTAGGAATAGAATTTCCAAGGATATTACGAACCGTGGTATTAGTATTCACTGATTTACGGCCATTGATATTCGCGCTTACAGAGAAGTTTAATTTGCTATCTCTTACATTCATATCACCACCGCCATTAAATTTTCCTCGCATATCAACGCCTGTTCTTACGCCACCATTATATCCATTCTTCTTATTTTTCTTTAAGACAATGTTTAAGATACCAGCGTTTCCACCAGAAGCGTCATATTTTGCTGATGGATTCGTGATAATTTCCACTCTATCAATAATGTCCGCAGGAATTTGATCCATCGTTAAAGTAGTAGGACGATTATCAATTAATAACGTAGGAGTGGCATTTCGTAAAGTGACGTTGCCATCAATATCTACATTTAAGTTAGGAATGCTTTTCATCACTTCTACCGCAGTTTGGCCGGTGCTCATGATGTTTTTATCTACGTTAAATATTTTACGATCAATTCCCATTTCAAATTGTGGACGAGCAGTGCTTGTGACAGTGACACTTTGTAAATCATTCACTGATTCTTCTAATTTAATATTCCCCAAATCCTTATCCACTGCAGCCATCATATCCTGCATGTTTTGACCAGGCGTCATTTTAACATTAAAGCTGATGGTTTTATCTAATTTTTTAAATCCAATACCAGAAATACTCAACTTGAAATTGCCCATAATGGGTAAGTTTTCAAAACTAAAATCACCATTGGATGCACTTAATTGGGTACCTAAAATAGTTTCGGTACTTTTCTTAGTTACAGGATCAAACTTGCTTCCTTTTATTTGTAAAGTAGCACCTTCAATTCCTTTCTTATTGCCGTCTACTATTTTTCCATAAAATCGACCCATATTCATGTTTCCACCAGCAGCTTTTGCAGCTCCAGTTGGGTATTGGGCAAAACTATTTAGTTGAGTAGCGCAAAACAAAAATGCAAATAATATTATCTTTTTCATACTTATTGGATGGGCATTGATCCCTTGAGTTTATTTGAGTTTGCAAATATCAATCATATTCTCTAAGAAAGGTAACTAGATTGTATAAGCGGTAAAGGTGTTTAATGACGATTGGGTCAAAAGAATGTGTTCGTTTAAAAATGGGGTAAAATAAATGCGATGAGGAGTCCCCAAATGATACCCCATCCAAGAGCGACCCATCTTATGGTACGCGTGGCCAATAACAATTTCAGTTCCAGTGTTTTGAGGAACGAAAGACTCATTTTTTTATGCAAATCTTCCACATTTTGAGCAGTGAGTTTTTCGAGCAGGGTAGGAAATAATTGTTCTAATTCCTGCATGAATACCCATTTTAATTCCCCCACTGTTTTTTCTCCAATAAACATGGAAATCATAGGAAGTTTTTCTTTGATAGTATGTTGAAAAAAATGGTCTAATTGTTGATCCACAAAAGGAGTAAGAGATTTAAAACTTTGAGCGGATTGAGAAAGTAAAATTTCTTCAACCGGCAATTGCTTTATCAATTGAACAAATGGCGCTTCCCATTGAAAGCTTCCAATAGTAAAAGGGAACTTTGGGAAAAAAAGCATTTTGACCAAGAACCAAACTAGGAACCAGGAAAAAATTCCAACCATAAAAGGCAGCAAGATGAATTGCATATATCTGTTTTGTAAAAAAACCTATCCGGGTTAAGGGATAGGTTTTAAAGGGGGAGAACGATGGGTCTCGAACCCACGGCCTACAGTGCCACAAACTGTCGCTCTAACCTACTGAGCTACGCCCTCCATTTGGGGGGCAAAAATAAGGTAATTTTAAGGAGGAATGAAAATAGTTTTTAGTGTTTTTATAATTTTATGGTAAAATCAAGCCCTTTATACAAAATAGCTACTTTCAAACCCATTTTACGCTATTTTTGAATTAATAGATGCGAAACATTATGACATATATTCAACACAACAAGTGGAAGGTTTTTGCCACTGTAATCATTTTGGGAACGGTTTTTTTTGCGTTCAAGACATTTGAAAATAAGACTCCAGAATTACCTGAAATAAGACATCGTAAGTTACTTTCTACCATTGGCCATTTATTGGAGACAGAACACTATAGCCCTCGAAAAATAGACGATGAGTTTTCTAAGGATGTATTTAAAGGGTTTATAAAAGTCTTGGATCCTGAGAAAAATATTTTTTTACAAACTGATATTAATGACTTGGCTGTGTATGAGACTACTTTGGATGACGAAATACACGGAGCGGATATTAAATTTGAACCCGCTGCCAATGCTTTGTATGAGAAAAGATTAAGTGAAGTACGCAAAATGGCTCTAGAGATTTTAGAAACCCCTTTTGACTTTAATATAGATGATTCTGTATTATTAGATGAGGATACTAGAGTGTTCCCTAAAACCGAGAAAGACCGATATACTAATTGGTATCAAATTTTAAAATATAAAGCATTAGATAGATACAGTAATTTGATAGAGGAAAGAGAAAAAAATAAAAACAAAGAAAAGTATGTGGTGAAAACAGATGCTACTATCGAATCCGAAACAAGAGCTGCTATCAAAAAAGAATATACCAAAAGATTCGATAAGTTAGAGAAGACTACTGACAAAGAAAAAAGATTTGAGTTGTATTTGAATTCAATTACTAGTTTAATGGATCCACATACCGATTATTTTGCGCCAATTGAAAAACGTTCTTTCACTGAATCCATGAGTGGTACATTTTATGGAATAGGGGCGCAATTAACGCAGGATGATAATGGAGTTAAAATTGCAAGTGTTCAACCCGGGGGGGCTGCTTGGAAATCAGGTCAAATAGTAGTGAATGATGTGATTATCAAAATCGCACAAGGGTCTGAAGAGCCAGTGGATGTTTCAGGATATGAAACACAGGACGCCGTAAAATTGATTCGTGGCGATTTAGGATCTGAAGTAAGATTGACGATTCGTAAAATGGATGGAAGTATCAAGGTGGTTACATTAATACGCGAAAAAATTATTTTGGATGAAGGCTTTGCTAGAAGTGTGGTGATACAAAAAGGGGCAGATAAGTATGGTTATATTTTATTGCCCGATTTTTATGCTGATTTTGATAGAGCAGATGGTCCAAGATGCTCCAAAGATGTGGCCAAAGAAATTGAAAAATTGAAGGCGGAAAAAGTAAAAGGTATCGCCATTGATGTAAGATTTAATGGAGGAGGTTCTTTATATGAAGTGGTACAAATGGCAGGCTTGTTAATTGACCAGGGTCCTATTGTTCAGATTAGAAACAGAGAAGGGCGTTCTCAAACTTTATCGGATGAAACTCCAGGTCTTTTATATGATGGTCCAATTGTGGTAATGGTGAATGAGTTTAGTGCATCCGCAAGTGAAATTTTTGCAGGGGCCATACAAGATTATAAGAGAGGCATTATTATGGGAAGTACTTCTACCTATGGTAAAGGTACGGTTCAACGTAATGTTGCATTTGGTAAACCATTGGATGATTTAGGGATTCAAACTGAATATGGAGCTGTAAAATTAACTTTCCAGAAATTTTATAGAGTCACAGGAAGCTCTACTCAAAAAAAGGGTGTGGTTCCTGACGTTATTTTACCCGATGATTATGAATTTTTAAAGTATCGTGAAAAAGATAATGAATCAGCTTTGCCTTGGGATGAAACCATTCGTTCTAAATTTCAAATTTGGCCCAATAATGCACCAGTGACAGCCATTGCTGCCAATGCCAATGCTCGCATTGCAAAGGATACAGCACTTAATTTATTTAAGAAAGATTTGGAATGGGTGTCCACTCAAATGGATCGACCTGTATATTTGAAGTATGATAAATATGTGGCTTATCGTAAAAAGGTGCAATCTGTTATGCAACAAAATGATAACCGATTAAAGTTGAAAGAAAATTTAGTGGTAGCTCCTATGAAAGCAGATTACGATAAGTTTTATAATAATCCTGACAAAACAAAACAGGATAGATATCAGGCATGGTTAAAGATGGTCGCAAAAGATCCTCAAATTAGCGAAGCAAGTAAATTGTTAAGTGAATTTCCCAACCCCACTTGGATAGCAAAAAAAGGAAGTTAATTTTTATTAAAAGAGTATTATGAAAGTGGACGAAAAGTTATTGGAGAGAAAGTGGCATGTCATTTACACGAAATCGAAATGGGAAAAAAAGACTGCAGATGTCTTATTGCAACATGGAGTAGAAAGTTGGTGTCCAGTGCAAAAAAAAGAAAAACAATGGTCTGATCGTAAAAAAATTATAGAAGAGCCTTTATTTAGATCCTACGTTTTCGTGAAGATTAGTCAAACGGAACGTGTAAAAGTGCTAGAAACCAATGGGGTAGTGAATTTTCTTTATTTTGAAAAAAAACCAGCCATTATTCGTGACAATGAAATTGATGCGATAAAAAAATATTTAGGAATGGCCAATTCTTCTATAAAGATTGTGAATTTGGCTAATATTCCGCCCCAAACAAAAGTGGCTATTAATCAAGGTTTATTTATGGGACAAAGAGGAGAAGTTATTAAGGCAAGTAAAAAAACAGTCTTCGTGCAATTAGAATCTATGAACTTAATGATGATTGTTGAATTTAAAGTGGAAGAAATTTCAGTGATGTAAAAGGTTGCCAAACTAGACTCTTTTTAATTTTCTTCTTTTAATTAAAATTTTTGATTTCTCTTTTTAAATTATAACCCATTCAACTCATCTATTGTAAAGTCCAATCTATGATTTGATTACTCCATTCTGGTCTGTAAGGAGTTTCTACTTTTATATAGTTGTCGGTGTATCCTTCTAGCATCATTAATCCTTCACTATCTTTTACAAGTTTAGGAGATTCAAATAAAACTTTACGAGTTTGTCCCACTTGTTGTGCTGTGAAATATTGCAATTTTTGATAAGATAAATTACGTGCAATTTTATTACGCTCGTGACGTACTTGCATAGGAACGACCGGTTTGATATTCAAAGCCTTTGTCATGGCTCTCTCGGAATACGTAAATACATGCAAATAGGAAATATCTAATGCGTGTAAAAAATCCATGGTCTCTTTAAAATACGCTTCAGTTTCCCCTGGGGAACCCACGATGACGTCTACTCCTATGCATGCATGAGGCATTAATTTTTTTATTTGAGCAATTCTATCTTCGTATAAATCGGTCGCATATCTGCGTTGCATTAATTTTAAGACTGCATTAGAACCGCTTTGTAATGGAATATGAAAGTGAGGCATAAATTGGTCACTCTTGGCTACCCATTCGATAATTTCATTGGTTAAAAGATTCGGTTCAATGGAAGATATTCTGTAGCGAGGAATTTTTGTTTCAGCGTCTAAAGCTTTTACTAAATCAAAAAAGTTTTCTTCATGTTTTCTTCCGCCGGCTTCTCCCTTACCAAAATCACCCAAATTAATTCCAGTTAAAACAATTTCTTTCACTCCATTTTTTTCTAATTCAATGGATTGTTGCACTACATTTTGAATACTATCGCTTCTACTTTTTCCTCTAGCCATTGGAATGGTACAAAAAGTACAACTGTAATCACATCCATCCTGCACTTTTAAGAAAGTACGTGTTCGGTCATTTACCGAATAAGAAGCATGAAAGCCAGATACCGTTTCAATATCGCAACTGCAAATTTTAGTGGCATCTCCTTTAGTGAGACTAGACAAATGTTGCACTAGGTTAAATTTTTCAGCAGCACCTAATACTAAATCTACCCCTGGTATTTCGGCAATTTCTTGAGGTTTCAATTGAGCATAGCAGCCAGTGATCACCACAAAACTTTCGGGAGCTTGTCTTTGAATGCGTCTCACTAATTGTCTACATTCTTTATCGGCATTTTCGGTCACCGAGCAAGTATTGATGACATATACATCAGCCACCTCCGTAAATGCCTTCTTTTCAAAGCCTTCCTTCTCCAATTGTCGAGAAAGGGTGGAAGTCTCTGAGAAGTTCAGTTTACAACCTAATGTGTGAAATGCGACAGACTGTTTTGGGCTCATGGGCCACAAAGATAAAAAACCTAAGGGGAACCTTAAAATCTTAAAATATACTTAAACCTGTCATTAATTTCCCATTTTGGCTAGTTTCGTTTAAGTTTGCAACTACTAAAATGGTGAAAATGGAATTCAAAAAAATCAATAATTGGACAGGTTGGATCGTAACCCTAATTGCTTGTACTGTATATGTTATGACAACAGAAGCAACGGGTAGTTTTTGGGATTGTGGCGAGTTTATAAGCAGTGCTTATAAACTACAAATTCCGCATCCTCCTGGAGCTCCTATGTTTGTGTTATTAGGCAGATTGTTTATCATCCTTTTTGGTGACAATCCTTTGACTGCTGCTAAAGCAGTGAATACAATGAGTGCGCTTGCAAGTGGGTTTACCATTTTATTTTTATTTTGGACGATTACGCATTTTGCGAAAAGAATAGTAGTGAAAGCATCAGGTGCGGAGCCTACCGGTTTCCAAATCATTTCCATTATGGGAGCAGGTATTGTAGGTGCATTAGCTTATACATTTAGTGATTCATTTTGGTATAGTGCTGCGGAAGGTGAGGTATATGCATTAAGTTCTTTCTTTACTGCATTGGTTTTTTGGGCCATCTTAAAATGGGAACATAAAGCAGACGAACCAGGTGCTGATAAGTGGATCATCTTTATTTTTTACATGATGGGTATTTCTATTGGAGTCCATTTATTAAATATTTTGACCATTCCAGCAATCGTCATGGTATATTATTTCAGACAATACAAGCCTAGTTTTATGGGCGCCTTTATAGCTTTTTTAGTGGGGGTTGTGATTACAGGGTTTATTCAAGTAGTAGTCATTCAATATACCATTAAATGGGCGGGTGCTTTTGATGTGAACTTTGTAAATAATATGGGACTTCCTTTCTTTAGCGGTTTCATTTTCTTCTTTCTGTTAGTGGCTGCCGTGTTAGGATTTGGAATATATTATGCAAATAAAAAAGGATACTACTTTTTAAAATTAGGAGTGTGGTCTATGATATTTATGTTATTAGGATATACCTCTTATGTGACTACTATGATTCGTTCCAATGCAGACCCTGCGGTGGATATGTATAATGTAGATAATCCAGTGACTTTGGTAGGATATTTAGGTCGTGAACAATATGGTGATTGGCCTATTTTATTTGGACCGGATTATGTAGATAAGGTAGATAACGTAGAAAATGGGGATCAATATGTAAAAGCTCCAAACAATTATGAATTGTCTGGTAAAAATTACAAAAGAGATTGGACTTCTGCGCCATCAGCTCATTTATTTCCAAGAATGTGGGATGGTGAAAATGATCGTGGACAAATGGACAGCTATAAAGCATTTGCAGGAGTGGTGGATGGAGAAGCTCCTACTTTAAGAGACAATATTAAATACTTTACGAATTACCAATTTGGTTTTATGTATTTACGTTACTTCCTTTGGAATTTTGCGGGTAAGCAAAACGATTTGCAAGGATTTGGAAATGTTCGTGATGGTAATTTTAGTACAGGCATTTCATTTATAGATAATACCATTTTTGGAGATCAATCTAAATTACCTGACAGCATTAAGAATCAAAATAAAGCACATAATACTTTATTTATGTTGCCGTTTATTTTAGGAATTATTGGGTTTATTTTCCAATACCAGCAAAATAAAAAAGATTTTGTGGTGACAGGCTTGTTATTCTTTTTTACAGGATTAGCGATTATACTTTATTTGAACCAAGTAAGTTTACAACCTCGTGAACGTGACTACGCTTATGTAGGATCTTTTTATGCTTTTGCAATTTGGATTGGATTAGGCGTATTGCAGGTGGTTTCTTGGTTGTCTAAATATATGAATCAAAGAATAGCTGCTATTGTAGCGAGTGTGGTTTGCTTTTTAGCAGTTCCTTCTTTAATGGCACAACAAGAGTGGGATGATCATGATCGTAGTCAAAAAACATTACCTCGTGATTTAGCGCGTAACTATTTAGAGAGTTGTCCTCCAAACGCTATTTTATTTTCTTTTGGAGATAATGATACCTACCCATTATGGTATGCGCAAGAAGTAGAAGGGATCCGCCCAGATGTTCGTGTAGTGGTAAATAGTTTATTAGGGTCGGATTGGTATATGAAAGAGTTGCGTTACAAAATTAATAAAAGCGACAAATTTGACGTCATTTTTACCGAAGAACAAGTATCAGGCAACAAATTAAATGTGGCTTATTATAGTCCAGTTCCTGGCATCTCTGAAACCACTTACCATGATATGGATTCTATCTTCAGAAACGTGATTGCTGATCCGAATGGTAAATTCATGGTTTCCTCTCAAGATGGGCCTTTAAATATTTTTCCTACTCATAAGTTTAAAGTTCCTGTGAATAAAGCAAATGCTATTGCTGCAGGATTGGCAAAGCCAACTGATAATATTGTAGATGAATTATTGATTGACTTTAATCCAAACAGACAATACTTGCTAAAAAATGAATTAGCGATGTATTCTATTATTGCAACGACTCAATTTAAGCGCCCCGTTTGCTTTACTTCTACTCAAGAGTTAAAGGAGCTAGGCTTAGACAAATATGTACGTCAAACAGGATTGTCATATCAATTAGTTCCAGTATTAAATCAAGGAATTGATGTAGATGCTTCCTATAAAAATGTAATGACTAAGTTTAGTTTTGGGAATGCTAAAAATCCAAATGTTTATTTTGATGAAGAAAATAGACGTCACTTAAATTCAATGCGTTTGGCTGTTGCTCAAATTGCACAAGCTTTAGTAGCTGATGGCAAAAAAGATAGTGCTCGTCAAGTGCTAAGAAAATTTGATAGTGAAACGAATGAAAGAAATTTCCCTTATGGTATGACTTCCAATCGCGGTAATCAACATAATTATTTCTCTTATTTATTTTTACAAGCAAGTTATAGTGCGGGTGAATATACTATTGCTAAAAAAGCAACCACTTCTTTATTGAAAGATTTGAAACAAGAAGTGGCTTATTATAAATCATTAGGAGATCCTATGAGTGATGAACAATTTGTTTCTAATGCAGAATTGGCGTATCAAAATAAACCCAATAGTTTATCCAGCAAACAAATGGCTTTTGTGCAAGACATTTTAACCTGTGGTCAAATTATTGATGCGGTTCAAAAAATGGAAAAAGATTTAGCCCCTAAGAAAGGGTGGCATCCATAAAGCTTGAATTGAAATCAATTTTTGCTTTTTGAATTCAATAATTTATTACGCTAGTTTAATAAATTATAATAAGGTGGTAAGGATGCTTACCACCTTATCTATTTCAGAGGTGGTATTGTGTTTGGAAAAAGAAAAACGT